>NZ_JBKFAP010000070.1:0-1183 GCF_053345715.1 Methylobacterium sp. D48H
TGTGTGGATGGCTCCCGCATTGCAAGTGGCGAATTGAGCTTCTGACGCGTTGGTCGGGTGCAGTCTTGTGTCCGGCCTTTCGATGCAGTCGTTCATGTTGACCGCTGGCCCTGATGGTATCCGCGAGCTGGGTCCCACTCTGCTTCGCGGGCTATGACGCCCTGGACAGGCGGCGGGGTGTCCCGGCTCCCGGTCTGACCGGTTCGCCATCAACTCTCATCGTCCTCGCAACCTGGAAACGTCTCCTTTGCGTGCTGTCAGGCGGCCGTGGCCGCCGGTGCGCGGTAGGTGCCGCCGCGGGTCATGATCGCCCAGGCGACCCGCGCCGTGCGATTGGCCGCCGCCACGGTCACCACGCGCACCGGCTTACGCTGCAGCAGCGCCGGCAGCCGCGGGTCGACCGAGGTCGGTGTCGTCTTCGCACGCCGGATCAGAGAGGTCATGCCGACCACGAGCAGCCGGCGCAGGTAGCGGTCGCCCATGCGCGAGATCCGGCCCAGGCGCTCCTTGCCGCCACTGCAGTTCTGCAGCGGTGTCAGGCCCAACGAGGCCGCGAACTGCCGACCGGAGCGGAAGCGTCCGGGCTCGCTCACCGAGGCGGCCAACGCGGTTGCCGACACGATGCCGACACCCGGGATCGTCGCCAGGCGCTGCGACAGGTCGCTGTCCCGATGCCAGGCGAGCAACTCCTTCTCCAGTCGGGTGAGTTGGATCTGCAAGGCACCGATCTGATCGGCCAACCCGGTCACCACGCGCTGGGCTAACGGCGGCACCTCGGCCGCGTCGCCGGCCGAGAGTCGGGCCGCCAGTTCGAGCGCGTGCCGCAGGCCCCGCGCCATCTCGATCCCAAACTCAGCGAGCAGGCCGCGGATCATGTTCACCAGCTGCGTGCGTTGCTTGACCAGCAGGTCGCGCGTCCGGTGCAGCGCCAGCGCCGCCTGCTGCTCGGTCGACTTCACGGGCACGAAGCGCATGCTCGGGCGCGTCACCGCCTCACAGATGGCTGCGGCATCGTTCGCATCGGTCTTGCCGCGCTTGACGTACGGCTTCACGTAAGCCGGCGGCATCAGCCGCACGTCGTGGCCGAGGCTCATGAGCTCCCGGGCCCAGTGGTGCGCTGTGCCGCACGCCTCCATGCCGACCAGGCATCGCGGCAGCTTGGCGAAGAACGGCACGACCTGCG
>NZ_JBKFAP010000071.1:0-1130 GCF_053345715.1 Methylobacterium sp. D48H
CAACCGCAAGGAGGCAGGCGACCACGGTAGGGTCAGCGACTGGGGTGAAGTCGTAACAAGGTAGCCGTAGGGGAACCTGCGGCTGGATCACCTCCTTTCTAAGGATGCTGACAGCAGGATGACCGGTCTCCGGTCCGCTCCTCGGACGGCGTCATTAGAATATCAGGGCTCAGTCAGAGCCCCTTGGCGGGACACGCGCCGTCCTCGTTTCTCTTCCTCACCAGATAGCGCGATCGCGGATCGGTCCGACCTTGTGTCAGCCGTGACGCTCGATCGTACTGGGCCTGTAGCTCAGGTGGTTAGAGCGCACCCCTGATAAGGGTGAGGTCGGACGTTCGAGTCGTCCCAGGCCCACCATGGACGGGAGGCTCTGCCTGCGGCTTGACCCTTTGGGGCCATAGCTCAGCTGGGAGAGCGCGTGCTTTGCAAGCATGAGGTCGTCGGTTCGATCCCGTCTGGCTCCACCACTTTTTTGGGACTTGAGGCTGCTCCTGCAGCTTCGCTCAATGAGACGGTGTCGAGCCCGCTATCTGGAACATGCGTTTGCCGCAGCAATGATCAGCGAGGACCGTCAGGTTCGGCTGGACGTGCTGTCAGGCGAAGACATCAGTGACATCGTGAAGAGGGAATGTGGCCGTTGGGGCAGCGAAAGCTGCCAACCCCGGCGGTCATGTTCGGCAAGCATACGGTGATCGGGTCGGAAACGACCTGATCACTGGTCTTTTTGTGACCGTGTCAGACTTTTGCGCTGGATCCTCTGGACCCAGTCGCAAAAGAACGGACATCGATCACGAGAGCGATCAAGTGCCTTAAGAGCATTCGGTGGATGCCTTGGCGCTGAGAGGCGATGAAGGACGTGGTACGCTGCGATAAGCCTTGGGGAGCTGCGAACGAGCTTTGATCCAGGGATTTCCGAATGGGGAAACCCACCTTCGACCTTCCGTATTGTGTTTCTATGGCCTGTCTTTCCGCGGACACCCGCGGACTGGCTCCGTAGAAGCAACAATACGGTTGGTCATGTGAAGGTATCAAATCCTGAATTCATAGGGGTTTGAAGCGAACCCGGGGAACTGAAACATCTCAGTACCCGGAGGAAAGGACATCAACGAGACTCCGTCAGTAGTGGCGAG
>NZ_JBKFAP010000072.1:0-962 GCF_053345715.1 Methylobacterium sp. D48H
GGCTTCACCAAGCGGAGCGAGAGCGTCTACGACCCCTTCGGCGCCGCCCACTCCTCGACCTCGATCTCGGCTGCGCTGGGCATGGCGGTCGCCCGCGACCTCGACAACGCCGCCGCCAAGCAGAAGAACCGCCCGCTCAAGCGCCGCAACGCCATCGCGGTCATCGGCGACGGCTCGATGTCGGCCGGCATGGCCTACGAGGCCCTCAACAACGCCGGCGCCCTGCACTCGCGCCTGATCGTCATCCTCAACGACAACGACATGTCGATCGCGCCCCCCGTCGGCGCCATGTCGGCCTACCTCGCCCGCCTCGCCTCGGGCGGCGCCTACCAGTCCCTGCGCGAGACCGCCAAGCAGCTCGGCAAGCTCCTGCCCAAGGCGCTCTACCAGCGCGCCGCCGCGGCCGAGGAATACGCCCGCTCGCTCGTGGTCGGCGGCGGCACCATGTTCGAGGAGATGGGCTTCCACTACGTCGGCCCGGTCGACGGGCACAACCTCGACCACCTGCTGCCGGTGCTCAAGAACGTCCGCGACGCCGAGCACGGCCCGATCCTGCTCCACGTCGTCACCCAGAAGGGCAAGGGCTACGCGCCCGCCGAGGCCTCGGCCGACCGCTACCACGGCGTGGTCAAGTTCGACGTGGTCTCAGGGGTCCAGGCCAAGGCCAAGCCGAACGCGCCGGCCTACACGCGGGTGTTCGGCGAGAGCCTGATCAAGGCGGCCGACGCCGACGACAAGGTCGTGGCGATCACCGCGGCGATGCCGGGGGGCACCGGCATCGACCTGTTCGGCAAGGCGCACCCGGACAAGACCTTCGACGTCGGCATCGCCGAGCAGCACGCGGTGACGTTCGCGGGCGGTCTGGCCACCGAGGGCTACCGGCCGTTCGTGGCGATCTACTCGACCTTCCTGCAGCGGGCCTACGACCAGGTGGTGCACGACGTGGCGCTGCAGAACCTGCC
>NZ_JBKFAP010000073.1:0-951 GCF_053345715.1 Methylobacterium sp. D48H
TTGATCCTCCCTCGGTGTCGCGGACACAGAGAGATCATTTCGTGGTCCTCTCGGCTTGCTCGGGCGTAAGATAGCCGAGTGCCGAGTGGATGCGTTGCCGATTGTAGTAGCCCTCGATGTAGGCGAACAGATCGCGCCGCGCTTCATCCCGGGTCGCCCATCGTCGCTGATGGACGAGCTCGACCTTGAGTGTGTGGAAGAAGCTCTCCATCGGGGCGTTATCGTAGCAACAGGCGGTCCGACTCATGGACGGCCTGGCCCCCATTGCGGCGAGCTGCTTCCGATAGGCCTCGGCCGCGTACTGGCTGCCGCGATCCGAGTGGCAGATGAGCCCGGCGGCCGGCCGCTGCCGCTGGGCGGCCATCATCAATGCCGCTACGCTCAGCTCAGCGCGCATGTGATCGCGCATCGACCAGCCGACGATCTTGCGCGTGGCCAGATCGAGGACGGCGGCCAGATACAGCCAGCCCTCGCCGGTCGGCAGGTAGGTAATATCGGCCAGCCAGACCGTGTTTGGCCGCGCGGCCGAGAAGTCCTGCTTCAGGAGGTTTGGGGCGATCGGAAGATCGTGCCGGCTGTCGGTCGTACAGGGCCGGAACCGACGCCCCGCCAAAGCACGGATGCCGTGCCGGCGCATGAGGCGCTCCACCCGTCCGCGGCTGACAGACCGGCCCTCGGCCCGCAGGGCGGCATGCACGCGCGGGGAGCCGTAGCGCCGGTGATGGGCGGCATGGATGCGCCGGACGTCGTCCAGGAGTTGGCGGTTGGAGGCCGAGCTGGCGCTCTCAGGCCGTGACCGCCATCCGTAGAAGCCGCTGGGTGAGACTCCGAGCACGCGGCACATGAGACGCACCGGCCAGGTCCGCGCATGCTGCTCGATGAAGGCGAAGGTCACTTGGGCATCTCCGCGAAGATGCCGATGGCTTTTTTTAGCACGTCGCGCTCCATGCG
>NZ_JBKFAP010000074.1:0-917 GCF_053345715.1 Methylobacterium sp. D48H
GGATCAAAGCTCGTTCGCAGCTCCCCAAGGCTTATCGCAGCGTACCACGTCCTTCATCGCCTCTCAGCGCCAAGGCATCCACCGAATGCTCTTAAGGCACTTGATCGCTCTCGTGATCGATGTCCGTCGCTGATCCGACAGCCGTAAGGCTGGCTGATCAGCGCGACACGGTCACAAAAAGACCAGTGGCAGATCCGTTTCCGGACCCACCACCGTATGCTTGCCGAACATGACCGCCGGGGTTGGCAGATCTCTCTGCCCCAACGGCCACATTCCCTCTTCACGATGTCACTGATGTCTTCGCACACGGCTGAACCAGCCGAACCTGACGGTCCTCGCTGATCACTGCTGCGGCAAACGCATGTTCCAGATAGCGGGCTCGACACGCACTCTCCCGGGCGGCTGCCGTTCACACGACGCCAAGTCCCAAAAAAGTGGTGGAGCCAGACGGGATCGAACCGACGACCTCATGCTTGCAAAGCACGCGCTCTCCCAGCTGAGCTATGGCCCCAAAGGGTCAAGCCGCAGGCAGAACGTCCCGTCCATGGTGGGCCTGGGACGACTCGAACGTCCGACCTCACCCTTATCAGGGGTGCGCTCTAACCACCTGAGCTACAGGCCCAGTACGATCGTGCTGTCGCGGACCGGACCATAGCCTGAGCCATGGTCGGACCGCTCCGGCGATCGCGCTATCTGGTGAGGAAGAGAAACGAGGGCGGCATCTGTCCCGCCAATGGGCTCTGACTGAGCCCTGATATCCTAATGACGCCGTCCGAGGAGCGGACCGGGAACCGGTCATCCTGCTGTCAGCATCCTTAGAAAGGAGGTGATCCAGCCGCAGGTTCCCCTACGGCTACCTTGTTACGACTTCACCCCAGTCGCTGACCCTACCGTGGTCGCCTGCCTCCTTGCGGTTG
>NZ_JBKFAP010000075.1:0-888 GCF_053345715.1 Methylobacterium sp. D48H
GGGGGCATTGCAGAACATCCGCCAGGCCAGCCAGCAGACCGCGGCCGGCACCCGGCAGGTCGAGGCCGCCTCCGCCAACCTCACCGAGCTCGCCCAGGCCCTCATGGCCCTGGCCGAACGATACCGGCACTGAGGCGGGCGCCCCGTTGGCCGAGGATATCCGCAAGCTCCTGCTCGCCGCCTTCGACGTCGAGCACCGGGAGCACGTCGCGGCGATCCGCGGGGCGCTCGGCAGCGCCTCGCCGGACTGGAACGACGTCTTCCGCCGCGCCCACAGCCTGAAGGGCGCCTCCCGCGCCGTCGACCTCCCGGCGGTCGAGGCGGTGGCCCACCGTCTCGAGACGCTGTTCGAGGGCGTGCGCACCGGCGCCACCGCCCTCGACCGCGAGGCGGCCAATGCCGTCCACCTCGCCCTCGACCGGATCGAGTCCTACGTCGCCAGCCTCACGGACGGGTCCGGTCCGGACATGCCGGCCGACGCCCTGGCGGCCCTCGGCCACGTCCTCCGGCTCCCGGGCGAGACGCCGCCGCCGGCACAACCCGCACCACCCGCCCCGCTGCCGGATCCGAGTCCGAGCCCACCACCGGGGCCCCCCGCCGCGCCGGCATCCCTGCCGGCCGCGACCGCCGCGCCGACACAGGCCGACCCCGCGCCGAAACCCGGCTCCGAGCCGCCGGAGGCCTCCGCGGCGATCCTGCGGGTGCCGGCGGAGGCCGTCGAGGCGCTGGCCCGGGCGAGCCACGATCTCGCCAGCACACTGGCCGGCCAGGCGCCCGCGGCCGACGGCCTCGCCCGGCTTGCCCGCCTGGCCCGCGACCTGCGCGTCGGCGCCGAGGCCCTCGCGGCCGGGGCCGGCGCGGAGCGGCCCGAGTGGCGCGCCCTCGCGG
>NZ_JBKFAP010000076.1:0-834 GCF_053345715.1 Methylobacterium sp. D48H
GCGTTGAGCCGACCGGTACTAATCGCCCGATTGGCTTGATCGCTCTCGTGATCCGTGTCCGGACTGGTTCGGCAGCCGAAAAGGCTGGCGAAGCCAGAGACACACGAAACAAGAAGACCCGCAGCGATGACGCTGCCTGCTTGCCGAACGAAACACTCGCCGTCGCAGCACCCTGCGCCGCCGAGTGCCAAAAAAGTTGCGATGTGCCGGTCTGGTGGCCTGAGCGGCGTGCCCAGAACCCGATCCCATCTCGAACTCGGCCGTTAAACACGCCAGCGCCTATGGTACTGTGTCTCAAGACACGGGAGAGTCGGTCGCTGCCAGACCTGCCCATCGCAATACACACACCTTCCCTCACCACGAACACCGATCCGGCCCCCGGACACGGCGCACGCTCACACAGAGCCCGCGTCGACCCGGATCAGCCGCACAGACTTGGCGCGGGGTGGAGCAGCCCGGTAGCTCGTCAGGCTCATAACCTGAAGGTCACAGGTTCAAATCCTGTCCCCGCAACCAAATCCGACACACAGAACCCGCCGCGCTTAACAGCGCGGCGGGTTCTGCGTTTATGGCTGTCTGTCGCATTGAAGCGCTCGTGGCGCGGACACGCTCCGCGACCGGGCCTGCCCTCCGCGAGGGGAGGGGAGTCCGAGCACCGCGCCGCCCCGGGTTCGCGGTCTGTGCCACCTGCATCACGCGCGTCGAAGCGTATCCATCCGGCGAAGGACGCGGGAGCTACGGTTTCCTCGGGAGCAGATCACTTTCTGCCGTATGGGCGGCGATCCGCTCCTTCAGCTCGTCGATCCCATCGTTGGTAAACGCTGGGTACGCCTC
>NZ_JBKFAP010000077.1:0-819 GCF_053345715.1 Methylobacterium sp. D48H
CCGGTATCGTTCGGCCAGGGCCATGAGGGCCTGGGCGAGCTCGGTGAGGTTGGCGGAGGCGGCCTCGACCTGCCGGGTGCCGGCCGCGGTCTGCTGGCTGGCCTGGCGGATGTTCTGCAATGCCCCCATCACCTGCTCGATGCCCAGCTGCTGCTGGTTGGTCGAGGCCACGATCTGCTGGAACGTCTGCACGTTCTCCTCCACCCGCGCGGTGATCTCCTCGATCGTGCGCTGCGTCGTGTCCGAGCGCGTCTTGCCCGCCGCCGCGCGCTTGACCGCCTCCTCGGTCAGCATCACCGACGTGTTGATGCCCCGCTGGATCTCGCCCAGGATCCCCCGCACCTGCCCCGTGGCCGCCTTGGCCTGGTCGGCCAGGAGCTTCATCTCCGAGGCCACCACCGAGAAGCTGCGCCCGCTCTCGCCGGCCGCGGCCGCCTCGATGGCGGCGTTCAGCGCCAGCAGGTGCGTGCGCTCCGAGATGTCGTTGACCGTCTCGATGATGTCGCCGATCGTCTGGGTCTTCTCCGACAGGCTGACGATGTTGCCCGCCACCGCCTCCGCCTGCTCGCGGATCGCGTCCATGGCCTTGGCGGTGTCGGACACCGCGCGCAGCCCCTGTCGCGAGGTCTGGGCGGTGGCCTGGGCGGTGGCGATCACCTCGGTGGCGCGCTTGGAGATCTGCGCCCCCGAATGGGTGATCTCGTCCACCGTGGCGGCGGTCTCCTGCACGGCGGCGAACTGCTGCTCGACCGAGGCGGCCTGCTCCTGCGCCGAGGCGCGGATCTCGGCCGCGGCCGCGTTCAGGTCCGCCGTCGCCGC
>NZ_JBKFAP010000078.1:0-794 GCF_053345715.1 Methylobacterium sp. D48H
ATCTTGTGGAGCTGGCGCGCCGGTACGGGCGCTACGGCTACCGGAAGATCGGCGCGCTGCTGAAGGCGGCCGGCTGGTTGGTCAACGACAAGCGGGTCGAGCGGATCTGGCGGCGCGAGGGGCTGAAGGTGCCCGGCCGCCAGCCGAAGAAGGGCCGGCTGTGGGACGGGGATGGTTCCTGCCTCCGGCTCAAACCGGAGCGGCGCGACCACGTGTGGGCCTACGACTTCGTCGAGGCGCGCACCCATGACGGGCGCAAAATCCGGATGCTCAACGTCGTCGACGAGTTCACCCGCGAATGTCTGGCGATCCGCGTTGCGCGCAAGCTGAAGGGAGCTGACGTGATCGACGTGCTCTCGGACCTGTTTATCCTGCGCGGCGTGCCCGAGCACGTTCGTTCAGACAACGGACCCGAGTTCATCGCCAAGTCGGTGCAGTCCTGGATTGCGGCCATTGGCGCAAAGGCCGCCTACATCGCGCCGGGCTCACCGTGGGAGAACGGCTTTGTCGAAAGCTTCAACGCGCGATTGCGGGATGAACTCCTGAACGGCGAGATTTTCTACACCCTGAGGGAGGCACAGATCATCATCGAAAGCTGGCGTCGGCACTACAACACGATCCGCCCGCACGGTGCGCTTGGCTATAAGCCACCAGCGCCGGAGGTGTTCGTGCCAGCCATGACCGCTTGGCCGACTGCGCTCGCCCGACCGGCTCCGTCGGCCAAGCTACCCGTAGAGCAGAGGCCGACCCTGCACTAACTTTGAACTCGGACCACCGCGTGGGGGCTGGTCACT
>NZ_JBKFAP010000079.1:0-732 GCF_053345715.1 Methylobacterium sp. D48H
GCGAGCTGGTACGGGATCGCGGCCGACCCGGTGCGCGACTACCTCGTCCACGGCTGGCGCGCGGGCCGCGACCCGCGCCCCGACTTCGACTCCGCCGCCTACCTCGCCGCCCATCCCCACCTCGCCCGCGCCGGCATCAACCCGCTCCTGCACGCCCTCGCGCGCCGCCGCGCCGGACGTGGCGGGGCCGGCGGGGCGGGGGAGGCGGCCGCCCTGCCGAAGCCCGACACGGCCGAGGCCCACCGCCTCGCCCGCCGCCTCGTCGACGGCGCCTACTATCTCGCCGGCAACCCCGACCTCGCCGCCGCCGGCGTCGACCCGGTCGACCACTACATGGCCTCCGGCTGGCGCGAGGGCCGCGAGCCGGCGCCGCACTTCGACACCCTGGCCTACTGCCTCAGCCGCGGGATCACCTTCGCCACCCGGAACCCGCTGGTCCACTACGTCCTCCACGGCGGACCGGCCCGCCCCGACCCGGAGGCCGCGCTCGCGCTGCGGATCGAGACGCTCGCCCCCTACTTCGACGCCGCCCATTACCGGCAGCGCCTGCCCGGACCGCAGGCCGAGGCGCTGGCCGATGCCTCGGACGCGGCGCTGCTGCGCCACTACGTGGCGGAGGGCTGGCGGGCGCGGATCGGCCCGCGGCCGGACTTCGACCCGGCCGGCTACGTGCAGGCGCGGGCCGGCAGCCGGGCGGTCGCGGACGACCCGTTCTTCCGCTACGTCGCCGAG
>NZ_JBKFAP010000008.1:0-232577 GCF_053345715.1 Methylobacterium sp. D48H
AGCACGCGGTGACGTTCGCGGGCGGTCTGGCCACCGAGGGCTACCGGCCGTTCGTGGCGATCTACTCGACCTTCCTGCAGCGGGCCTACGACCAGGTGGTGCACGACGTGGCGCTGCAGAACCTGCCGGTGCGGTTCTGCCTGGACCGGGCGGGGCTGGTCGGCGCCGACGGGGCGACGCACGCGGGCGCGTTCGACCTGGCCTACCTGTGCTGCCTGCCGAACATGACCGTGATGGCGGCCTCCGACGAGGCCGAGCTGGTGCACATGGTGGCGACCGCCCACGCGCACGACACGGGCCCGATCGCGCTGCGCTACCCGCGCGGCGAGGGTGTGGGCGTCGAGCTTCCGGAGCGGGGCGAGGCGCTGGCGATCGGCAAGGGCCGGGTGGTGCGGCGCGACGCGGAGGCGCGTGTGGCGCTGCTGTCGCTCGGCACGCGCCTGTCGGAGGCCTTGAAGGCGGCCGACACGCTGGCCGAGCAGGGCGTGGCGGTGACGGTTGCGGACGCGCGGTTCGCCAAGCCGCTGGACGAGGCGCTGATCCTGGAGCTCGCGCGCGACCACGAGGTTCTGATCACGATCGAGGAGGGCTCGCGGGGCGGGTTCGGCGCGATGGTGCTGCACCTGCTGGCGGAGCGGGGCGCTCTGGACGCGGGCGGGGTGCGGGTGCGGACGATGACGCTGCCGGACGCCTACCAGGACCACGACAGCCCGGAGAAGATGTACGCCGAGGCGGGCCTCGACGCCACGACCATCGTCAGGACCGCCCTCGACACCCTGCCCGAGCGGAAGGACAGCCGGTCGCGCCTGCGGCTCGCCTGAGCGGGCGGGCCGGCCGCCGGAGCCCGCCCCCGAACCCCGGCCGTCTTGCCGGCGCGCGCGATCCTCCGCATATCGCCGGCACGGGGTGAGGGCGCGCGGCGCCTTCCGACCCCCCGGTGAGCCTGTCGCGCCGCGCCGACACGGGGACGAACGAGCGGATGACCTCCGAGAAACTGCGCCTGGGCGTCAACATCGATCACGTCGCGACCGTCCGCAACGCCCGCGGCGGCGACTATCCGGACCCGGTGCGGGCGGCCCTGCTCGCCGTCGAGGCGGGCGCCGACGGGATCACCGCGCATCTCCGCGAGGACCGGCGCCACATCCGCGACACCGACATCGCGGCGCTCAAGCGCGGCCTGTCCGTGCCGCTCAATTTCGAGATGGCCGCCACCGACGAGATGGTGGCGATCGCGCTCGACACCCGCCCGCACGCCGCCTGCCTCGTCCCGGAGAAGCGCGAGGAGCGCACCACCGAGGGCGGCCTCGACATCGTCGGCGGCCGCGCCCACCTCGCGCCGCGCATCCGCGCCCTCGCGGAGGCCGGCATCCGCGTCTCGCTGTTCGTCGAGCCCGAGCCCGCCGTCATGGACGCCGCCCGCGCCCTCGGGGCGCCCGTCGTCGAGCTGCACACCGGAAGCTACTGCGAGGCGGCGCTGGAGGACGACGACGCCCGGACCGCGCGCGAGCTCGCCCGCATCCGGCGCGCGGCGGAGCACGGGGCCGGCCTCGGCCTCGAGATCCACGCGGGCCACGGACTCACCCTCGGCAGCGTCGGCCCGGTGGCGGCGCTGCCGCAGATCCGGGAGCTGAATATCGGCCATTCCCTGATCGCCGACGCGATCTTCGTGGGGCTCGACCGGGCGGTGCGCGACATGCGGGCCGCCATGGACCGGGCGCGGCGCCCATGATCGTCGGGATCGGCTCGGATCTCTGCGACATCCGCCGGATCGCCCGGACCCTGGAGCGGCACGGCGAGCGCTTCACCCACCGGGTGTTCACCGACGGCGAGCGGGCCCGCTGCGACCGGCGGGCCGCCCGCGCCGAGGGCTACGCGCGCCGCTTCGCCGCCAAGGAGGCCTGCGCCAAGGCGCTCGGCACCGGCCTCAGCGCCGGCGTGTTCTGGCGCGACATGGAGGTGGTGAACCTGCCCTCCGGGCAGCCGACCCTGCGGCTCGCGGGCGGCGCGGCCGAGCGGCTCGCGGAACTCCTGCCGGCGGGGCACGCGGCGCGGCTCCACGTGAGCCTCACGGACGATCCGCCGATGGCGCAAGCCTTCGTGATCATCGAGGCCTTGCCGGTCCCTGTCGCCGGTTGAGGCCGCCGTCGCGGATTAGCCTGCGGCGGTCGCGCGTTGCGGGGGGCTCGCGCATGGTCTAGACCGCCGGACACGGCGGACACGATTGCGGCGCATTCCTCGGGACAACCGCACATCAGGCCGCGCGCGGCGGGGCCGCGCCCCGCGGATCGCGGGCGTCGCACCTCAATCGAAGACGGAACGCGCGCGTGGATTACGACGGCAAGCCGCTCAGGAAACCTGCCGACACCGGCACCTGGGCCAGCATCCGCGAGACGCTGAAGGTCGGCATCCAGGCGCTGCTGATCGCCCTCGTGGTGCGGACCCTGCTGTTCCAGCCGTTCAACATCCCGTCCGGCTCGCTGGTGCCGACCCTGCTGATCGGCGACTACCTGTTCGTGTCAAAATATTCTTACGGCTATTCCAAGTACTCGCTGCCGCTCTCGGAGTACATCCCGATCCAGGCCGACGGCCGGATCTGGGGCGCGGACCCGAAGCGCGGCGACATCGCGGTGTTCAAGCTGCCCAAGGACAATTCGACCGACTACATCAAGCGCGTGATCGGCCTGCCGGGCGACAAGATCCAGATGATCGACGGCGTGCTCAACATCAACGGCAAGGCGGTCAAGCGCGAGCGGATCGCCGACTACGAGACCACCGATCCCTACGGCCAGCCGACCAAGGTGCCCCAGTACCTGGAGACCCTGCCCAACGGCGTGGTCCACCGGGTGATCGAGCGCGACGGCGACAACGGCTTCTGGGACAAGACCGAGCTGTACACGGTCCCGCCCGGTCACTTTTTCATGATGGGCGACAACCGCGACAACTCCACCGATTCGCGCGATCTCGCCAATGTCGGCTACGTGCCGTTCGCCAACCTGGTCGGGCGCGCCGAGATGATCTTCTTCTCGATCGACGAGGGTACGCCGGCCTGGCAGGTCTGGAACTGGCCGGCCCACGTGCGCTGGTCGCGCCTGTTCACGACGATCCATTGACCGGCCCGGACTTGGACGACGCCGCGCAGCCCCGGGCCAACGCCCGATCCCGGCGGGCCCACAAGCCGCGCCCGCCGCTGACCGCGCTCGAGGAGCGGATCGGCCACAGCTTCGGCGATCAGGACCTGCTCACCCGCGCGCTGACCCACACCAGCAAGGCGAGCGGCCGGGGCGGCAGCTACCAGCGCCTGGAATTCCTCGGCGACCGCGTGCTCGGGCTCGCGGTCGCCGACCGCCTCTACGGCGCCTTCCCGGAGGCCGACGAGGGCGACCTCTCCCGGCGCCTGGCCGCCCTGGTCCGGCGCGAGACCTGCGCCGCCGTGGCCGCCTCCTGGGAGGTCGGCCCGCACCTGATCCTCGGCCAGGGCGAGGTCATGGGCGGCGGCCGGCGCAACCAGACGATCCTGGCCGACGTCTGCGAGGCGATCCTGGGTGCGATCTACCTCGATGCCGGGTTCGACGCCGCCCGGGCGGTGGTCGAGGCGCATTTCCATCCCGGCGAGCCGACCGCGGCGGCGCGGGGCCGCGACGCCAAATCCGCCCTGCAGGAATGGGCCATGGGCCGCAGCCTGCCGATCCCCACCTATGAGGTGGTGGAGCGCACCGGTCCCGACCACGCGCCCCGGTTCCGCATCGCCGTGCAGGTCGAGGGCCTGGAGCCCGGTCTCGGCGACGGCACGTCGAAGCGGATCGCCGAGCAGGCCGCCGCGCGGGCGCTGATGGAGCGGGAGGGAATCGGGGCCTCCGCGGACGCGGAACCGACGGAGACAGCATGAGCGCGCACGAGCAGGACGATCACGACGCGCAGGACGGGCCCGGCATCGCGCCGCCCCGGGACCCCGCGCGCGACCCGTCCACCCTTCCCGGCACGCCCGCCGACGCCCGGGCCGGCTTCGTCGCGCTGATCGGCGTGCCGAATGCCGGCAAGTCGACCCTGCTCAACAACCTGGTCGGCACCAAGGTCTCGATCGTCTCCCGCAAGGTGCAGACGACCCGGGCCCTGGTGCGGGGCATCCTCATCGAGGGCTCGGCCCAGGTCGTGCTGGTCGACACCCCCGGCATCTTCGCGCCCAAGCGCCGCCTCGACCGCGCGATGGTCCACTCGGCCTGGAGCGGCGCCGCCGACGCCGACGCCGTCTGCCTGCTGGTCGACGCGCGCAAGGGTGTCGACGCGGAAGTCGAGGCGGTGCTCGGCCGGCTCGGCGAGGTGAAGCGCGAGAAACTGCTGATCCTCAACAAGATCGACCTGATCCCGCGCGAGCGGCTGCTCGATCTCGCCGCCAAGCTCAACGCCGCCGCGCCCTTCGCCGAGACCTTCATGATCTCGGCGCTCAACGGCGACGGCGTCGCCGACCTGCGCCGGGCGCTGGCCGCCCGCATGCCGGCGGGCCCGTGGCTGTATCCGGAGGATCAGGTCTCGGACGCGCCCCTGCGCATGCTCGCCGCCGAGATCACCCGGGAGAAGATCTACGACCGGCTGCACGAGGAGCTGCCCTACCGCTCCACGGTGGAGACCGACCAGTGGCAGATCCGGCCCGACGGCTCGGTGCGGATCGAGCAGACGATCTTCGTCGAGCGGGAGAGCCAGCGCTCGATCGTGCTCGGCAAGGGCGGCCAGACCATCCGGTCGATCGGGCAGGCGGCCCGGATCGAGATCGCCGAGGCGGCCGACGCCAAGGTCCACCTGTTCCTGCACGTGAAGGTGCGGGAGAACTGGGCCGACGACCCGGCCCGCTACCGCGAGATGGGCCTGGAATTTCCGCGGGGCTGACGCGCCGGGCCGCGCGGGAGGCTGGGCTTCGCGGCCGGTTCCGGTATAAACGCGGTGTTCCCCCGGATGAATCGAGTCGGGCGCGGGTTTACCCCGCTCCGCCGCGGATTCGCGTTCCGGTTTCGGCACTCCAAATCCCGAATCGTCTATGCGCCACGCCGTCTACGGCCTGCCGCCGGTGGACCTCGCCGAGGTCCCGGGCGACGCCGTCCAGCTCTCCCCGTTGATCCCCGGCGCCGCGCGGCTCGAGGATCTGTCCGAGAACAGCCTCGACTCGGCCACCGTGCTGGCGCCGCCCGGGACGGTCGAGCGGCGCTACGTGCTGGCCCAGGTGCTGCGCGCCCTCGGGCCGGGCGGCCGCATGGTCGCCCTGGCGCCCAAGGATCGCGGCGGCGCACGCCTCGCCAAGGAGCTGACGACCTTCGGCTGCGCGGCCGCCGACCAGCCGCGCCGGCACCACAGGATCTGCACGGCGGAGCGGCCGACGGCGCCGGCCGGCCTCGCCGAGGCGATCGACGAGGGCGGCCCGCGCCACGTCGACAACCTCGCCCTCTGCACGCAGCCCGGCATCTTCTCGTGGGACCGGCTCGATCCGGGCACGGCGCTGCTGCTCGCGAACCTCCCGGCCCTCAAGGGTCGCGGCGCCGATTTCGGCTGCGGGCTCGGGATCCTCTCGCGGGCCGTCCTGGGCTCCGAGGCCGTCACCGCCCTGACCCTGCTGGAGATCGACCGGCGCGCCGTCGAGATGGCGCGCCGCAACGTCGCCGACCCGCGGGCGACGATTCTCTGGGCGGATATCCGGGCGTCCGGCGCCGTGCCGGATCACCTCGATTTCGTCGTCACGAACCCGCCGTTCCACGAGGGCGGGAGCGAGGATCAGGCGCTCGGCCGGGCGTTCATCGCGCGGGCCGCCGAGGCCCTGCGCCCCGGGGGGGCGCTGTGGCTCGTGGCCAACGCGCACCTGCCCTACGAGGCGAGCCTGCGCGAGGCGTTCCGGCACGTCGCGGTGGCCGTCCAGGCGAACGGCTACCGGGTCTACGAGGCCCGCCGGTGAGCGCGCCGCTTCCATGAGCGCGGCGAGATCCGTCCGCCTGGACAAGCTCCTCGCCAATCTCGGTTACGGGTCGCGCCGCGAGATCCAGGCACTCGCCCGCGCCGGCGCGATCCGCCTCGACGGCGCGGAGCTCGCGGAGGCCGGCGACCGGATCGCCCTCGCGCCGGACCTGCCGGAGCGCCTCACGATCGACGGCGAGGCCCTGGACCCGCTCCCCGGCCTGTGCCTGATGCTGCACAAGCCGCTGGGCGTCACCTGCTCGCACAAGGAGGCGGGCCCGCTGGTCTACGGGCTGCTGCCCGAGCGCTGGCGCCGCCGCGACCCGCCGCTCTCCACGGTGGGACGCCTCGACAAGGAGACCTCGGGCCTGCTGCTGCTGACCGACGACGGGGCGCTCCTGCACCGGATCATCAGCCCGAAGGCCCAGGTGGCGAAGCGCTACCGCGTGACCCTCGACCGGCCGCTGACCGGCCGCGAGGCGGAGGTGTTCGCCGCAGGGACGCTCGTGCTGGAGGGCGAGGAGCGCCCGCTCCTGCCGGTGCGGCTCGACGTCGAGGATGCCACGCGCTGCGCGGTGACGCTGACGGAGGGCCGCTACCACCAGGTCCGCCGGATGTTCGCCGCCGTCGGCAACCACGTCGCGGCGCTGCACCGGGACCGGGTCGGCGGTCTCGCTCTGCCGGCGGACCTGCCGGCGGGGGCGTACCGGGTGATGACGGCCGACGACGTGGCGGCGGTGTTCGCGGGCGGGTGATCCGGGCTGCGCGCCTGTCAGTGCGGCGCCCGGGCGAGGGCGACGACCGCGCCGATCACAGCGAGCGTCTGGAAGCCGATCAGGCCCGCCACCCAGCGCACGATTTCGGACCGCGTATCCGCCAGCTCGGCGCGCAGATCCGCCTTCGTGACGAGATCGCCCTGCAACGCTTCCGTCATGGCATCGGCCAAGCCCTCCGCCTGTTCCGGGGAGAGCTTGACCTTCTCCCGGAGGCTCCGGGCGAATTTCAGGGTGTCGAATGCGACCGCCGCCATGGTTCGAACTCTCGCGAGGCGAGCCCGCGTGTTGCAAGCGGTCTGAACGCAGGCTGTGATTGAGGGCTGGCCCGCGCCGCCCCTCCGCTTCTTGCCTTCGGACCCGCCCTCTGCTAAGCGCCCGCCCATCCCACACGCGGAGCCGGCCTCATGCCTGAATGAGGCGTTTCCGGTGGTCGTCCGAACTCTCGGCCGACCGCATCCCTCCGCGGCGGATATAACCGGAGAGCACAAGAGCCATGGCCGTCGATTTCTCTATGCGTCAGCTCCTCGAGGCGGGCGCCCATTTCGGTCACCAGTCCCACCGCTGGAACCCGAAGATGCAGCCGTACATCTTCGGCACCCGCAACAACATCCACATCATCGACCTCGCCCAGACCGTGCCGGCGCTGCACCAGGCGCTGCAGGCGGTTAGCGACACCGTCGCCAAGGGCGGCCGCGTGCTGTTCGTCGGCACCAAGCGCCAGGCGGCCGACACGATCGCCGAGGCGGCCAAGCGCTCGGCCCAGTACTACGTCAACTCCCGCTGGCTGGGCGGCATGCTCACCAACTGGAAGACCATCTCGGGCTCGATCTCGCGCCTGCGCAAGGTCACCGAGACGCTGGAGACCGGCGGCCCGGGCCTGACCAAGAAGGAGCGCCTGATGCTCTCCCGTGAGAAGGAGAAGCTCGAGAAGGCGCTCGGCGGCATCAAGGACATGGGCGGCGTGCCGGACCTGCTGTTCGTGATCGACACCAACAAGGAGCAGCTGGCGATCAAGGAGGCGAACCGCCTCGGCATCCCGGTGGCCGCCATCGTCGACACCAACTGCAACCCGGACGGCATCAGCTACATCGTCCCGGCCAACGACGACGCCGGCCGCGCGATCGCGCTGTACTGCGACCTGATCGCCAAGGCCGCCATCGACGGCATCTCGCGCGCCCAGGGCTCGTCGGGCATGGATATCGGCGCCTCCGAGGAGCCGATGGCCGAAGAGCTGCCGGCGAACGACGACGCGGCCGTCACGGTCGAGTCCGACGCCCTCGACCCGGCCGACGTGGCGATGCTCGCCGAGTCGACCGAGCACTTCGAGCTGCTCGCCGCCCCGCGCGGCGCGCCGGACGACCTGACCAAGCTCAACGGCGCCGGCCCGCAGATCGTGCAGAAGCTCAACGACGCCGGCATCTACCACTACTGGCAGCTCGCCGCGATGACCCCCGAGGACGTCGCCAAGGTCGATGCCGACCTGAAGCTCAACGGCCGCATCGACCGCGACTCGTGGGTCTCGCAGGCCCGCGGCTTCGTCGAGGCCGCCGCCGCGGCCTGATCCAACGGGGCTTCGCGGCGGCACCGTCATCGGGCCGTCGCGGATCCAGGCATACCGGGCCCGGCCGCTCACCCGCGCGCCGGGCCTCTCGCATCCAGACCACACGAAAGGGACCGCCATGGCCAACATCACCGCCGCGATGGTGAAGGAGCTCCGGGAGAAGACCGGCGCCGGCATGATGGACTGCAAGGGCGCGCTCAACGAGACGCAGGGCGACATCGAGGCCGCCGTCGACTGGCTGCGCAAGAAGGGTCTCGCCAAGGCCGCCAAGAAGGCCGGCCGCGTCGCCGCCGAGGGCCTCGTCGCCGTCGAGTCCGCCGGCCGCCACGCCGCCGTGGTCGAGGTGAACTCCGAGACCGACTTCGTCGCCCGCAACGACGCCTTCCAGGCCTTCGCCCGCGAGGCCGCCAAGATCGCGCTCAACACCGATGGCACGCTCGAGGGCCTCCAGGCCGCTCATTTCCCGGGCGCCACCGAGACCGTCTCGGAGAAGCTGCAGGCCCTGATCGCCACCATCGGCGAGAACATGAACCTGCGCCGGGTGACCAAGCTCGAGGTCAAGAAGGGCGTCATCGCCTCCTACGTGCACAACCAGATCTCCGAGGGCCTCGGCAAGATCGGCGTGCTCGTGGCGCTCGAGTCCGAGGGCGACGTCGACGCGCTCTCGGCGCTGGGCCGCCAGATCGCCATGCACATCGCGGCGACCAACCCGGTGGCGCTGGACGCCTCGGGCGTCGACGCCGCCACGGTGGAGCGCGAGTCGAACATCCTGCGCGAGAAGAACGCCGGCAAGCCGGACCACGTGATGGCCAAGATCGTCGAGAGCGGCCTGAAGAGCTACTACAAGGAGGTCACCCTCCTGGAGCAGCCCTTCGTGCACGACGGCTCCAAGACGGTGAGCCAGGTCCTCAAGGAGGCCGGCTCCAAGGTCGGCGGCCCCGTGACCCTGACGGGCTTCGTCCGCTACGCGCTGGGCGACGGCATCGAGAAGGAAGAGGGCCCGGACTTCGCCACCGAGGTCGCCCAGCAGGCCGGCCGCGCCTGAGACAGACCGCGAGCGCCCGGTTTGCCGGGCCTCCATCGTGAGATCAGCCCCGTCCGGCACGAGCCGGGCGGGGCTTCGCGTTTCCGGAGCCGCCCGATCGATCCGCGCGGGGTCGTGTTGCGCCGCACACTCCGCCGTGCGGCGCCGCGCTACGGTCCGGTCATGCCTCTGAAGCCCTTCTCCTACCTCATGATCGGCGTGTTCGCCTCCGGCCTCGCCATGACCGTCTTCGGCGCCGTCGGCGTCCTCGCCGGCAGCTGAGAACAGGCGCCGGCGCTCGGACCCGGACCGCGACGGCGGCGCAGACGTCCTCCCAGGGCGCACGTCTCTCGCACGTCGCTCGCGCGCCGGTAGCATTTCGGTCCACGATCCCCGCCGTATCGGTGGCGGGCCCCTCGACGGCGCTCGGGCGGTTGACGTAGAAGCCTCCCCGCTCACGCGATGCGGGATGGAGCCGGGGGCCCAGATGCCGGAGACGACGCCGTTTCGCCGTATCCTCGTGAAGCTGTCGGGGGAGGCGCTCGCCGCTCCCGACGGCTACTGGTTGCATCCGCCGACGCTGGCGGCGCTCGCCGAGGACATCGCCCGCACGATCGAGTCGGGCGCCGAGATCGCCATCGTGGTGGGCGGCGGCAACATGATCCGCGGCGCGCGGATCTCCGCGGCCGGCTGGATCGACCGGGCGACCGGGGATTCGCTCGGCATGATGGCCACGGTGATGAACTCGCTGGCGATCGAGACGGCGCTCAACGCCGCGGGCGTGCAGGCGCGGACCATGTCGGCGGTGTCGATGCCGACCATCTGCGAGACCTATGCCCGCCAGCCGGCCCTGCACCACCTGGACAAGGGCCAGGTCGTCGTCCTCGCCGGCGGCACCGGCAACCCGTTCTTCACCACCGACACCGCCGCGGTGCTGCGCGCCGCCGAGCTGCGCTGCGACGCGGTCCTCAAGGCGACGCAGGTGGACGGCGTCTACTCGGCGGATCCGAAGAAGGATCCGAGCGCCACGCGCTACGACCGCATCACCCACGACGAGGCGATCGCCCGCGACCTCAAGGTGATGGACACCGCCGCCTTCGCGCTGGCCCGGGAGAGCCGCCTGTCGATCGTGGTCGGCTCGCTCCACCCGCCGAGCTCGATCGCCGCAATCCTGTCGGGCGACGCGCCCTCGACCCTCGTGGCGCCCTGACGCGCGGCACGACCGGGCCGCGACCGTTTGCGGCCCTGAAAAAATTCGTCCATTGAGGCCGCGACTGCCCGCGCCGGGCTCAAGACCACGTCAGACGTCTCGGGACGACCCTCATGGCCACACCGGAATTCGATCTCAACGACATCAAGCGCCGCATGCAGGGCGCTGTGTCCTCGCTCTCGAAGGATCTCGGCTCGCTGCGCACCGGGCGCGCCACGCCGTCGCTCCTCGACCCGATCCAGGTCGACGCCTACGGCTCGATGATGCCGATGGCCCAGGTCGCCACCGTCAGCGTGCCGGAGCCGCGGCTCCTGTCGATCTCGGTCTGGGACCGCAGCATGGTCACGGCCGTCGAGAAGGCGATCCGCGAATCCGACCTCGGCCTCAACCCGCAGACCGAGGGACAGACCATCCGGCTCCGCATCCCCGAGATGAACGAGCAGCGCCGCAAGGAGATGGTCAAGGTCGCCCACAAGTACACCGAGGAGGCCCGCGTCGCCGTGCGCCACGTGCGCCGGGACGGCCTCGACCATCTCAAGAAGCTCCTGAAGGACAGCGCCATCTCGGAGGATGACGAGAAGCGTCAGGCCACCGACGTGCAGAAGGCGACCGACCAGTACATCGCCGAGATCGACGGCGTGCTGGCGTCCAAGGAGAAGGAGATCATGCAGGTCTGAGGCGAAGGGCAGGACGCGCGTGACCTCCGCCGCCGCACCGGCCGCGCGTCCCTCGGGACGGCGCGAGCTGTGGCTGCGCGTCGCCTCGGGCCTCGTGCTCGGCGCCGGCGTGCTGGCCGCTCTGGTCTATGGCGGCTGGCCCTTCGCGGGGATCTGGCTCGCCGCCGGCATCGTCGGCTTCGCCGAGTGGATGGTGATGAGCCGCACCGAGCCCCGCGAGGTGCTGATCGCGCTGGGCGCGGCGACGCTCGGCGCCCTGCTGCTCTGCCAGCGCGGCGGCGCCCCGACGCCGGCCTGCCTCGCGGTCCTGCTGCTCGGCGCCGCGGCCTGCGCCACGGTGGCGCGGACCGGACGGGGCCGGCTCCGCGCCTTCCTCGGCGTGCTCGGCGCGGCGGCGATCGCGGCGGTGCCGGTGGCCCTGCGCGACGACCCCGCCATCGGCCTCGTCGGGCCGGCCTGGATGTTCGCGGTGGTCTGGTCCACCGACATCGCCGCCTACTTCGCCGGCCGGAAGATCGGCGGCCCCAAGCTGATGCCCCGGGTCTCGCCCAACAAGACGTGGTCGGGCGCCCTCGGCGGCCTCGCCGGCGCGGTCGCGGCCGGGACGCTGGTGCCGGTGGTCGCCGACCTCGCCGGCATGACCCTGCCCAGCGCCGCCTCTCTCCCGGTCGTGGCGGGCGTGAGCGCGCTCGCCTCGGTCCTGAGCCAGGCCGGCGACCTGATCGAGTCCGGCCTGAAGCGCCATTACGGCGTCAAGGATTCGGGCAAGATCATCCCCGGCCATGGCGGCGTCATGGACCGGCTCGACGGATTCTTCGCGGTGGCCGTGCTGGCGGCCGTCTATCTCGCCCTGCGCGGCGGCGGTCTGATCCCGTGACGATGAGGGAGTTGAACCCGTGACCCAGGTCGTCACCGTCTTCGGCGCCACCGGCTCGATCGGCCGCTCCACCGCCGACCTCCTGGCGCAGCACGCCGACCGGTTCCGCGTCGGCGCCCTGGTCGGCGGCAAGGATCCCGTCGCCCTGGCCAAGGTCGCCCGCGAGCTCAACGCCTCCTTCGCGGCGCTCGCCGACGAGGCCGCCGGCCCGGCGCTGGCCGAGGCCCTGTCGGGCTCCGGCATCCCGAGCGGGGCGGGGGAGGCGGCCGTCATGGAGGCCGCCGCCCGCGACGCCGACATCGTCGTCGCCGCCGTGAGCGGGGCGGCCGGGCTGAAATCGACCCACGCCGCCCTCCGGCTCGGCCGCAAGGTCGCGCTCGCCAACAAGGAGAGCCTCGTCTGCGCCGGCGACGCCTTCATGCGCGACGCCGCCCGCTACGGCGCCACGATCCTGCCGATGGATTCCGAGCACGACGCGCTGAGCCAGGCGCTGGCCGGCCGGCCGCTCGCCGACGTCCGCACCATGATGATCACGGCCTCGGGCGGCCCGTTCCGGACCTGGACCCGCGAGCGGATCGCCGCCGCCTCCGCGGCCGAGGCCGCCGCCCATCCGACCTGGTCGATGGGCATGAAGATCAACATCGATTCGGCGAGCCTGATGAACAAGGGCCTCGAGCTGATCGAGGCGCACCACCTGTTCGGCATCGAGCCCGAGCGCCTCGACGTGGTCGTGCACCCGCAATCGGTGATCCACGGCATGGTCTACTGGCTCGACGGGGCGGTGACCGCCGAGCTGGCGCTGCCCGACATGCGCGTGCCGATCTCGCACTGCCTCGGCCTCGGCGACCGGCTGACGATCGAGCGCGGCCGGCCCCTCGACCTCGTGAAGCTCGGTTCGCTGACCTTCGAGGCCGCGGACGAGGCGCGTTTCCCGTGCCTGCGGATCGCCCGCGCGGCCCTGGCCGCCGGCGGCGCGGCGCCCACCGTGATGAACGCCGCCAACGAGATCGCGGTGGCGGCCTTCATCGCCGGCCGGATCGGCTTCTACGGGATCAGCGATCTGGTCGAGCGCGCCTGCACCCACTTCGCCGGCCAGTACCGGGCCGCGCCCGCCGACGTCGACGAGGCGCTCGCCATCGACGCCCACGTGCGGATCTGGAGCGCCGAGGCCCTGCCGGAGCTGCGCGCCGCCGGCTGAACCCGGTCATTGCGAGCGCAGCGAAGCAATCCAGCGACGCCACGCTCGCAGAATGTCGCGCCGCCCTGGATTGCTTCGCTGCGCTCGCAACGACGTTTCCCGCCTGAGCCGCGCCTCAGCGCCCGGGGCCGTACCCGGCCAGGAACACGCGCACCGCCTCGTCGACCTGATGGCGCATCTCGGCCTCGCCGGCGATGCCGCCCGCCGCGAACAGCAGGCGGGTCAGCAGACCCGCCTGGCAGAGATGCAGAAAGTGCCGGGCCGCGAGCTCGGTGTCGGCGATCGTCAGGCGTCCCGCCTGGACCTGCGCGTCGAGGTAGCGCGAGAGGCGCTCGACGCCGCAGGCCGGACCGGCCTGGTAGTAGACCTGCCCGAAGCGCGGAAACTTCTCGCTCGCGCCGATGACCATGCGGACCAGCGAGACGTGCGCCGGCCGGCACATCTCGGTCAGGAAGCTGCTTCCGAGCCGGGTCAGGACGCCCGGCACGTCGGGATCGTCCGCGTCCAGGGTGAACAGGGCCTCCGCGAGGCTGGCCTTCTCCTGAATGGTCAGCGCCTCGAACAGGTCCTCCTTGTTCTCGAAGTAGACGTAGAGCGTGCCCTTCGAGACCCCGGCCGCCCGCGCGATCTCGCCCATGCTGGCGCCGTCGAACCCCGCCGCCAGGAACACCGTCCGTGCGCCCTCGAGGATCTGCTGCCGCTTGTCGCCCTCGTGCTGGGCCTGACCCCGCTCCAACGCCGCACCCTGAGCCATGATCCCGCTCCGCACCGTGACACCGTCACGCTTGACCGAACCGTTCGGTCAAAATAACCTGCGGCTTCTTCGGGGGCGCGTCAAGCCGTGCCTCGTTATTGACCGAACGGTTCGGTCATTGATGTCGAGGCGCTGATATGTCCCTTCGCGAGGACGCCGATCGGCCGAGTTCCGGTCTCGATGCCGCTATTGAGTCCCGAATCGAGGCCGGGGACGAGGCGCGCGCCGAGCGCACGGCTCCGGCCGCGCCGGCCCCCGCCGCGGCGTCCCTGCCGACGCCCGTGCCGGTCGAGGCGCCGCCCGCCCGCAAGCGCTCCGTGAAGCGGCTCGTCCTGCTCGGACTGCTGACGGCCGCCCTGGGCGGCGGCGCGTATCAGGGATGGCAGTGGTGGACCGTCGGGCGGTTCTTCGTCTCGACCGACGACGCCTACGTCCAGGCCGACATCTCGGTCCTGGCGGCCAAGATCCCGGGCTATCTCCAGTCGGTCCCGGTCGTGAACGGCCTCGCGGTGAAGAAGGGCGACGTCATCGCCAAGCTCGACGACGGCGACTACCGCCTCGCGCTGCAGGCGGCGCAGGACAAGCTCGCCACCCAGGAGAGCACGATCGCGCGGATCGGCCGGCAGGCCGAGGCGGCGCAGGCCCAGGTCGCCCAGGCCGCCGCGCAGCTCGACGCGACCCGCGCCGACGCCGTCCGCGCCCAGGCCGACTTCGCCCGGTCGACGCAGATGCAGGCGGATTACGTCGCCAAGTCGCGCATCGACCAGACCCGCGCCGACCGCGACCGCACCGAGGCCTCCGTGAAGGCCATGGAGGCCGGCCTCCTCGCGGCCCGCGCCAACGTGGACGTGCTCCAGGCGCAGAAGCGCGAGGCGGAGAGCCTCGCGGCGGAACTCCGCACCGCCGTCGACCGGGCCCGGCGCGACCTCGACTTCACGGCGATCCGCGCGCCCTTCGACGGGGTGGTCGGCAACAAGGCCGTCGAGGCCGGCGCCTATGTCGGGCCCGGCACGCGGATCGCCGCGCTGGTCCCGCTCCAGAGCGTCCGGATCGACGCGAACTTCAAGGAGACCCAGGTCGAGCGCATGCGTCCCGGCCAGCCGGTGACCGTGACGGTCGACGCCTATCCGGACCGCGAGATCCACGCCGTGGTGGAATCGTTCTCGCCGGCCTCCGGCTCGGTGTTCAGCCTGCTGCCGCCCGACAATGCCACCGGCAACTTCACCAAGATCGTCCAGCGCCTGCCCGTGCGGGTGCGCGTGCCCGAGGAGGTCGCCCGCGAGGGCCTGCTGCGGCCGGGCCTGTCGGCGGTGGTCCGGGTCGATACCCGCACCGGCGCGGACCGCTCCGTCCTCGACCGCGCCTCCGCGCCGCGGCCGGTCAGCACCGCGAGCCGCTGAGACCGGCGATGGCCGCCAGTGCCGCCCTCGCGCCCGGCGCGCCGATCCGCGCCGCCGATCCGCCCCTCGACCGCCGCCGCATGGTGGCGTTCGTCTGCATGGTCTTCGGCATGTTCATGGCGATCCTGGACATCCAGATCGTCTCGGCCTCCCTGAACGAGATCCAGGCCGGGCTCTCGGCCTCCGGCGACGAGATCCCCTGGGTCCAGACCAGCTACCTGATCGCCGAGGTCATCTCGATCCCGCTCTCCGGCACCCTGTCGCGGGTGCTCTCGACGCGCTGGATGTTCGCCATCTCGGCGGGCGGCTTCACCCTGATGAGCCTGATGTGCGCCACCTCCTCGTCGATCGGCGAGATGATCGTCTGGCGGGCGCTCCAGGGCTTCATCGGCGGCGGCATGATCCCGACCGTCTTTGCCGCGGCCTTCACGATCTTCCCGCCCTCGAAGCGGACCATCGTCTCGCCGATGATCGGCCTCGTGGCGACGCTGGCACCGACGATCGGGCCGACGGTGGGCGGCTACCTGACCGACCTGATGTCGTGGCACTGGCTGTTCCTGATCAACGTCGTGCCGGGCATCTTCGTGACGGTCTCGACCTGGATCCTGGTCGATTTCGACGAGCCCAATTACGGCCTGATCCGGTCGTTCGACTGGGCCGGACTCGCCTTCATGGCCGGCTTCCTCGGCTGCCTCGAATACGTGCTGGAGGAGGGGCCCAACCACGACTGGCTGCAGGACGAGGCGGTCTTCGCCTGCGCAATCGTCTGCGGGACGTCGGCGCTGCTGTTCTTCTGGCGGGTCTTCACGGCGAAGCAGCCGATCGTCGATCTCAGGGCCTTCTCGGACCGGAACTTCGCCAGCGGCTGCGTGGCGAGCTTCGTGCTGGGCATCGGCCTCTACGGGCTGACCTACATCTACCCGGTCTACCTCGCCCGGGTGCGCGGCTACTCGGCGCTGATGATCGGCGAGACGATGTTCGTCTCCGGCCTGTGCATGTTCGCCACCGCGCCGATCGCCGGCCGGCTCTCGGGCAAGGTCGATCCCCGGATCATGATGGGGATCGGCTTCGTCGGCTTCGCCTGCGGCACGTGGATCGTCACGGGCCTCACCAAGGACTGGGACTTCTACGAGCTGCTCGTGCCGCAGATCCTGCGCGGCTGCTCGCTGATGCTGTGCATGATCCCGATCAACAACATCGCGCTGGGCACGCTGCCGCCGGCGCGGATGAAGAACGCGTCGGGGCTGTTCAACCTGACCCGCAACCTCGGCGGCGCGGTCGGGCTCGCGCTGATCAACACGATCCTCAACGACCGCTGGGACCTGCACCTCGCCCGGCTGCACGAGCGCTTCACCTGGGCGAACACGGCCGCGCTGGAGCGGCTCGACGCGATGCAGCGCGGCTTCGACGCCTACGGCAGCGCCGCCTCCGACATGGCGCTGAAGGCGATGACCAACACGGTGCGGATCCAGGGCCTCGTCATGGCCTTCGAGGACGTGTTCCTGTCCCTCACCGTCCTGTTCCTCGCGATGGCCTGCGCGGTCCCCATGATCCGGCGGCCGAAGGCCGGCGCGGGCGGGGGCGGCGGCCACTGACGGGCGGTCCCCGACGGGCGGGACCGACCCCGCGCGATCGGCCGGTGCGGAATCGGACGGCGCGTGCGACCTTCCGCGGCCGGGCCGCAGGATTGCGTTGGCGGTCGGCACCGCCGATCTGCTAGACAGGGCGGATGGCCGGCCCGAGAAGCCGGCGCCGAGACGGCCAGGATACGGCTTATGGACTTCCTCAACGCGATGGGCGGAACCGCCGGCGGTTTCTTCGGCGCCGTGATCCCGTTCCTGTTCGTGCTCACCGTCGTGGTGTTCGTGCACGAGATGGGCCACTTCCTGGTCGGGCGCTGGTGCGGGGTCGGCGTGCACGCCTTCTCGCTCGGCTTCGGCCCCGAGCTGTTCGGGTTCAACGACCGGCGCGGCACCCGCTGGAAGGTCTGCGCGATCCCGCTCGGCGGCTACGTGAAGTTCCACGGCGACGTGAACGGCGCCAGCATGCCCGATCCCGAGGCGGTCGCCCGGATGAGCCCGCACGAGCGGGCGATCAGCTTCCCGACCCAGCCCGTGTCCAAGCGCGCCGCGATCGTCGCCGCGGGCCCGGTGGCCAACTTCATCCTGGCGATCCTGCTCTTCGCGGGTGCCATCTGGCTTGGCGGCCGCTACGAGCTGCCCGCCCGGGTCTCGTCGGTGGAGCCGAACAGCGTCGCCGCCCAGGCCGGCTTCCAGCCCGGCGACGTGATCACCGCCATCGACGGCGAGAAGATCGGCGACTTCAACGCCATGTACCGCACGGTGACCGGCAGCGCCGGGACGCCGCTGACCTTCACGGTGGAGCGCAACGACCAGCCCATCACCATCCAGGCGACGCCCGCCACCTTCGAGGAGAAGACGCCGTTCGGCCGCCACCGGATCGGCCGGCTCGGCATCCGCTCGCCCGCGGGCTCGGAGGCGCGGCTCGTGCAGTACGGGGCGCTCGACTCGCTCAATCTCGGCGTGAAGGAGACCTACTTCGTCGTCGAGCGCACCTTCTCGTATCTCGGCAAGCTCGTGACCGGGCGGGAATCCGCCGACCAGCTCTCGGGCCCGATCGGCATCGCCCGCGTCTCCGGCGAGGTCGCCAAGACCGGCGGCGTCGGCGGCCTGGTCGGGCTGATCGCCCTGCTCTCCGTCTCGATCGGCCTGCTCAACCTGTTCCCGGTGCCGCTGCTCGATGGCGGCCACCTGCTGTTCTACGCCTTCGAGGTGGTGCGCGGCCGCCCGCTGAGCGAGCGGGCCCAGGAGATCGGCTTCCGCATCGGCCTCGCCCTGGTGCTGATGCTGATGCTGTTCGCCGCCTGGAACGACATCCTCAACCTCGGCGCCTCCTGGCGGAACACCTGATCCGGGGCCGGCGGGGATCCCGGGATCCCCGCCGGATCTCCACCGGAAACGCTGCCCCAATCCCGCCGCGATCTCGCCCGGACACCGCCCGGATGACGCCGCGCCGGCGCGTCGAAACGGGGTTAACGGGGCGTTCACGGGACCGCGAGCGTCGCGAAAAAGGGCCGACCGCTCAGGCGTTTACGGCGCGTTCACCATGATCCGCGGTTTGCCCGTAAGCTGACCGCACCGTTAAGTGGCGCGAAGGCCACGACCCCCCAAAATCCCCTGACGATGGCCTCCCGCGCGTTTGCTTGGCAGGGGAATCCCGCTAAGAGCTACGCTTGGACCGAAGCCACGCTTGGACCAGGTGACGGGACGGCCGATCAACGGTCGCCCGTGACGGGCTAACCCCCGCGACCAGAACAGAAACGGGCGATTGCATGATGTCGTTGACGGGGAAGCCCCGACGTAAGTCGGTGCGGAAAACCATCGTCCTAGTCACTGCCGGTCTGGGTGTCGTCCTGAGCGGGGCTGCCCAGGCGCAGCAGATCGTCGTCCAGGGCAACCAGCGCGTCGATGCCGACACGATCCGGTCCTACGTGACCGGGACGGCGTCCGGCTCCGCCGAGGAGGCCCGCCGCAACCTGCTCGCTAGCGGGATGTTCTCCGACGTGAAGGTCGCCCAGTCGGGCGGCCGCACGGTGGTGACCGTCCGCGAGAACAACCTGATCAACCGCGTGGTCTTCGAGGGCAACAAGAAGATCGAGAAGGCCACCCTGGAAGGGGTGGTCGAGGCCAAGTCCCGCGGGCCCTACAGCGAGGCGATCATCAACGCCGACCTCGCGCGCATCCGCGACGTCTACAAGCGCTTCGGCCGCGGCACCGCCAAGGTGACCTACCGGACCGTCGACCTGCCCAACGGCCGCGTCGACGTGATCTACCAGATCGACGAGGGCGACAAGACCGGCATCCTCTCGATCAACTTCGTCGGCAACAACGCCTACTCGGAGCGGACGCTGAAGGGGCTGATGAGCTCCTCGGAGATGAACTTCCTGTCGTTCATCAAGACCTCCGACGTCTACGATCCCGACCGCATCACCAACGACCTCGACCAGGTCCGCCGCTACTACCTGAAGAACGGCTACGCCGACTTCCAGGTGGTCAGCGCCGACGCGCGTTACGTCGAGGGCGACAAGTCCGGCTACGTCATCACCATCACGGTGAGTGAGGGCGAGCAGTACCGGGTCGGCGCCGTCCAGGTGGATTCCCGCCTGCCGGGCCTCGACACCGCGAAGCTCGACAGCGACATCGCCACCTCCGTGGGCGACGTCTACAACGCCGACGACGTCGAGAAGACGCTCAACAACGTCACCCGCCAGGTCAACCGCGCCGGCTACCCGTTCGCGCAGGTCCGCCCGACCGGCCAGCGCGACCCGGCGAGCCACCAGGTCTCCCTCGGCTTCGTGGTCGAGGACGGCCCGCACGTCTACGTCGAGCGCATCAACATCCGCGGCAACACCCGCACCCGCGACTACGTCATCCGCCGCGAGCTCGATATCGCGGAGGGCGATGCCTACAACCGCGTGCTGACCGACCGCGCCGAGCGGCGCCTGAACGGCCTGGGCTTCTTCAAGAAGGTCCGCTTCTCGAACGAGCCGGGCTCGGCCCCGGACCGGGTGGTCATCAACATCGACGTCGAGGATCAGCCCACGGGCTCGTTCTCGGTGGCGGGCGGCTACTCCACCCAGGACGGCATCATCGGCGAGGTCTCGGTCTCCGAGTCGAACTTCCTCGGCCGCGGCCAGTACGTCCGCCTCGCCGGTACGGGCGGCCAGTACTCGCGCGGCGTCGACTTCTCGTTCACCGAGCCGTACTTCCTCGGCTACCGCCTCGCGGCGGGCTTCGATGCCTTCTACAAGTACTCCGACCTGACCCGGTACTCGCGCTACGAGACCACGGTGTACGGCGGTCAGCTGCGCCTCGGCCTGCCGATCACCGAGGAGTTCGGCATCACGCTGCGCTACTCGCTGTACAACACCGAGCTGAAGGTGCCGAACACCCTCAAGCGGCCGTACAACGACTGCTCGATCCCGATCCCGGGCTACACCGCCACCTACGCGGCGGGCACGATCGACCCGAACACCGGCCGCAACATCGGCGGCCAGTCGATCTACCCGAACTGCGCGTATGACGGCGAGGCCTCGATCGCCATCAAGGGCTCGCAAGGCAACACGCTGACCTCGCTGGCCGGCCTGACGCTCGCCTACTCGACCCTCGACGTGATCGGCGCGCCCCGCAACGGTCTCTACGCCGAGCTGAAGCCCGACGTCGCGGGCCTGGGCGGCGACTCCAAGTTCTTCCGCGTGACCGCCGACGCGCGGTACTACAAGGAGATCTTCGAGGATGTGGTCGGCTTCATCCGCTTCCAGGGCGGCCACATCTCGTCGCTCAACAACGACCCGCTGCGGGTGACGGATCAGTTCTTCCTCGGCCCGTCGCTGGTCCGCGGCTTCGCGCCGAACGGCATCGGTCCGCGCGACGTCGGCATCGCCGACGCCCGCTCGAACGCCATCGGCGGCTCGACCTACGTCGGCGGCACCCTCGAAGTGCAGTTCCCGCTGCCCCTCGTTCCGCGGGATCTGGGCCTGAAGGGCGCGCTCTTCGCCGATGCCGGCACGCTGTTCGGCTATCACGGCCAGCGGAACTTCAACGTGAACGGCGACGCCTTCATCAACGGCATCTCGCCGACGACCGGGAAGTGCAACTTCAACGCCTTCACGATCGGCGTGGAGCCGGAATGCGTGAACGTCCGCGACACGGCGGCGATCCGCTCCTCGATCGGCGCGTCCATCCTGTGGAACTCGCCGCTCGGCCCGATCCGGTTCGACTACGCCTACGCTCTGTCCAAGGACGAGGGTCAGAAGGTGTTCGTCCCGATCCTCGGCAAGTTCGGCCATATCGGCGCGGATCAGGTCCAAGCCTTCCGCTTCTCCGGCGGCTCGCGCTTCTGATAAAAAACACGCGCGCCGGCCGGATTCTCCCGGCCGGCGCGTTGTCGGACATGACAGATCCCGTCTTCTTCACCGCCGCCACCGGCCTCACCCTGGCCGAGATCGCGGCCGCCGCCGGCCTCAGCCTCCCCGAGGGAGCGGATCCGGATCGCCGGTTCAGCGGCGCGGCCTCCCTGGAGAGTGCCGGTCCGGACCACCTCGCCTACATGGACAATGCCCGCTACGGCGACGCCCTCGCGGCGACGCGGGCGGGCGTGTGCCTCATCTCGCCCCGCTTCGCGGCGCGCTGCCCCGCCGGAACCGTCGCCCTCGTCAGCCGCGATCCCTACCGCGCCTACGCGGCCCTGCTCGGCCGCCTGCACCCGGACGCGCTGCGTCCCGGTTCCCAGTTCGCGGTTCGCGGCGTCGCCTCCGGCGCCCACGTCCATCCCGAGGCCCGGCTCGAGGACGGGGTCACGGTCGATCCCGGCGCGGTGATCGGGCCGGGGGCCGAGATCGGCGCCGGCACGGTGGTCGGGCCGAACGCCGTTATCGGGCCGGGCGTCCGGATCGGGCGCGACTGCGCGATCGGCGCGGGCACGACCCTCAGCCACGCCCTTCTGGGCAACCGGGTGATCCTGCATCCGGGCGCCCGGCTCGGGCAGGACGGGTTCGGCTTCGCCATGGGCGCCACCCACCTCAAGGTGCCGCAAGTCGGGCGGGTCATCGTGCAGGACGACGTCGAGATCGGCGCCAACACCACGGTCGACCGGGGCGCCTCGCGCGACACGGTGATCGGGGAGGGCACCAAGATCGACAACCTCGTGCAGATCGCCCACAACGTCGTGATCGGGCGCCACTGCGTCATCGTGTCGGGGGTCGGCATCTCGGGCTCGACCACGCTGGAGGATTACGTCGTCCTCGGCGGGCAGGTCGGCGTCGTCGGCCACCTGCGCATCGGTCGCGGCGCGCAGATCGCCGGCTCGTCCAACGTCAACCGCGACGTGCCGCCGGGCAGCCGCTGGGGCGGGACGCCCGCCAAGCCGGTGCGGGCTTGGTTCCGCGAGCTGACGACGCTCGCGCGGCTCGCGGAACGCTCGGGCAAGGAGCCCGCCGGAGACGACGCCTGACCGGGAAGGCCTTGCGCTTCCGGCGATTTCTTCCGAATAGGGCGGTCGGCGCCCCGGTGGCGGCCGGATTGCGGGCCGCCGATGGCGGCAAGTCGAGGTGCGGATTTCGATGAGTGAGGCGGCGCGCGAGACCGGCAGCGAGCTGGGCATAGCCGATATCCAGACGCTGCTGGAGCTGCTGCCGCACCGCTACCCGTTCCTGATGGTCGACCGCATCGTCGAGATCGACCGGGACGAATCCTGCGTCGGCATCAAGAACGTCACGGCCAACGAGCCGCAGTTCATGGGCCACTTCCCCGACATGCCGGTCTTCCCGGGCGTGCTCCTGATCGAGGGCATGGCGCAGACGGCGGGGGCGATCTGCTGCCGCCACATCCGGGCGGACGGGCGGAACACCAAGCAGGTGTTCTTCATGACCATCGACAAGTGCAAGTTCCGCAAGCCCGTCACCCCCGGCGACCAGGTGCGCTTCCACATGACGAAGCTGAACCAGCGCCGGACCATGTGGTGGTTCCGCGGCGAGGCCCGGGTCGACGGCACGCTGGTCGCGGAGGCCGAGATCAGCGCCATGCTGGTGACGGAGTGACCGCCCCCGTCATCCACCCGAGCGCCGTGATCGAGTCCGGCGCCCGCATCGGCGACGGTGCGCGGATCGGCCCCTTCTGCCATGTCGGGCCCGAGGTCGTGCTAGGCGCGGACTGCGAACTCATCAGCCACGTGGTCCTGGCGGGCCGCACCGCGATCGGCCCCCGCACGCGGATCTTCCCCTTCGCGTCGATCGGCCACCAGCCGCAGGACCTGAAGTACCGGGGCGAAGCCTCGACCCTGACGATCGGCGCCGACTGCCTGATCCGCGAGGGCGTCACCATGAACCCGGGCACCAGCGGCGGCGGCCTGGAGACCGTGGTCGGCGACCACTGCACCTTCCTGGCCAACTCGCATGTCGGCCACGATTGCCGGGTCGGCGCCCACGTGATCTTCTCCAACAACGTCATGCTGGCGGGCCATTGCAGCGTCGGCGACTACGCGATCCTGGGCGGCGGCGCCGCCGTGATCCAGTTCGCGCGGGTCGGCGCGCACGCCTTCGTGGGCGGCCTGTCGGGCCTGGAGAACGACTGCATCCCCTACGGCATGGTGCTCGGCAACCGGGCCTACCTGTCGGGGCTCAACATCATCGGGCTGCAGCGCCGCGGCTTCGCCCGCGAGGACATCCACGCGCTGCGGCGCGCCTACCGCCTGCTCTTCGCCCCCGAGGGCACGCTGATGGAGCGGGTGGAGGACGTGGCCGCGACCTTCGAGTCCCACGCGGCGGTCGCCGAGATCCTCGACTTCATCCGCCTCGGCGGCAAGCGCTCGATCTGCACGCCGCGCGAGGTTCCAACCCCGATCAGCGCCGCCTGAGCGGCCGGGCCGTGACCGAGGCCGATCCCGCCGCCCCCGCCCCAGAGGGGGCCCTGGTCCTGATCGCGGGGGCGGGGCGCCTGCCGGAACTCGTCGCCGAGTCGCTCCGCCGGGCGCGCCGGCCCTTCCGGGTGATCGCGCTGCGCGGCTTCACCGGCCCTGCCCTGCGCGCCGGCGCCGACGCCACGGTCGACCTCCTCGATCTCGCGGCCACCCTGAAGCTGCTGCGGCTCTGGGGGCCGGCGACCGTGGTGCCGGCGGGCGGCGTCTCCCGCCCGAGCCCGGCCGCGATCCTCAACGCGGGCGCCGCCCTGCGCAACCGCGAGGCCCTGCGGGCGATCGCCGGCGGCGGGGACGACCGCCTGCTGCGGGCGGCGGTCGCGCTGGTCGAGGAGGCGGGCCACCGGGTCGTCGGCGTCCACGAGGCCGCGCCGGACCTGCTCTGCCCGGACGGCCCCCTCGGGCGCCGGGCCCCGGACGCGGAGGCGGCCGCCTCGATCCGCACCGGGCGCGGCGTCCTCGACGCCCTCTCGCCCTACGACCTGGGGCAGGCGGTCGTCCTGGCCGGCGACCGGATCCTCGCCGTGGAGGGGCCGGAGGGCACGGACCGCATGCTGGCCCGGGCCCGGGCCCTGGCGCGGCGCCCCTTCGGGTTCGGCCGGGCGATGCCCGCGACCGTGCTGGTGAAGGCCCCGAAGGTCGGCCAGGACCGCCGCATCGATCTCCCGGCCGTCGGCGCCCGCACCGTGCGCAACGCGGCCCGGGCGGGCTGCGCCGGGCTCGCCCTGGAGGCCGGCGGGACCCTGGTCATCGACCGGGCGGCGACGGCCGCGGAGGCCGACCGCCTCGGCCTGTTCGTGGTCGGATACGGAGGGGCACCGTGACCGGTCGGGCCCCGACGATCTGGCTCGTGGCCGGCGAGGATTCCGGCGACCAGCTCGGCGCCAAGCTGATGCGCGCCCTGCGCGAGGCCGCGCCCGACACCGTCTTCGGCGGCGTCGGCGGCGAGGCCATGGCGGAGGCGGGGTTCGCGTCCCTGTTCCCCCTCGATGACGTGGCGGTGATGGGCTACCTGCCGGTCCTCGCCCGGGCCCGGACCCTGCTCCGCCGCATCCGCGAGACCGTCGAGGCGACGATCCGCGCGCGGCCCGACGTGCTGGTGATCATCGACAGCCCGGGCTTCACCCACGCGGTGGCGCGGCGCGTGCGCAGGGCGGCCCCCGGCATCCCGATCATCGATTACGTGTCCCCGAGCGTCTGGGCGTGGCGGCCGTGGCGGGCGAAGGACATGCGGCCGTTCATCGACCACGTGCTGGCCCTGCTCCCCTTCGAGCCCGACGCGCATCTGCGGCTCGGCGGTCCCCCCTGCACCTATGTCGGGCACCCGCTGATCGAGCGCCTCCCGGAACTGCGGCCCGGCGCGGTCGAGCGGGGGCGCCGCGAGGCCGTTCCCTACGGCCTCGTGGTCCTGCCGGGCTCCCGCCGGTCCGAGATCGAGCGGCTGATGCCGGTCTTCGGTGCGGCGCTGGCCCGCGTCGCCGAGGGCCTGGCGGTCGAGGCGGTGCTGCCCGCCGTGACTCGGCACAGGGCCCTGATCGAGCGGCTGTCGGCCGAGTGGCCGGTGCCGGTCCGCATCGTCACCGGCGAGGCGCCGAAATACGCGGCCTTCCGGGAGGCCCGGGCGGCGCTCGCCGCCTCCGGCACGGTCACGCTGGAGCTGGCGCTCGCGGGCGTCCCGATGGTCGTCGCCTACAAGGTCTCGCGGGCGGAGGAGTTCATCGCCCGCCGGCTGATCCAGGTCCCGAGCATCGTGCTGCCGAACCTGATCCTCGCCGAGAACGCGATGCCGGAATTCGTCCAGGCCGACTGCACCCCGGAGCGTCTCGCCGGCGCCCTGCGGCCGCTCCTGGCCGGCGGTCACGAGCGCGACGTCCAGCTCGCCGCCCTCGGCCGCATCGACGGGCGGATGCGGCTCGCCGCGGCGGACACGCCGAGCCGGGCCGCGGCGCGGATCGTCCTGCGCGCGGCCGGGGGGCAGGGCGCGGATCCGGCGGCGTGACGGCGCCGCTTAGCCGGCGCGGCGGCCGCAGCGGATATAGGTCGAGGTCCCGCGGCTGCTCGACCAAGTCAGGTGCTCGCCGTCGACCTGCAGGCGGACCTGCGACGACCAGTGGCGGCCGCGATCGCTGCACTCGGCGGCCGTGACCCAGGCGCCACCGCTCCGCCGCACGTCGTGGAACAGGCACAGCGTGCGGCCCGCGCGGGCGCGGTCCTGCGTGATCGTGGCCGGGATGTAGCCGCGGCGGCGCGAGCGCGCTCCGCAGGCCTCCGGCGTCGGGCCCCAGACACCGACATACTCGGCGGCGGGCACCGCGGTGGGCACGGCGGCGGCCGGAGCGGCGCCCGGGGCCGGGCGGGCATTCGCCGTGGTCGCGGGCGGCGCCGCGGCACTCTGCGGGGCCGCGGGCGCCGGCGAGGCCGCCATGGCGGTCTGGCCGGGCGGCTCGGCCGGGGCGGTGAGCGGGTCGGGCTCGTCGAGCATCACGACGCGGCGCGCAGGGCGCGGCGCGGCGGACCCCGCCGCGGACGGGCTCGCTTCCGGCGGGGACGGGCGGAACGGCAGGTCCTCGGTCAGGTAGGCGGCGCTGTAGGCGAACAGGCCCACCCAGCCGAGGATGAGGAGGGTCGGCAAGGCGAAGCGACGCCAGGAGCCGGAACGCGCCCCGTCGCCCGGATCCGCCAGAACGACCGCCCCCATGGTCCGCCCCCCTCTCGTCCGCTCAGCGGCCGAAGATGCCCTTCAGGAACTGCGCCGTGCGGTTGCGCTTGCGCTTGCGCTCCAGCTCCGACGCGTCCCTGAGCCACGCCACCTGGACCACGCGCCGCTCGCCCTCGAAGGGCTCGTGGCCGTGCCAGGAATTGTCCGCCCGCAGGAACGCGAACATCGTGCCCATGGTCGGCGGGACCTCCACCGCGAAGGGCTCATAGTTGCGGCCGTCGTAGAGCACCCGCAGGCGGCCGGCCGCCGGGGCGTCCCAGGCGTCGTTCATGTAGACGAGCAGGGTGAGCACCTTCGACGGGCCGTCAGTGTGGATCGAGCCGTATTTCAGCTGGCTGCGGCGCATGATGGTCGTCAGGCGCGGGCAGGAGACGAGGTCGATGCCGAACTTCTCGCCGAGGATCTTCGAGAAGGCGTCGCTCTCCAGCTCGTCGATCAGCGCCTTGAACCGGCCCTTCAGGGTGACCTCGTCGACCGTGAGGTAGCCGGGCTTGGCGATGTCCGGGAAGTCGCGCCGGATGTCGTCGATCGCGTCGGGATTCAGGACGTTGCTGCCGAGCGTGTAGGCGTAGGGCTCGCGGGAGACGGGCGCGGCGCGCACGGCGGAGATGTCGAGGATCGAGAGAGCGGACATCGCTGGGTCCCTTGGCTCCGGCGCCGGTCGGCCGGCACGCGGGGCGCCGGAGACGCGTGCCGGGGGACCGGTCCAGCCGTCGTGCCGGGGGCGCCCGCGCAGGCGTCCACGACCACAAATCTACAGCTGCTTCCGGCGATCCCGGAATCTCCTAATCCGCCGATTGCGGCGGTCCGACGGCGAAAGCGGCCCGGTGGCGCATTCCGGTGACAGTCTCGGGCGGCCCGCTTGTGCAGGATGGCGCCAGACCCGCGGGCTTTCTTCCCGGGTGCGTACCGGAACCCGTGCCCGATGAGGCCGTTGGCCCTCGCTCTGCTGTTCGCCCACCTCGCCGCCGTCGCGGCCGGGGTCGAGGCCCGTGCGCAGTCGCGGCCGCCGCGCGGCTCGATGACAGCCCGCATGACCTGCTCCGAGGCGATGGCCCTGGTGAAGAACGAGGGCGACGTGATCATCGCCGCCGGGGCGGCGCCGGAGCGGTTCGTCAGCAATCCTGGCCAGTGCAGCGGCGCGGAGATCGCCGAGCTGCGCTTCGCCCCGACGCGCGACAACCCGCAATGCCCGATCGGCTACCATTGCCGCGAGCCCGGCTTCGAGGAGTGGAACTGGTAGCCGCGGCGCCCGCGTAAATCGCCGCACCGCCGGAACGTGACCAAAGTTTCACGCGACAGCGCGGGCCGAGTGCCACTATCTGGCCATCTGCCGGGGCCAAGGCCGCCGGCGGCGCCCCGGGCGGGCGCGCACGGATGGGGGATCGACGGTGGCAGCACTCAGGACCGGACTGGGCATCCAGGCCGTGCTCACGGCCCTGGCCGCGCTGATCCTGCTGGCGTTTCCCGGAATCCCGAGCCCGCCGCTCTACGTCTCCCTCGCCGGCTTCGCCATGGCGGGCATCCTGATCGCCTCGAACGGCATCTCGGCCTACCTGAAGGTCTTCGTCTCGGTCTACGGCGTCGGCTACCTGCTGCTCGCCGGATCGAAGACGATCGCCGCCATGGGGCTGCTGCCGCCGGTGATCGCCGCGCTGCTCCCGCCGGCCTTCGCCGCGACCGGCGCGGTGGTCTTCGCCGCCATCGTGCTCGGCATCTCGCATCTCGAGCCGATCCGCGCGATCACCAACATCGCCGACCCGTACTTCGCCAATCGCGACAAGCCGACCAAGGAGATCGGCCTGTTCCGCTGGTTCGGCACCACCGAGGGCCGGATCGGCCGCAACCTCGTGGCGCTGTCGATCTTCGTGAACTTCGCCGACGTGGCGCTGACGCTGCGGTTCAACTTTTTCTACCGCGACATCTACAACTCGCTCCAGGAATACGACGCGAACGCGTTCTGGTACCAGCTGCTCTGGGTGTTCGTGCCGCTGGCCACGCTGAACATCGCCATCGGCATGTTCGACCTGTTCGTCGATTCCTCGCTGCTCATCCGCTGGCGCACGTGGCTGACCCACAGCCTGTACGAGCGCTGGCTCGGCAACGGCACGCATTACCGGATCCCGTTCACCGACGAGGAAGCGGACAACCCGGACCAGCGCATCCAGGCCGACGTCAACAGCTTCATCGTGCAGACCACGACGCTGTCGATCCGGCTTCTCAGCCAGGCCGCGCAGCTCGTCTCGTTCATCGTGATCCTCTGGACCCTGTCGCGCGACTTCGTCGTGCCGTTCACCGACACGGTGATCCCGGGCTTCCTGGTCTGGCTGGTGATCGCCTACGCGGTGGTCGGCACGTGGCTCACCCACCTGATCGGCCGGCCGCTCATCGGGCTGGACTTCCGGCAGGAGCAGGTCGAGGCGAATTTCCGCTTCGCGCTGGCCCGGAACCGCATCTACTCCGAGCAGATCGCCCTGCTGCGCGGCGAGCGGGCGGAGGCCTCGCGGCTCTCGAGCCTGTTCCACAGCGTGATCGACAACTACGTCGGGATCATCTTCCGCCGCATCAAGCTGATCGCCTTCACGTTCAGCTACCGGCAGGCGAGCGTCATCTTCCCGATGGTGCTGGCGGCCCCGTCCTTCTTCGCCAAGAAGATCACGCTGGGCGCGCTCCAGCAGACGTCCCAGGCCTTCAGCCAGGTGCAGAGCTCGCTGTCGTTCTTCGTGGACTCGTACACGACGCTGGCCGCCTACAAGGCCAATACCATCCGTCTCGGCTCGTTCCGAAGGGCCATGACGAAGGCCGAGGCGCTGGAGGCGGCGGGCTACGGCCTCGTCCAGGGCAACGAGAGCACCGGCGACGTCACCGCGCGCGGCCTCGTCCTCGCCCTGCCGAACGGGAAGCCGATCGTCACCGCCGACGCGCTGACCCTGCCGCGCGGCGGCGCGACCCTGGTCACGGGTCCCTCCGGCTCCGGCAAGTCGACCCTGTTCCGGGCGATCGCGGGGATCTGGCCGTTCGGCAAGGGCCGGGTCGACGTGCCCGCCGGGCAGTCGGCCCTGCTGCTGCCGCAGCGGCCCTACATTCCGCAGGGGACCCTGCGCGGCGCCGTTGTCTACCCGAACACCACCGACCAGTTCTCGGACGCGGCGATCCGGGACGCCCTGACGGCCGCGCAGCTCCCCCACCTCGTCGACCATCTCGACGAGAGCGACACCTGGGAGCGGCGGCTGTCGGGTGGCGAGCAGCAGCGGCTCGCCATCGCCCGCGCGCTGCTGGCCAAGCCCGAATGGCTGTTCCTCGACGAGGCGACGGCCTCCCTCGACGAGCCCTCCGAGGCCGCCCTCTACCGGATGCTGCGCGAGCAGCTCCCCGGCACGACGATCGTGTCGATCGGCCACCGCTCGACGCTGGACGCCTTCCACGACCGGCGCATCGCGCTCGAGCCGGAAAGCGGTGTCTTCGTCCCGCGGGTGCAGAGGCAGCCGCTGCCGGCGGAGTGAGGGGCTGCAACAGCTCCCACCGCTCTGCGGGCGGGGCCGCGCCCTCTCCGTCATCACGAGCGCAGCGAAGTGACCCAGGGTCGCGCGACATCCTGGAGATGTGGCGCGACCCTGGATTGCTTCGCTCCGCTCGCAAGGACGTCGGTCGTGAGGCTTACGCCTTGCGCAACCCCGCGGCGGCCCGGGCCGCCCGCTCGATCGCCGCCGGATCCGGCGTGCCGGGCTTCACCACCCAGCTGCCGCCGACGCAGAGCACGGACGGGATCGACAGCCAGTCCGGGGCGCTCAGCTCGGTGATCCCGCCCGTCGGGCAGAACCGCACCGCGCCGAACACCGCCGCGTGCGCCTTCAGCGCCTTGATCCCGCCCGCGGCCTCCGCCGGGAAGAACTTGAACCGGTCGAGCCCGTGGTCGAGGCCGCGCATGATGTCGGCCGCCGTCGCGACGCCGGGCAGGTAGGGCACGCCGTTGGCCTTGGCGGCGTCGGTCAGTGGCTCGGTGAGGCCCGGCGAGACGATGAACTCGGCCCCCGCCGCCAGGGCCTTCTCGAGATCGCGCGGGTTGAGCACCGTCCCGGCGCCCACCACCGCGCCCTCGACCCGGGTCATCTCCCGGATGACGTCGAGGGCGGCCGGGGTCCGCAGGGTGACCTCCAGGGCGGTCAGGCCGCCCTTCACCAGGGCCTCGGCGATGGGCCGCGCCTGCGCCGCGTCGTCGATCACCAGGACCGGAATGACGGGCACGGAGCGCATCAGCGCGTCGATGCTGGTCAGATCGTTCATGGTCGGCAACTCCCTCTCGGTTTCAGAGGCCGGCGGCGGCGAGCATCGCCGAGGCGCCCCGCTCCGCCGTGTCGGCCCCCTGGCGCATGAACGCGAACAGCTCCCGCCCGGTGCCCTGCGCGGGCTCCGGCGCCTCGGCCTCAGGGCGGCCCGCGAATTCCGCCTCGTCGACCAGCACCTCCAGCAGGCCGTCGGCCGCGCTGAGGCGGACGACGTCGCCGTCGCGGATCCGCCCGATCGGGCCGCCGCCCAGCGCCTCGGGGCTCAAGTGGATGGCGGCCGGCACCTTGCCGGACGCGCCCGACATCCGCCCGTCCGTCACCAGAGCGACCTTGTGGCCGCGGTCCTGCAGCACGCCGAGCGGCGGCGTGAGCTTGTGGAGCTCCGGCATGCCGTTGGCCCTCGGGCCCTGGAACCGGACCACGACCACGACGTCGCGCTCCAGCTCACCGGCCTTGAACGCCTTCAGCACCTCGTCCTGGTCGGAGAAGACCCGGGCCGGGGCCTCGATGGTGCGGCGATGCTCCTCGACGGCGCTGGTCTTGAACGTCGCCCGGCCGAGATTGCCCTTCACGAGCCGCATGCCGCCGTCGGGCTGGAACGGGTTGCCGGGCCGGCGCAGCATCGTGTCGTCCAGGCTCTCCGGCACGGCGTCCTCGAAGACCAGCTCCTCGCCGTCGAGCTTCGGGTCGCGGGCGTGGTCGCGCAGCGTCTGGCCCGACACGGTCAGGATGTCGTCGTGCAGGAGGCCCGCGTCGAGCAGGGCCGCCATCACGAAGCTCATGCCGCCCGCGGCGTGGAAGTGGTTCACGTCGCCGGCGCCGTTCGGGTAGACGCGGGCGATCAGCGGCACGGCGCTGGACAGGCGGTCGATATCCTCCCAGTCGATGACGATGCCGGCCGCGCGCGCGATGGCCGGCAGGTGGATCGCGTGGTTGGTGGATCCGCCCGTTGCGAGCAGGCCGACCGCGGCGTTGACGATCGCCTTCTCGTCGACGCAGAGGCCCAGCGGCCGGTAGTCGTTGCCGGCGCCGCCGATCTCGGTGAGCCGGTGGATCGCCGCTCGGGTCACGGCCTGGCGCAGCTTGGTGCCGGGATTGATGAAGGACGCGCCCGGCATGTGCAGGCCCATCATGTCCATCATCATCTGGTTGGAGTTGGCCGTGCCGTAGAACGTGCAGGTCCCGGCCGCGTGGTAGGAGGCGGACTCGGATTCGAGCAGCTCCGCCCGGCCGACCTTGCCCTCGGCGTAGAGCTGACGGATCCGCTGCTTCTCCTTGTTGGCGAGGCCCGACGGCATGGGCCCGGCCGGGATCAGGATCGTCGGCAGGTGGCCGAAACGGAGCGCTCCGATCAGCAGGCCCGGCACGATCTTGTCGCAGATGCCGAGCAGCGCCGCGCCGTCGAACATGCCGTGGCTCAGCGCGACCGCGGTCGAGAGCGCGATCGTGTCCCGGGAGAACAGCGACAGCTCCATGCCGCTCTGCCCTTGCGTGACGCCGTCGCACATGGCCGGCGTGCCGCCCGCGACCTGCGCGGTGGCGCCGCGCTCCCGGGCGAACAGCTTGATCTGCTCCGGGTAGCGCCCGTAGGGCTGATGGGCCGAGAGCATGTCGTTGTAGGCGGTGACGATGCCGACGTTCATCACCGTCCGCTCGTCGCGGATCGCCGCCTTGTCCTCGCCGGACGCCGCGAAGCCGTGGGCGAGGTTGCCGCAGGCGAGCTTGCCGCGCCGGACCCCCGCCTCGCGCTCGCGGGCGATCAGGTCGAGATAGGCGCGCCGGGTCTCGCGGGAGCGCGCCACGACGCGCTCGGTGACCGCCGCGACCTCGGGATGAAGCTCGGTCATGCTCGTTCCTCCAGGCTCGGTGCCGACGGGCGCAGGGCCGATGCCGCGATTCGGGATCGGCCGCGCGGCCGCGTCGGTGGCCGGTATCTAAGGGGTGCGCCGCGGGATGTAACCCGGGGCGGGCGCCGGCGCTGACATGAGGTTTGCCCGCCGGCTCAGGAAACCCCAAGTCCGAGGCCGCGGTCGCTGTCGCGTTCGACCGATGCCGCCCGCATCGTCATCACGAGCGGAGCGAAGTGACCCAGGGCAGCCCGACCCTGAAGTGCTTCGCCGCGCCCGCAAAGACGGTGACCGCCCGCCTTTGCCCGGACGCCCGACGTCGCCACACCTCGAAGCGCTCGTTCGAGGCATGCCTCAGGATGGGGTCGAACCTCAGAGACCCAGCACGTCCCTGGCCTCAATACTCCCAGAAGATGCGCTGCAGCTCCTTGGTATCGCTGGTCTTGGTGAGCGCCACGGCGGCGAGGATCTTGGCCTTGGCGGGATTGAGGTCGTGGGCGACCACCCAGTCGTACTTGTCATCGGGCTGCTCGGCGTTGCGCAGGACGAAGCCGTCCGGCACCCGCGACGAGCGGATCACGATGGCGCCCTTGGAGCGGATGTCCTTGAGCTTGTCGACGAGGTAGCCGGGGACCGAGCCGTTGCCGGTGCCGGCGTTGACGATCGCCTTGGCGCCGGCCTGGAGCTCGGCGTCGTAGACGCCCGGGATCATGTTGCCCGAGCCGTAGACGATGCCGACCAGCGGCAGGCTGTCGATCTGGTCGATGTCGAACTCGGAGCTCATGTTGTGCCGCTTCGTCAGCGAGCGGAAGAAGTAGGTCTTGCCCTCGACCACCATGCCGAGCGGTCCCCACTGGCTGTAGAAGGCGCTGGGCACGATGTTGGTCCGCTTGTTCACGTCGCGGCCGCACTGGATGTAGTCGTTCATCGTCACGGTGACGCCCTGGCCGATCGCCTCCTTGCTGGCGGCGACCGTGACGGCGTCGAGCAGGTTGAGGGCGCCGTCGGCCGAGATCGCCGTGCCCGGCCGCATCGAGCCGACCACCACGATCGGCTTGTCGCTCTTCACCACGAGGTCGAGGAAGAACGCCGTCTCCTCCAGCGTGTCGGTCCCGTGCGTGACGACGATCCCGTCGACGTCGTCCTGCTTCAGGAGCTGGGACACGCGCTTGCCGAGCTGGACCAGCTGGGCGTCGGTGAAGCTCTCGGAGGCGATCTGGAAGACCTGCTCGCCGCGGACGTTGGCGATGGTGTTCACCTGCGGCACGGCGGCGATCAGCTTGTCGACCGGCACCTTGGCGGCCGTGTAGGTGGCGCTGTTGGCGGCGTCGGCGCCGGCGCCCGCGATCGTCCCGCCGGTGGCGAGGATCACGACGTTCGGCTTCTTCGCCGCGGCGGCCGTGCCGGCCTCGGGCATCTCGCGGGCGACGAGGGGCGCCGCCCCGAATCCGCTGGCCAGGGCCAGGGCGAAGACCGCTCCGCGCAGGGGAAGAGCCGCGCCGCTTCGGCAGGAGAACATCGGAGATCCTCGATGGTTGACGGGAGAGCGAGTCGGACTCGACGCGGGGATGGTAGCCGCGCCCCGGCCCGAGGCAAGGATCATGCAGGGCGCCGACGTGCAGGGCGCGACGGATCGTTACGCAAGCTCGGGCGTTGATGGGGGTTGCTGTCCGCTCGGAGATAGATCCCATGCTGCATCTCGCCGGCCTGCTCGAGGAACTCGAGCGGAGCGAGCCCGCGCGGGCCGCGATGTCGATCCTCGAGACCTCTCTCGCGCGCCGCTCGACGGAGGAGCAGGGCGCGTTCTGGCGCGCCGTCGACATCTACTACGTCTCGCGGAAGGCCCCGCCGGAGGCGACCGTGCCGGGCCAACTCGGACCGGGCAAATCCGTGGCGAGCCAGGCCGCGCCGGAGCTGGCCGCGGCGTCCTGAGCCCGGCCTCCGGATCCGATCGCGGCGCTCAGGCGCTCGCCGGCACGGCCGGCGGCATGCCGGCGCCGCTTTCGGGCTCGCTGCCCGCGCGCACCGCCTCGCGGGTCTCGGGCATCAGCGCGAAGTAGAGGACGAAGCCGAGCGCCGCGATGGCCGCCAGCGCCAGGAAGGCGGTGGAGTAACCCGCCGACACGATGATCACGCCGGCCAGCGTCGCGCTCAGGGAGGCGCCGATGCCCTGGGCCGTCGCCACGGCGCCCTGGGCCGCGTTGAACCGGCCGCCGCCGCGGGTCAGGTCGGCGACCACGATCGGGAACAGCGCGCCGTAGACGCCGGCCCCGATGCCGTCGAGGAGCTGGACGCCCACCAGCCAGAACGGGTTGTCCGACAGCGTGTAGAGGACGCCGCGCAGCGCCAGGATGCCGAAGGCGGTGAGGAAGATCGGCTTGCGGCCGATCACGTCGGCCTTCGCGCCCACGAAGATCGCCACCGGCACCATCACGCACTGCGCCGCCACGATGCAGACCGCGATCAGCGAGGTCGCGTGGTCCTTGCCCGAGATGTGTGTCAGGAGCTGGCCCACCGAGGTCAGCATCGCCGCGTTGGCGAGGTGGAAGATCGCGCAGAGCACCGCGAAGATCAGCAGCGCCCGGTTCTGCAGCAGGGTGGCGAGGCCGGAGGGCTTCTCCTGAGCCTGCTCCTCCGCCTCGGTCATGCCGCGGGCGAGGTCGTTGTCGATGGCGTCGGCCGGCACCATCAGCATGGCGCCGATGGACAGCGCCGCCAGGATGCCCATCAGCCAGAACACGACCACCGGCCCGAAGAAGTAGGCGAGCCCGCCCGCCAGGGCGGCCGAGACCGCGTTGCCGGCGTGGTTGAAGCCCTCGTTCCGGCCGATCCGCTTGGCGAACATCTTCGGCCCGACGAGGCCGAGCGTGATCGCGGCCAGCGCCGGCGGGAAGATCGTCCCGGCGACGTGGGCGATCGATTGGGTGGCGGTGACGAGGTAGAAGTTCGTGATGAACGGCAGGACGAGGCAGCTGGCCGTCACCGCGATGGCGCCGCCGATCACCACCGCGCGCTTGTGGTTGGTGGCGTCGATCAGCGCGCCGGCGGGCGTCTGCGCCACGAGGCCGAGGATGCCCGCGATGGTCATCACGAGGCCGGTCGTGGCCTCGTTCCAGCCCTGGTCGGGGCCGCGCACGGCGATCAGGTAGATGGCGAGGTAGGGGCCGAGGCCGTCGCGCACGTCGGCGAGGAAGAAGTTGAGCGCGTCGAGGCCGCGCAGGGCCTTGGCCGAGGGTGTCCGGCCGCCGGCGCCGCGGGCGCCCGTCTCGATGCTGTTCATCCTGCCGCGATCCCCCGACCGACGGACGGCGCGGCCCCGATCCGGGCCGCGCCGTCGCACGCGGGGCTCGACGCCCGCGCGCGCCATCGGTTCCCGCGCGGCGCGGGCCTCACGCGGGATGTGAACGGTTCTCCGGCCCGCCCGGGCCTCAGGCCGTGTCGGTGTCGGCCGAAGCGTCGGGATTCCCGACAGTGTCTGTCGTCTCTTCCGACAGATCGGTGCCTACCGCGCCGAGGCCGTAGCGCTCGATCTTGGCGTAGAGGAGCTGCCGCTGGATGCCGAGCCGGCGGGCGGCCCGGGCGCGGTTGCCGTCGGCCTCGCGGAGCGCGGCCGCGATCATGGTGCGCTCCAGGCGGGCCACGGCCCCGGGCAGGTCGCCGGCGAGCCAGTCGGCCGCGCCGTCCTCGCCGCGACGGTCGGGTCGCGCGGCCGGCAGATCGATGGCCTCGGCCGCGATCACGCCGCCGCGCACCAGCATGGCGGCGCGCTCCACGACGTTGCGCAGCTCGCGGACATTGCCGGGCCACTCGTAGGCGAGCAGACGCGAGGCGGCCCCGCCGCTCAGGCGCTTGCCCGAAGGGACCAGGAAGTGCTCGGCGAGCGGCACGATGTCGGCGAGGCGCTCGCGCAGGGGCGGCAGGGTGATCGGAACGACGTTCAGCCGGTAGTACAGGTCGGCGCGGAACCCGCCCGCGGCGACGAGCGCCGGCAGGTCGCGATGCGTCGCCGCCACGAGGCGGACATCGACCCGGGCAGGCCGGCCCCCCAGCGGGGTCACGACGCCGTCCTGGATCACCCGCAGGATCTTCGCCTGCATCGCGGCCGGCATGTCGCCGATCTCGTCCAGGAACAGGGTGCCGCCCTGGGCCTCGTGGAAGGCGCCCGCGCGGTCGGCGGTCGCGGCCGCGAAGGCGCCCCGGACATGGCCGAACAGCTCGCTCTCCAGAGCCTCGGCCGGGATCGCCGCGCAGTTCACCGGAACGAACGGCCGCGCGCGGCGCCGCGAGAAGGCGTGCAGGGCCCGGGCGACCTCCTCCTTGCCGGTGCCGGTCTCGCCCTGGACCAGGATCGTGGACGCGTTGTCGGCGACGAGACCGATGGTCTTCTGGACCTTCCGCATGCCCGCGCTCGACCCGATCAGGACCGGATGGTCCGGCGGCGGCGCGGCGCCGACGGGATCGGAGCGGGCGTCGCGCAGCATCGCGTCGAGGACGGCGGCGAGGTCGGCCCGGCCGATCGGCTTGGTCAGGTGGTCGTGCGCCCCGAGGCGCATAGCCTCGATCGTGTTGGCCGGGCTCGCGAAGGCTGTCAGGACCGTGACGGGCGGCGGTTCCGGCAGGGCCCGGATCCGCTCCAGCGTGGCCATGCCGTCGAGGTCTCCGGGCATGCGCAGGTCGAGGAGCACCGCCGCCACCGGACCCTCGCCCAGCCGCGCCAGCGCCTCCGAGCCGGAGGCGACCGGGAGCGCGGTGTGCCCGAGATCGGTCACCGTCTCGGCGAGCCCGTCGCGCAGGGCTCTGTCGTCGTCGACGATCAGGATGGTTGCCATGGCAGATCCAGGACAAAGGTGGTCGCCGGCGCGCCCTCGACCAGCCTCGCCTCGCCGCGATGCGCCAGGGCGATCTCGCGCACGATCGCGAGCCCCAGACCGGTCCCGTCGGGCCGGCCGGTGACGAAGGGCTCGAACAGGCTGGCGCGGATCGCCGGGTCGACCCCGCCGCCGGTGTCGGCGACGCTGAGGCGCAGCCGCAGCGCGCCGTCGACCGTCACGCGCTCGGCGCCGAGGCGGACCCGCCCGCCCGGCGGCGCGTGCTGCAGGGCGTTCAGCAGCAGGTTGTCGACGGCGCGGGCGACCTGCGCCCGGTCGAGATGCGGGTGGTCCGCGGCGGGCAGCCCGTCGGCCTCGACCGCGATCCGGACCGCGCGCGCGCGCGCCAGGTCCTCGTGCAGGCCCGCGCACTCGGCCAGGAGCGGTGCCACGGGTGTGGGCATCCGGTTGAGCGGCCGCGCCTGCGTCAGGTTGAGGAGGTCGCGCAGCAGCGTGTCGACCCGGGCGATCTGGCCGAGAACGGTCTCGAGGGCGACGGCGGCGCGCTGCGGATCGCCGCTGACCAGGGCGTTCTCGGCCTTCAGCCGCATCGCCGCGATGGGATTGCGGATCTCGTGGGCGATGCTCGCCGCCAGACGGCCGACGGCGGCGAGGCGCTCGGTCGCCACGATCCGGGCCTGGGCCTCCCGCAGCCGCCCGCCGGCGGCGTTGAGGGCGTCGACCAGCCGGTCGAGCTCGCGCTCGCCGGTGCGGTCGAGATGGGGCAGGTCCTGGCCGTCCGGACGCGGCGCGGCGAGCGCGGCCTCGAGCCGGGCGATCCGCCCCGAGAACCCGTACAGGAACCAGCTCAGGAACGCGGCCGATCCGAGCACCGTGGCGGCGAGGAAGCCCAAGCCCGCGAGGAAGCGCGTGTAGGTGGGGCCGTCGTTCACGTGCGCGCGCGTCATCGACCACGCGGTCAGGCCGGCCTCCGGCCCGTGCAGCGGGCAGGCCTGGAGCATGAGAACCTGGGTCCGGCTCGGCCGCCGCTCCGCGGCCGCGTGGTCGACCCGCAGCGCCTGGGCGTTCAGCGCCGCGATGGCGTCGCGCTCGGCCGCCGGAAAGTCGGTCTTCGGCCCGGATCCCTCGTAGGTCGGATAGGCGTAGGCCACCGACCCGCGCGCGGCGCTCCAGATTCCGCCCTCAAGGCCCGGGAAGCGCGCCAAAGCGGCCGAGACGGTGCCGACGAGGTCGGCCTCCCCGACGCCCCTCCCGCGCGCACGCACGAGGGCGGCGTACCGGTCGATGATGTCGCGGCAAGCCCGCCCGACCGCGAGATCGGCCTGCGCCACCTGGACGCCCGTCGACTGGTCATAGACGCCGAGCATCAGGTAGGCGGTGGCGGCCGCGGAGGCGACCAGCAGGACCCAGAGCGCGAGCAGCCGGGCGCGCAGGCTGTAGGCCGTCACGGCGGTGTCCGACCCGGCATGGCGGTGGCTCCTGCGGCGGCGTCGCGCGCCCGGAGCCCGTTCCTAAGCCATTGTCCGGTCCCCGACCACGCGAAGACTGCGCGGGTCCCACGGTGACGGGGCGACGCGCGCGAACGGTCCCGGGTCGGGCCCGGGACCGCCGGGAGCGGGGCGCCGCGTCCGGCACCCCTCTCGGACGTACGATCGATCAGTCGTCGGCGCGCGCGCTCACTTGCGGTTCGTGATGAGGCTGTCGACGTTCTTGTTGGCTTCCTTATTCTCCTTCCGCTGCATCACCACTTCGTGCTTGGTGTCCTTCATCGACATCTCGTCACGCTTGCCCTGGGGCATCTCCTTCGGGGCCGCCAGGGCCGGCGTGACCGACCAGAGACAGGCCAAGCAAAGAGCAGCGCGCGCCGTAGTCTTGAACATGATGCTTCCTCCACTCAATCGACATTGCAGGACGTCTTGGCGATGCCGCCGGTTCCTCATGCGCGGATCACGGGCGTGCGATCCGTCGCGCGGATGGTCTCGTCTCAGGGCTGGCCCGACGGGTTGATCGGCAGGGCGTCGCTTCCGAGCTGCACGCAGGTCAGCATCGCCACGTAGGACGGGGTGCCGCCGATCTGGCTCTCCGTCGCGCAGGTCCGGCGCTCGGCCACGTCGAACGTCGCCCAGCGCTTGATCAGGGTGCGCCGGGCGGCGGCCTCGTCGGATAGGCAGCCGCGGTAGCTCGCCCGGTCGACGGCGGTCGATCCCGCCCGGTGCTCCGGCGCGCAGATCGACCGGATGTTGAAGTCCGGAACCCCCGCCGTCCGGGCGGAGGCCGCCAGGGTCCCGCCGAGGAGCAGTTCGAGTCCCAGGATGGTCGAGATCCAGAATCGCCGCACGCGACCCTCCCTCCTGTGCGCCGACCGGGCCGCGCCCGAGATCCGTCAGGCGCGGCCGTCGTCGGCGTTCGGTCACTTGCTGGTCTTGGCACCCGCCGTCGTGCCGGTGGCCTGCGGCGCGCCCTTGTCGGCCGTCGCGGCGGCCGCCTTCTGGGGCACCGCGATCGCGTCGATCACGTCGAAGCGCATGTTGTCCTGGGCCGACTTCAAGGCGGCGTTGGCCTCGTAATACTTGCCCTGATTGATCAGCGTCGCGGCCTGATCGACGTCGGTGATGGTCTTGTTCAGAGGCAGGACCGCCATGGTGAAGTTGACGTCGACATGGGCGAGCTTGAGCTTCTCCAGGGCCCCCTTCTGGTCGCCCTGAGCGAGGTTCTTGTTCGCCTCGGTCACCGCGGAGGCCTTGGCGGGCGTGGCCACGAAGTCGTCGCCGAGGGTCAGCTGCGCGTCGACCGGGACCCAGGCCACCTGCTCCTTGGAGGCCGTCTTGGTATCGGCCTTGGTGTCGGCCTTGTCGCTCGGCGCAGTCGCCTTGTGGGCGGCCATGTCGGCCGGCGACTTGAGGTCGGCCTCGGCCTTGGTGAAGACCGCGTCGTCGGTCTTGGCCTTGGCGAAGGCGGCCTGCGCCTTGGCGATCATGTCCTTGGCCTGGCCGGGATTGGCCTCGAAGATCGCGAGGCGGGTGAGCTGGAGATCCCTGAAGCCCTGTGCGCCGTCCTTCGAGAGCTTGCCGACATCCTTGTCGACCGCCGCCTGGCTCGCGCTGATCTGCGTGCCATTGGTCTGGGCGGCCTGCTCCGCCGCGTAGGCGGTTCCACCGAGGATTGTGGTGAGCACGAGAGCCGCAGCCATAGATTTGCGATAGGACATAGTAATATCTCCCTCTAGTGCCGGAGATAAGGCCTTCGTCTGCATCGGCCTCATTCATTCCGTGTTCAGATAATAGATCAGCCACCATTTGGTCGCATGACCGGAAGATTAAAGAACGGCAATGCGCCGCCGGGCGTGGCGGGTCTCAGCGCGGCGGGTCTCAGCGCGGCGGGGTTCAGCGCGGCAGGAAGCGGCCGGCGCGCGCGTCGAGCAGCGCCACCAGCGCCGGCGCCATGAAGTCGTGCACGTCGGGGATGTCGAGGCAGACGAGGCGGGTCCCGCGCAGGGCGGCCCCGAAGCGGCGCATCAGCTTGCGCCGGTGCGCACGCTCCATGACGACGACGATCTCCGCCCAGGCGAGATGATCGGCGTCCACCGGCTCGTCGGCGTCGGGCGACACCCCCGCGCTGGCGGTCTCGATGCCGGGCAGCCGCGCGAAGATCTGTTCCGCGGTCGGGCTGCGGGCGCGCGCCCGGCCGCAGACGAACAGGATCCTCACGCGCTCTCCGCGAGGTCGGCTTGCCGCTCGAACAGGGCGCGGTACGCCCCGTTCGGGCGGCGCAGCAGGGCGGCGTGAGGCCCGTCCTCGACGATGCGACCGCGGTCGAAGACGAGGATCCGGTCGAGGGCCCGCACCGTGGACAGGCGGTGGGCGATGACGATGGCGGTTCGCCCGCGCATCAGCCGCGCCATGGCCTCCTGCACCAGAGCTTCCGACTCGGAATCCAGGCTCGAGGTCGCCTCGTCGAGGATCAGGATCGGCGCGTCCGCCAGGAAGGCGCGGGCGAGCGCCACCCGCTGGCGCTCGCCGCCCGACAGCTTGACCCCGCGCTCGCCCACCAGCGTCGCGTAGCCCTTCGGCAGCCGCGCGATGAAGTCGTGCGCGTTGGCGAGGCGCGCCGCCCGCTCGATCTCCTGCGCCGAGGCGCCGGGCCGAGCGTAGGCGATGTTCTCGGCCAGGGAGCGGTGGAACAGCACCGGCTCCTGGGGCACGATGGCGACCTGCGCGCGCAGGCTCGCCTGGCTCGCCGACGCCACGTCCTGCCCGTCGATCGTCACGCGACCGCCCGACACGTCGTAGAGCCGCTGGATCAGCTTGACGAAGGTCGTCTTGCCGGAGCCCGAGCGCCCGACCAGCCCGACGCGCTGGCCGGCCGGAATCGTCACGGTCAGCCCGTCGTAGAGGGGCCGCGCGTGGTCGCCGTAGTGGAAGCGCACGGTCTCGAACCGGATCGCCCCGCCCGCGACCGCGAGCGGGACCGCGCCGGGCCGGTCGGCGACGCCGACGGGTTCGGCCTCCAGGGCGACCAGCTCCTCCATCTCGTTGATGGCCCGCTGCAGGTGGTTGATGTGGCCGCCGATGTCGCGGAGGTAGCCGTGCACAACGAAGGTCGCGGTCAGGACGTAGGCGACGTCGCCCGGGCTCGCCCGCTCCCGCCACCACAGCCACAGGGCGATGGCGACGATGGCGGTGCGCAGGACGAGCAGCAGCCCGAGCTGGCCGGTGCCGCCCCAGGTGACGATCATCCACGTGCGCCGGGTCCGCCGCTGCCACTTCGCCAGCAGGCGGCCGAGCCGCGCCTCCTCCCGCGCCTCGGCGCCGAAGGCCTTGACGACGGCGTTGTTGCCGATCGCGTCGCTGAGCGCGCCGCCGAGGCGGGTGTCGAGGGCGTTCGAGAGCGCGGCCGCGGGCGCGATGACGCGGGTCGCGAGCAGGGCGGTCGCGCCGACATAGGCGCCGGCGCCGATCGCGACCGTCGCGCCGAGGGCCGGCCAGTGCAGGCCGAGGACCAGGGCCGTGCCCACGAGGACGACGAGCGCGGGCAGGAGCGACAGCAGCAGCGTGTCGTTGAGCCCGTCGATCGCCCACATGCCGCGGGAGATCTTCCGGACGGTCGAGCCCGAGAAGGTGTTGGCGTGCCACTCGGTCGAGAAGCGCTGGACCCGGGCGAAGCCGTTGCCGACGATGTCGCTCATGGTGCGCAGGGAGAGCGGCACCACGAGGCTCCAGGCGACGTGCCGCAGCAGCGCGGTGGCGAGGCCGAGCCCGGTCATCGCCAGGAACGCCGGCCAGGCCGCGTCCAGCGCCGCGCGTCGGTCGCTCCCGGAGAGCGCGTCGACCAAGCGGCCCGCGAAGAGCGGCAGCAGCACCTCCGCCAGGGTGGCGAGCGTGATCGCGCCGGTGAGACCGGCGACGAGGGGCCAGCGCCTGCGCCAACTGCGGACGACGAAGGCCAGGACGCGACGGGCCGCGTCCGCCTTCCGGGGAGACGACAGAGACATGCGAGTGCCCGACGCGGGCGAGCGTCGGCTCCGGGTGACGCCGCGTCCCATCGCGAACGATGCGCGCCGGCGAGATCAGGCAGGATCGGGTTCAGAGGCGCCGGGCGGCAGGGCCGGGCGAGAGCGGGAAGCGGCTAGCCGACCCGCGCGGGGGCGCCGACGAATCCTGCTCGGAGGGTGGCAAACACAGCGATCATGCAGCTCCCTCCCTGGTGCGAGCGCGACAGCAGCACGAGGCTAGGAGAGCCCGAACTGATTCGCAACAACCATCGCGAAGCCTCGGCCAGTCGCGACGGCCGATCCATGCACCCGGGTCAACCCTGCGGAGCCGGGGGAACGGTCACGCTTCGTTGAAAAGCTGACGCAACGCGGTGTAAACACTTCGCTGCAAACTGGGCCGTTGTGCGGCGCCTCGGTTGCGCGCCTCTCTCGGATCGCTGTCGCGGATCCGTACTTGGAGACCGACGGTGTCGCACTCCCTGGTGAACCGGGACGCGCTCGAGGAACTGACGGCCGTGATCGGCACGGAAAAGCTCGTCCGCATCCTCGACCGGTTCGTCGTCAGCCTCACCACCGCCTTCGAGGGACCGGATCGCGCGAGCGACGATTACGGCCGCGAGGCGCACACGCTGGTCTCGATGTCCGGCATGCTCGGCTGCGCCGAGCTGTCCCGGGCCTGCCGCGGCCTCGAGGAATCGGCCATGGCGGGCGACGATCTGACCCGCTCGCTGGTCGACCTCAGGACCCTGCGCGACCGGACCGTCGCGGCCCTGCGGGACCTGCAGGCGGAGACCCGGCTGAGCGCCTAGGGCCGCGCGGCCGCGTCGGGATCAGGCGACCATCACCGCGTCGAGGGGCGCCTCGAAGGTCAGCACCGCCCCCTCGCGCGGGTAGCTCATGTGGGCGGTCCCGCCGAAGCTGTGGGCGAGGCTGCGGGCGATGAGCCGCGTGCCGAACCCCGTGCGGGTCGGCGGCGTGACCGGTGGTCCGCCGCTCTCCTCCCAGCGGAACCGGAGGGTCTGGCCGCCCTCTGCCTCGGCCACGTTCCACGTGATGCAGACCCAGCCGGCGGCCACCGACAGCGCGCCGTACTTGGCCGCGTTGGTTCCGAGCTCGTGCAGCATCAGCGCCAGGGTCATGCCGTGGCGCGGTCCGAGCGTCAGCTCGGGACCGGCGATGCGGAACCGGCCCGCGACGCCGTCCCCGTGGAGCGACACGGCGCCCTCGACCAGGCCGCTCAGGGAGGCCCGGGTGAACGAGCCCTGGAGCAGCACGTCGTGCGCCTTCGCGAGCGCCAGGAGCCGCGCGGCCAGCGCCTCGCCGGCTGCCTCCAGCGACGGCGCGTTGCGCATGGTCTGCGTCGCGACGGCCTGAACCATGGCCATGGTGTTCTTCATCCGATGGGCGAGTTCCTGCATCAGCAGCGTCTGGCGCGCCTCGGACAGCTTCTGGTCGGTGATGTCGCGCGACACCGCCAGGATCCGCTCGGGCCGGTCCGGCGCCGCGCCGATCGGCGTGACGGCCACGTCCCACCAGCGGAGCGCGCCGCCGGATTCCGACTGGGCCTGGAACCGGCTCGGGCGGCCGATCCGGGCCCGATCGAGCGCCTCGGCCACCGCCTCCCGGTCCTCGGGGCGCGTCCAGGCGTCGATCCAGGGCCGGCCGATCGCGTCAGCCTCGTCCCCGGCGGCGGACAGGGCCGGACCGTCCTCGCTGGCGGTGATCAGGCGCCCGTCGCGGTCCAGCAGTTCCAGGTAATCGTTCGGGGCCTGCGGCAGGCCGATCGCGCGCGCGCGGCCGGAGGGGCGCGGCCTCGCCTCGAGCCCGAGTCCGGCCGGTTCGCGGGGCGACGGCCCGCGGGGCGCCTCGACCCGCTCGGCCGCCATGCGACCGGCCTCGACGCGGCTCGCCGTCTCGATGATTCGGCCGAGCCGCCGGCTCCGCTGCCGCTCCCAGTCGGCCTGGGCGGTCGCCTGGCTGAGCAGGCTGCGCAGGCGGATGTTCTCCGCCTCGAGCGTCTCGACGCGGCGCTCCGCCCCGTCGATCCGCGGCCGTACGATGTCCACTTCCATCGCCCGCCCCCCTCGTCATCCCGACGGGGCGCCCGTGCGCGGCGCGCCGTCGGAGCTCCCCGACCGCGCGGTGCGGCAACGGATGTCGATGGCAGGGCCGCACCGGCGGTTCAGACCGCTTCTGGTGCCGGTTCCCCGCCCGCAGCCGAGCGAATCGTTGGATGTCTCACGCTAGCATGGCGCGCAGGATTATCAAATCAGCTCGGTATTCGCCTGCAGATGAAAACTTATGTTGGAGCCCTGTGCGGGTGCGAAGACGGTTACTTGTTTCGCATCAGCAGCACGAGCCAGCCGATCCCGAGGATAAAAATTATCAATCCGATCGAGACGAAGACGGGCGTGCCGAGATCGATGAGGCGGGGCGCGAGCTGCGTGGCGAAGGCCGCCACCACCAGGGCCACGGCGACCCGCGCGGCCGCGCGCTCGATGCCGCGGGTGACCTTGTCGAGGCCCTTCACCTCGATCTCGACAGTGACGCGGCCCTGCTTCAGCCGCACCAGCATCAGGTGGATCAGGGTCGGCAGCTCCGAGGCGGCGCCGTAGAGGCCGACGCCCAGGGCCTCGGCCTTCTGCTTGAGGGCGGAGAGCGAGAACTGCGTCTGCATGCTCGCCCGGACCGTGGGGCCCGCGGCGGCGAACAGGTCGAAATTCGGGTCGAGGTGGCGCATCACGCCGTCGGCGGTGACCAGCCCCTTGAACAGGATGGCCAGGTCGGTCGGCATCGCGAGGTCGTTCTCGCGGGCCATGTTCATGAAGTCGGTCAGCACCAGTCCGAGATTCAGCGGGATCGACGAGTGGCTCTCCACGAAAGACTGGGCCGAGACCTGGAGACGGGTGAGGTCCGGGTTGCTGGTGCCGGTCCAGTCGAGGAGCACGGCCATGAGGCCGTCGGCGTCCTGCTTGAGCATGGCGCCGATCAGCACGAGCAGCTGCGAGCGCCGCCGCTGCGACAGCCGCCCGATGATCCCGAAATCGATGAAGCCGATCTTGTTGCCGGGCAGCGCCAGCATGTTGCCGGGATGCGGGTCGGCGTGGAACACGCCCTCGATCAGCGCCATCTGCAGGAACGCGTCGGTTCCCTTCTGGGCGAGCAGCTTCTTGTCGATGCCCGCCGCGCGCAGGGCCGCCTCGTCGTTGGGCGGGATGCCGTGGATGAAGTCCTGCACCAGCACCCGCTCGGAGCAGTACTCCCAGTGGATCTTCGGGAAGACGATATCGTCGCGGTCCTCGAAGATCTGGGCCAGCAGCTCGCAGTTGCGCGCCTCGTTGAGCAGGTCGAGCTCGCCGTTGAGGCCCTCCGCGAGGTGGCGCATCTGCTCCCGCGGCTGGTAGCGGGCCATGTCGGGCCACTCGTTCTCGACGATGCGGGCACCGTGCGCCATGAGGCGCAGATCCGCCTCGATGATCTTGCGCAGATTCGGCCGCAGCACCTTGACGATGACGTCCTCGCCCGAGTGCAGTCGCGCCCGGTAGACCTGGGCGATCGACGCCGAGGCGATCGGGTTGGTGTCGAACTCGGCGAACACCTCCATGGGCGAGGCGCCGAGATCGAGCTCGAGCTGCGGGCCGATCTGCTCCCACGTCACCGGCACGACCTGGCTGTGGAGCTTCTGCAGCTCCTCGGTCCAGGCCGGCGACAGGAGGTCCGGCCGGCTCGCCAGCACCTGCCCGAACTTGATGAAGGTCGGCCCGAGCGCCTCGATCGCCCGGCGCAACCGCTCCGGCTCGGACAGGCGCGTGACGTCGACCCGGGGCTGGCGGCGCGGCAGGAGCGGCAGGTAGCGCAGGCCGAGCCGGTCCACGACGCGGGTGACGCCGAAGCCGATGAGGATCGTCGCGATCTCCGACAGCCGCTGGCGGTCGCGGGCGGCAACGAAGGCTGTCTTCAGCATGAATGGAGCGATCCGGTCGGACGGGATTGGGCGTCCGGACAGCACGAGCATAAGGACTTTTTTGCGGTCGCGAACCCCGGTTTCGCGGAGGCGGTGGCAACAAGACCGCCGCAGACCCGTTCGGCCACCAGTATCGAGGCGGGCTCGACTCCTACGTCAGTGCCCGTTCCCAGTCCTGTCGCCCGTGCAGCACGCGCAGGATGAGGACGGCGGACCCGTCCACGACGTAGACGATCACGTGGGCTCGATAGGGATGTAGCCGCACGGGCGGCGTGAATTCGCGCCGCTCGCGCGCCATCTGCGGCGTTGCGGCCAGCATGCGGAAGGCGTCGAACAGGCCGTCCTGGTAACGCTCGGCCTGGGTCACACCGAAGCGTAGCGCCCCCGTCACATAGGCCTCGGCGATGTCCTCATCGGCCTGAGGCGTCGTCCGGAAGGTCATGGTTCCGGACGGGCCGCCAATCGCGTCCGCCCGAGCTGGCGGATATCCTGCTCCGACCGGTCGCTGACGCCGCTCGCCAGCCCCTCGTCGATCAGCCGCTGCAGATCGCCGAGCTTGGCCAAGCGCTCCTGGTCGCGCCGAATCAGGTCGCGCACGTAGTCGCTGGCATTGGCGTAGCGGCCGGTATCGGCCTGCGCCTCGACCCAGGCCTTCATGGCTTCGGGCAGCGAGACGTTCATGCTGGCCACGGGGCACCTCCGCCCGCTGGATGACGATCTTTGGCAGAGATTGTCAAAGATCGGCGGGCTCCGTGCAAGCGCGACGGTACGGCCGGACGACTGGGCCGTCAGTAGGCCGGCTCCAGCCCGCTGGTCCGGTAGGCCTCGGCCGCCTGCGGCGTCGTCAGCCCGGCGAGGAACCGGGCCGCGCCGTCCCGGTCCGCCGCGCCGCGCAGGATCGCCGCCGCGAAGGTCGTCATCTCCTGCACCGGGTCGGGGAGGGGGCCGACCACCTCGATGCCGGGCACGACCATCAGCTCGCTGATCTGCTGGACGGCGATGTCGGCCTCCCCGGAGACCAGCTTCTCGGCCGTGAAGCCCTGCGGGATGATCGTCGCCCGGGCGTTCACCGCGTCGGCGAGGCCGAGCCGCGGCAGCAGGCCGGCGAAGTAGATCCCGCTGGCGCCGGTCCGCGAGTAGGCCACCGACCGCGCCTCCACCAGGGTGCGCTTCAGCGCCTCGACGGTCGCGATGTCCGGATGCGGAGCCCCGGCCTTGACGGCGATGCCGTAGCGCGAGCGCACCACGTCGACCCGGCTCTCGGGCTCGACGCGGTCTTCGGCGACGAGCCGATCCATGGCGTCCGACAGGACGAGCACCGCGTCGGCGGTCTCGCCCTCGGCGAGGGTCTTCATGATGACCGTGGTCGGCGCCCAGTGGATCGCCGTCCGGCCCCCCGCGGCCTCGAAGGCCGGGACGACGTGGGCGTCGAAGGCGCCGCGCACCACCAGGGCGCATTTGAGGCGTGTCTCGGGTCGCTCGCTCGGCATGGTGTGTCCAGTCTCTCGTCTCGGGAGGAGCGGTCGGGCGGCCGCGCGCCGAAGAAGCGGTCCGTCACCGCGGCGGCGCGGCGCGGGAATAGTCGATCGCCGTGAACCCGCCGCCCTGGTAGCGCTCCACCACGGGGTTGCCGCTGGTCTTCCCCTCCAGCGCCGCCGCGTGGGCATCGGCGCTGTCCTGCGGCGTCCAGCCGATGACGGCGCGACCGTCCTTCCGCCACCAGGTCATGCGGCTGTTGTTCGAGGCGCCCCAGATCACCACCGAGCCCGTCGGGCCGAGGTCCGGGGCCAGGGTGGCGCGGGTGATCAGCCGGGTCAGGTCGGCGTAGGACAGCCACGTGGCCAGCATCCGCGCGTCGGTCGGCTCCGGGAAGCACGAGCCGATCCGCAGGAAGACGCTCTCGACCCCGTGCTTGTCGCGGTAGAGGCCGCCCATCAGCTCGCCGTAGGCCTTGGACAGGCCGTAATAGCCGTCGGGCGCGAGGCCGCAATCGTCGTCCAGCACCTCGGACCGCGGGTGGAAGCCGATCGCGTGGTTCGACGAGGCGAAGATCATCCGGGCGCCCTCGCGCCGGGCCGCCTCGTAGGCGTGGTAGAGGCCGCGAATGTTCGGGCCGATCACGGTCTCGAACGGGTGCTCCACGGAGATCCCCCCGAAATGGAGGATCGTGCCGCAGCCCTCCGCCAGCCGGAGGATCGCCGGCCCGTCCTCCAGGTCGGCGACCTGGAACCGCGCCCCCTCCGGCAACGGGTCGGGGAAGGGGACGCGGTCCGTGAGCCGGAGCGTCCAGCCCTGCGCGCCGAGCGCGCGGGTCAGGACGCGCCCGAGGGCGCCGGAGGCTCCGGTCAGGAGGACGGGTTTGGGCGGGACGGTCTCGGCGCTCATGGGACGCTGCTCCAGATTCCGGCGGACTTGATCGGACAGCCTCGGTCAGACGGGCTTGGCCGCGGCGAGGGGGCCGGCTTCCGCAGGGTTGCGCGGCCGCCGCACGAAGATCGCCATCGCGACGACGCCGGCCGCCGCGATCAGGGCGGCGATCACGAAGGCGCTGGCGTAGCCCCCGAGATACTGCACGGCCAGTCCCGTGGCAGTCGGCCCGATGATGCCCGAGATGTTGCTCAGGAGGTGGATGAAGCCGCTGACGCCGCCGACCCGGGCCTCGGGCACCAGCTCGTGGATCGTCGCCCAGCAGGATTGCACCGAGCTGGTCAGCATCAGCACGGCGAGCGCGATCAGCGCGACCGCCATGGCGGTACTGGTCGCGGCGTTGACCATGATCAGGGCCACCCCCGCGATGGCGAGCGGCACGATCGTGGTGATCTTCCGCGCGGCGAGCTTGTCGCCCATGCGCGTGTAGACGAAGTCCGCCACCACGCCCCCGCCGACATAGCCGACGAAGCCGCAGGCCCAGGGGATCGACGCGACCAGCGCCATCTCCTTCACCGGCATGTGCAGCGCGTCGGTGAGGTAGCTCGGGAGCCACGAGAGGAAGATGTAGAGGGTGTAGTTCACCGCGAACATGCCGAGCCCGAGCGACAGGGTGCTCGGCAGGAACAGGTACTCCTTCAGCGAGCGGGCATGGTCGGAGGGCGCGAGGTGCGTGACCGCCCGGCTGCGCTCCACGAGGGCGATCTCCTCCGGATCGACCCGCGGGTTGTCCTGCGGCCGGTCGGTCATGAGCATCCGCCACGCCACGACCCACAGCAGGCCGACCGCGCCGATGGCCACGAACGCCACGCGCCAGCCGTACTGGATCGCCAGCAGGCCGACGACCGGCGCCGCGATGGCGCTGCCCACCGTCTGGCCCGAGAAGGTGAAGCCGATGGTCCGGGCGGTCTCCTCGCGGGGGAACCACGTGGTGATGGTGCGGTTCGTGGTGGAGTTCATCGGCCCCTCGGCGAAGCCGAACAGGGCGCGGACGATGAACATCTGGGCGAAGCCGGTCACCGCCCCTGTGAGCATGCACAGGACCGACCACGAGGCCGCCGCCCAGCTGTAGACGCTGCGCGGCCCGTAGCGGTCGGCGAGCTGCCCGCCCACGAAGGCGAACAGCGCGTAGCCGAAGAAGAACGTGCTGAAGATCACCCCCAGCTCCGAGGGCGAAAGGTTCAGGTCCTGCTTGACGAAGGGCGCGGCGACGCCGAGCGCCGCTCGGTCCATGTAGTTGATGATACCGGCGATGAACAGCAGGAACGCGATCAGGAACCTGTAACGCTTGGCGAACATGGGCATCCTCCAGAATATTTATGATTTTCTTTTCTTGTTTGCTTGGTGCGGCCCGGCGGTCAGAGGTCACGGCTCGACCGCCGCCGGTTCCGCCTCTCTTGCCCCTTCGAGGGGCATGGTCGGGCCCGCGCGCGGCGCGGGCCTGAACGCGTCGGCGCCTCCTACAGGAACGCGATCGTGCAGGGACTGAGGCTCGGGCGCGAACCGGTCCGAGTGAGGTCTCCGCTCTCGGGATCGATGGCGAAGGCGACGAGGCAGTCGCCCTGCTCGTTGGCGACGAGCAGGTGGCCTCCGTCCGGTGCCAGGACCATGAAGCGCGGGTCGCGGCCGCCGGAGGACGTCCAGCCCGCCGGCTCGAGGCGCCCGGCCGGGTCCGCCCGGAACCGCGCGATCCCGTCCTGCCCGCGGTTCGACGCGTAGACGAATCGTCCGTCGGGCGTGACCGCGATGGCCGCGGCGGTGCTCGCGCCGAAGAAGTCCGGCGGCAGGGTCGAGACGAGGTGCAGGGGCGTCAGCGCTCCGGCGTCCGCGTCCCACCGGCAGGTGGCGACGCTCGAGTCGAGCTCGTTGACCAGGAAGGCGAGGGGCTCGTGCGGGTGGAATGCGATGTGGCGTGGGCCGGCGCCGGGACGCATCGCGGTTTCCGAGACGATGGCGAGCCGCTCACCCGCGAGCTTCAGGACGAAGACGCGGTCGAGGCCCTTGTCGGGGACGATGACGTGGCGACCGTCGGGCGACAGGACCACGTGGTGCGGGTGGGCGCAGGCCTGCTCGGTTCGGTGCGGGCCCGGCTCGCCCGGGAGCGGCAGCACTTGGCACGCGGGCTCCAGGCCGCCATCGGCGCGCACCGGCATGAGGGCGACCGATCCGCTGGCGTAGTTGGCCACGATCAGGAACCGACCCCCGGGGTCGAGGGCCTGGTGCACGCTGTTGGTGCCGCCGGTGGCGGCGCTACCGAGGCCGCGCAGGGTGCCGTCGGGCTCCAGCGCGAAGGCGCTCGCCGCCTCGCCGTCGCCCTGGACCGTGTAGAGGACCGCGCGCGCCGGGTCGGTCACCAGGAAGGACGGGTTCGTCAGGTTCTCGACCCGGCCGAGATGCGTCCAGTCGCCGAGGTCGCGACCGGTCCGATAGATGTCAATGCCCCGGCCGCGCGCCCGGCGCCGCTCGGTGGTGAAGCAGCCCACGAAGGCGAGGCCGCGGGGGGCGGGGTCGGTCATGCGGAGCATCCGGATCGAGGACGGGGCTGCGGGGGCAGCCGGCGGGATCGACGGTGCGGGGATGCCGGTCGCCCGGGCGCGGCGGCCCCGGCGCCCCGGGCGGCTGTCCCGCTGCCGCTCGCCGGCGCGCCGCGTGTGTCCGGGAAGCCGATCACGGTCGATCCTCCCGCCATCGGCTCAGGCCCGCCGCGGGGTGCGGCGCAGGAAGTCGGGATTGAGTTCGGACAGGCGGTTCACCCCGATCAGCGCCATGTCGCGGTTGAGTTCCTCCTTGAGGATCCGCATCGCGTGCTCGACCCCCGCGGCGCCGCCGAGCGCCGCGGCGAACATGAAGGGCCGTCCGAGCAGGACGAAGTCGGCGCCCAGCGCCAGCGCCTTCATCACGTCGGTGCCCCGGCGGATGCCGCTGTCGACGATGATCTTCAGCCCGCCCTTCCGGGCGGCGATCTCCGGCAGCACGTCGAGGGGGGCGACGGCGTAGTCGAGCTGGCGGCCGCCGTGGGTCGAGAGGATCACGCCATCGGCGCCGCAATCCCGCGCGATGTCGACGTCCTCCGGCGCCAGCAAGCCCTTCACCAGCAGGTTGCCGGACCAGCGCTTGCGGATCGCCTCCAGGTTCTTCCACGAGAGCTGGTCGCGGGCGATGGTGTTGCGCACCGCGCCCTGGGACATCATCGGCGGCCCGCGCTCGGCCTCGGTGTTCTCGAAGTGCGGGGCCCCGTGCTTGAGGAAGGTCCGGGCGACGGTTCCGAGCAGCCAGCGCGGGTGGGTGGCGCTCTGCCACGCCACCTTCGGCGTGACCTTGATCGGCATGGAGAAGCCGCTGCGGATGTTGTGCTCGCGGTTGCCGAGGGTCGGCGTGTCGGCGGTCACCACGAAGGTCCGGTAGCCGGTGGCCTCGACCCGGTCGAGGAGGCGGTCGATCCGGTTCTGGTCGCCCGGCAGGTAGCCCTGGAACCAGGCCTGCGGGTTCTGGGCGTGGACGTCCTCCAGCCTGATCAGCGAGGAGGCGCTCAGGCACATCGGCAGGTTCATCCGCCGGGCCGCCTCGGCGAGCACGAGGTCGCCCCGGTAGGCGATGAAGGCGGCCCCGCCCAGCGGCCCGATCCCGAACGGCGCCGCGTAGGTCTGGCCGAACAGCGTGGTGGCGGTGTCCCGCGCCGAGGTGTCCCGCATCAGGCGGGGGACGAGGGCGTAGTCGGCGTAGGCGCCGCGGCTCTGCGCCAGGGCCGAGCCGGTCTCGACCCCGCCGGCCACGTACTGGAAGATCATCGGCGGCAGGAGCTTGCGGGCGTGCCGCTCGAAATCGTCGAGGGCCAGCAAGTCGCGCAACCGGTAGGGCGTGACCGCGTCGCTGCGCTTCAGGCTGGTGACGATGGCCTGCGGGGCCGCGATGCCCGGCGCCGCGGCGTCCGCGCCGCCGACGGTCGGCGCGGCGCGCTCTGGGGCTCCCAGTCCGGAGGCCGGCCGGTCGAGCGTCGCCATCGGATCCTCCTGTGGGCCGCCCAATCGAGCAGCCTCTTGAAAGCGCTTTCAGATAGCCAGCGGTCGGGTGGGGTGTCAATATACTGCCGGTTCGGCCCGCTTCTGCTGGCCGGGCATCGCCGCGTCGCGTATCCGGGGCCGACGCGCTGCCCCGCGGGGCCGTTCGGGATGGGGGATCGATCTCAGTGCTGGACCTGCCGGAGGAGATCCTCGAGCCGCCGACGCGCAGCCCGGTGGCCCGGGACGTCGCCCGCCGCGCCGGCGTCTCGACCGCGACGGTGTCCCGGGTGCTGAACGGCTCCGCCGGCGTCCGGGCCGACAAGCGCGCGGCGGTGATGCGGGCCGCGCAGGATCTCGGCTTCGTCGCCAACGGGGCGGCCCGGGCGCTCTCGACGCGCCGCTTCATGGCCGTCGGCGCCGTCGTGCCGAACATCGAGAACGAGGCCTTCGTGCGCGTCCTGTCGAGCTTCCAGGACCGGCTGCGGCAGGCGGGCTACACCCTGGTGGCGGCCAATGCCGGCTACGACCTGGAGGACGAGCTCCGCGAGGCGACCTTCCTGCTGGAGCGCGGCGTCGACGGACTGATGCTGGTCGGCGACATCCACCACCCGGACCTCCACGCTCGGATCGCCCGCGCCGGCATCCCGATGGTGCAGACCTTCAGTCTGTCCCGCGAGCGCCCCTGCGTGGGCTTCGACAACGCTGCCTCGGCGGCCCGGGCGGCCAACTACCTGATGGATCTCGGCCATCGCCGGATCGGGGTGATCTCGGGCCTGCGCAAGGACAACGACCGCGGCGGCGCCCGGGTGACGGGCATCGCGGCGGCGCTCGCGGCCCGCGGCCTGCGGCTCGCCCCGGAGCACGACGTGGAGATCTCCTACGGGATCGGCGGCGGCCGCGACGGGTTCCGCCAGATGCTGGCCGGCGGCCCGCCGCCGACCGCGATCATCTGCGGCACCGACCAGATCGCCTTCGGGGCGATGATCGAGGCGCGGGCAAGGGGGCTCTCCATTCCCGGCGACCTGTCGGTGATCGGCCACAACGATTCCGACTTCGCGCCCTTCCTCGACCCGGCGCTGACGACGATCCGCATCCACTCCGCCGAGATCGGCCACGCCGCCGGCGACCACCTGATCGCCCGGATCCAGGGGCGGCCGATGGTCCGCCTCACCGAGATCGACGCCGAGCTGATCCTGCGCGCCAGCACGGCCCCGCCGCGGCGTGCCGACGCCTGACCTGCGCTATCTTGCCACCCAGTTGAAATCGCTTACAACATGTGGACCGGCCCCGTCCGGCTCCGTAGACTCTCCGGAACACAGCATGGCTCCCCGCATCGTCCTCCTGCACGCGACGCCGGTCGCCATGGCGCCGATCCAGACCGCCTTCGCCGAGCGCTGGCCGGAGGCGGAGACCGTCAACCTGCTCGACGACGGCCTGTCCCTCGATCGGGCGAAGGAGCCGGGCGCGATCTCGGAGGCGATGATCGAGCGCTTCGTGCGGTTCGGCCGCTACGGCCACGACATGGGCGCCGACGGCATCCTGATCACCTGCTCGGCCTTCGGGCCGGCGATCGACCGGCTGATCGAGACCGTGCCGGTGCCGGTGCTCAAGCCCAACGAGGCGATGTTCCGCGCGGCGATCGCGCAGGGCGCGCGCATCGGCATGCTGGCGACCTTCGGGCCCTCGGTCGGCACGATGACGGACGAGTTCGAGGAGTTCGTCGCCGAGTCCGGGCGCCCGGCGAGCCTCCGGACGGTCCTGGTGGACGACGCGATAGCGCGGCTGCGCGCCGGCGACGCCGAGACCCACAACCGGCTGATCGCCGAGCGGGCGCCGGACCTGCGCGACTGCGACGCGATCATGCTCGCGCATTTCTCCACCTCGCGCGCGGCCGAGGCCGTGCGGAAGGCCGTCGACGTCCCGGTGCTGACCGCGCCCCACGCGGCGGTGGATCGGATGCGGGCGATGATCGAGACCGGCAGGAGCGCCTGACCCATGAAGCTCGGTGCCTACAAGGATCGTCTCAGCGGCCATTGCGGTTTCCTGTTCACGGAGCTGCCGCTGGCCGAGCGCTTCGCGGCGGCGGCCCGTGCCGGGTTCCGCGCGGTCGAGCATCCCAACCTGTTCGCGACGCCGGCCCGGGAGGTCGCGGGCTGGCTGGAGCGGGCGGGCGTACCGCTGGTCCAGACCGGCTTCCCGGCGGGGGACGCCGCCAAGGGCGAGAAAGGCTTCGCGGCGCTGCCCGACCGGATCGATTACTTCCGCTCCACGATCGAGCCGACCCTGGACTACGTCGCGCAGCTCGGCTGCCGGATGGTCCACCCGATGGCGGGCGTCCGGCCCGCGGGAGTCGAGCGGGCGCGGCTCTGGGACACCTATCTCGACAACCTCGCCTTCGCGGCCGACGCCGCCGGCGCGCGCGGCATGACGGTGATCGTCGAGCCGATCGGTCCCGGCTCGATCGCCGACTACGCGATCGACGACCCGCTGCTGGCGGTCGAGGCGATCCGGACGATCGGCCGCGACAACGTCAAGCTGCTGTTCGACGCCTATCACTGCGTGTGTCTCGGCCATGACCCGGCGGCGCTGATCCGCGCGCACGCGCCGCTCATCGCCCATGTCCAGATCGCCGACGATCCCGGGCGGCACGAGCCGGGGACCGGCACGATCGCCTTCGACCCGATCTTCGCCGCCCTGGAGGAGGTCGGCTATTCCGGTTTCGTCGGCTGCGAGTACCATCCCGCGGCCGGTACCGAGGCGGGGCTCGGCTGGATGCGGTCGGCAGCGGCGTAGCGCCGGGGCCTCAGAACCGGGCGGCGACGCCGCCGATGATCGTGCGGGGCTGCCCCGGCGTCGCGTAGCGGTTCTGGAACGCGCGGTCGTAGAACGTCGCGTCGAACACGTTGTCGACGTTGAGGTAGATCCGCACGCCCGGCGCGATCTGGTAGTACGAGATCAGGTTGACCAGCGTGTATTGCGGCAGGTTGAAGGTCGCGAGCGCCGTCCCGGCGGCGCGCCGGCCGACGAAGTCGAGGCCGCCGCCCAGGAAGAGCCCCTTCAGGTCGCCGCTCTGAAACTCGTAGACGGTCTGGAACGCGAGGCTGTTGGCGGGCACGTTGGCGATGCGCGTGCCGACCGGCAGGGTGTTGTCGCGGGCGACGGCCGCGTCGACGCGCGTGTAGGTCCCGATCACGCGCCAGCCCGGGGCCAGGTAGCCGGCGGCGGTCAGGTCGAAGCCGCGGCTGCGCACCGTGCCGGTGGCCACGCTGAAGTTCGGGTCGACCGGATCGGTGCTCAGGACATTGGAGCGCCGGATCTCGAACAGGGCGGCGGTGGCGTCGAGGCGCCCGTCGAGCAGGCTGACCTTCGCGCCGGCCTCGTAGCCCTCACCCTCCTCGAACGCGAAGGGCCGGCCGCTGCGATCCGTGCCGATATTGGGCCGGAACGAGCGCGCGTAGTTGCCGTAGAGCGCGACCGTGTCGGTCAGGTCGTAGAGCAGGCTGAAGCGCGGCGTCGCCACCAGACCCTGCAGGCTGGTGGTGCTCTTCGTGAGGTTGTTCGTCGAGACCAGCCCGAGGTCCTCGACCCGGACGCCCAGGAGGGCGTGGAGGCGGGGCGTGAGGTCGATCTGGTCCTGCACGTAGCCGGCGTAGCTCTCGGTCTTCTGCAGGAAGTTCGTGACCCGCGCGGTGATCGGCGGCAGTGGCTGGCCGTAGCGCGGCGCCAGCAGGTCGAGGAGGAACGGGTTCGTCGCGACGTTCGAGCGGTTGAACACCTCCCGGTAGCGGTAGCTGTCGTATTCCAGCCCGAGCAGGAGCGTGTGGCGGAACGGGCCGGTCTCGAACTTCCCCGCGAGATTCGCCTGCAGGTCGAGGTCGGACCACGTCAGGTCCCGCCATTCCAGGGTCCGCCGCTGGGTCCGGCCATCCGGCAGCAGGCCGATGGCGCCGACCCCGTAGCCCGACAGGTTCCCGCCGAGAACCTGGGCACCGACGTTCAGCACCCAGTCCTGGTCGAACCGGTGCTCGACGCGCAGCTGGCCGAGGGCGTTGTCGACATGGGCCGGCGGCAGGCCCGGCTCGCCGATGAAGCGGCTGCGCGGCAGGGCGCGCACGTTGCCCCCCAGCGGGACGATGCCGCGGTCGAAGGTCTGCGCCGTGCTGACGAAGTCGCCCTCCAGGGTGACGGTCGTGTCCGTCGTCGGCTTCCAGGCGATGACCGGGGCGAGGGCGTAGCGGTCGCTGGTGACGAAGTCCCGGAAGCTGCCGTTGTCCTCGACAGCGCCGGTGACGCGGGCCAGCACCTGGCCGCTCTCGTCGAGGGCGCCGGTGGCGTCGAAGGTGCTCCGCTTGGCGCCGAAGCTGCCGTACTGCGTGCCGACCGTGAGGGAGCGCGCCGCCAGCGGCTGCTTGGTCACGATGTTGAAGGTGCCGCCGGGATCGCCGCGGCCGTACAGGAAGGCCGAGGGGCCCTTGAGGACCTCGATGCGCTCGATGGAGACGATGTCGGGGCTGTTGGGGTAGCCGCGGTTGATCGGGAACCCGTTGCGGTAATACTCGCCGGTCGCCACGCCGCGGATCGTGAACTCGGTCAGGCCGAGACCGCCGAAATTGTTGCCGCGGCCGACGCCCGCGAGGTCGAGGGCGCTGTCGATCCGCGTGGCCGCCGCGTCCTCTAGCACCTCCTGCGGCACCGCCACGATGGTCTGCGGCACCTCGCGGACGGGCGTGTCGGTCCGCGTGGCGCTCACCGCCCGCGTGGCCCGGTAACCGTCGACGCGGGACGTCCCGTCGCCGGTCCCCGCCACCGACAGCTCCTCCAGCTGGACTTCCTGGGAACTGTCAACGGCAAGTTGAGCCCAGCCTGGAGACGGGAGCAATACCGGAGCGAAGAAGAGGGAGATTCTGGCTGCGCGCCCGGAAACGCCGCGCGAAGCCCGCGTGCAAGACCTTGCACAGTTACGCCGTACCACGATGTCGACCATTCTGTTTCGAGAGGCGCCAGATACGGTGCGAGAACATTCACGGTCAAGCTTGATCGCCGGCGGAGCCTCCAGGCTAGATTTTGAATAACTATAATCTGGGCGGGATCGACGGTGCGCCCGCACGAAGCGCGCGAAGACCCCGTCGTTGCCCGTTCGACCGCTGAGGGAAGGGGAGGGTCGCTCCGGCGCACGCGCTCTCAACACGCCGGGTCGCGGGGCATCTGCACAGACGACGCCTCTCGCACCGTCCGAGCGATCGTGACCGGTTCGCGCGCCGCCCAGACAGGGCGAAGCGGGACCTGTTCCCGCTCAGGCGCCGCCGAGCAGCCGCGCCCGGCGCTCGAGGACCGTGGGCCAGACCTCGGGATTGACGAGCCGCGGCGGCGTCTCGCCCCGGAGCAGGCCGACGATCTGCTCGGCCCCCCAGGCGGCCACGTTGCGCCGCGCCTCGTGGGTGACGCCGGCGGTGTGGTAGGTCGCCACCACGGTGTCGAGCTGCAGCAGGGCCGCGTCGAGGGACGGCGGTTCCGGCGACCAGACATCGAGGCCAGCCCCGGCGAGATGGCCGGCGGTGAGCGCGGCGGCGAGCGCCGCCTCGTCGTGGACCCCGCCCCGGGCGGTGGTGATGAACAGCGCCCCCGGCTTCATCGCCACGAAGGACGCGGCGTCGAAGCTGCCCCGGGTGGTGTCGTCGAGGGGGCAGTGCAGGGACACGATGTCGGACTCGGCGAGCAGCCGCGCCCTGTCCACCGGCTCCGCGCCGCGGGCCCGGATCTCCGCGTCCGGGAGGAGGGGATCGTGAGCGAGAACCCGCATGTCGAAGCCGCGGGCCAGCTTGGCGACCTCCCGGCCGGTATGACCGATCCCGATGAGGCCCAGGGTCGCGCCGCCGATCTCGTGGCCCATCAGCGATTCGCGGGTGAAGCCGCGCGCGGTCCGGAGCAGGCGGTCGGAGACGCAGATCTTGCGCGAGACGGCGAGCATCAGGCCGATCGCCAGTTCCGCCACCGAGCGGGCATTGCCGCCCACTTGGTTCACCACCGCGACGCCGGCCCGGGTGCAGGCGGCGGCGTCCACCGTGTCGAAGCCCGCGCCGGCCGACGAGACCGCGAGCAGGTTCGGGCATTCGGCCAGCAGCGCGTCGGTCACGTGCCAGCGGCGCGGCAGCTCGTCCCGCGCCGGCGAGACGTGGAGGACGTGGGCCCGCGCCAGCAGCGCCGATAGCGCGTCCTCCGGTCCCTGCAGGTCGCCGACCTGCAGGTCGATGTCGGGCTCGGCCCCCAGGCGCGCGTCGAAGACCGGATTGATCCAGACGTTGAATCGGCAGACGCGCTTGGGGGCCGACACCCGGTTCAGCCCTTCACCACCGCGTCGATCGCGTCGATGACGTGGTCGATGTTGTGGGTGTTGACGGCGGCGACGCAGATCCGGCCCGTCTCCAGGGCGTAGACCTCGTGGTCCTCGCGCAGGCGGGTGGCCTCGGCGGGGCTCAGGCCCGTGTAGGAGAACATGCCCTTCTGCGCCTTGATGGCGTCGAAGCCGCGCTCGGGGTGGCGCTGCTGCAGGCTGTCGGCCATCCGCTCGCGCATGGCGCAGATCCGGTCGCGCATCTCGCCGAGTTCCCGCTCCCAGTCGGCGCGCAGCTCCGGATCGGTGAGCACGATCTCGACGATCGCCGCGCCGTGGGTGTGCGGGTTGGAGTAGCTCGCCCGGACGAGGCGCTTGGCGAAGGCCTCGACCTTGGCCTTCGCGGCCGGGTTCTCGGCCACGATGGTGAGCGCGCCGACGCGCTCGCCGTAGAGCGAGAACGACTTCGAGAACGAGGAGGCGACCAGGAATTCCTGGCCGGACTCGGCGAACAGGCGCACCGGCTCGGCGTCGGCGTCGAGCCCGTTGCCGAAGCCCTGGTAGGCGATGTCGAGGAACGGGATCAGGCCGCGCTCGGCCATCAGGGGCACGAGGTCCCGCCACTCGTCGAGGCCGAGATCGGCGCCGGTCGGGTTGTGGCAGCAGGCGTGCAGCACCACGATCGAGCCCTTCGGCAGATCCTGGAGATAGGCCTTCATGGCCGGGTAGTCGGCGCCGCCGGTCTCGGCCGAGAAGTAGGGATAGTCGACCACGGTGAAGCCGGCCTGGCTGAACAGCGCCTTGTGATTCTCCCAGCTCGGGTTGCTCACCGCCACGGTGGCGTTCGGGTAGAGCTTGGCCAGCAGGTCGGCGCCGGTCTTCAGCGCGCCGGTGCCGCCGATGCTCTGGAGCGTCGCGGCCCTGTTCTGGGACAGGATCGGCGCGCCCTTGCCGAACAGGAGTTCCTGGACCGCGTCGCGGAACGGCTTGGTGCCCTCGATCGGCCGGTAGGTCTTCGGCAGGCCCTTCTCGATCCAGCGCTTCTCGGCGGTCTGCACGGCGCGCAGGCGCGGCACCTTGCCGTCCGCGTCCGTGTACACGCCGACCACGAGGTTGAGCTTCTTGGGGCTCGGGTCGGCGTTGAAGGCCTCGAACAGGCGCATGATCGGGTCGAGCGGCGCGTCCTGGATGCCGGCGAACAGCGAGGTCATGATCGTCAATCGTCCCAGAGGGTCTCGGCCGGCGACGCGTGGAAGGGCGCCGGCACGCCCGGCGACGGGCCGGGCCGACGCCCTTATTCCGCACATCGCGCTCGCCCGCCAGCGCTTCCGCGCGCATCAGCGTCCCGATCCGCTCAACGATCTGCGCGACGCTGCGCCCGACGATAGTCCGGGCTATCCGGGAGCGGCGCCCTTCCGGTCGGGGCGGAGACGGTCCTAGAGTGCCGCCATGATCCGTCGCCTCCTCCCGTTCCTCGCCCTTCTCCTCGCGGCCGCCCCGGCCGTCGCGCAGGCACCGGTGCGGATCGGGCTGTCGGCGCCCCTGACCGGTCCGGATTCCGCCTTCGGCCAGGGGCTCCGGCAGGGCGCCGAGCAGGCGGTGGCCGATCTCAACCGCGTCGCGGGCGGCCGCCCGCGCTGGGTCCTGGTCCCGGCCGACGACGGCGGTGAGGCCCGGCAGGCCGTCGCCGTCGCGAAGAAGTTCGCCGCCGACGGCGTGCGCCTCGTCGTCGGGCCGCTCGAATCCGGAGCGGTCGCGGCCGCGGCGCCCGTCTACGAGGAGGCGGGCGCGGTCATGGTCGCGCCCGCGGCATCCTACGGGCCGCTGACCGGCCGGGGGCTGTGGAACCTGTTTCGCCTCGGACCGAGCGACGCCCAGCAGGGTCGGGCGGCCGGGGCCTACCTGGCGAAGGCCTTCGCGGGACGCCGGGTCGGGATCCTCAGCGACCGCTCGACCTTCGGCCGCGGCCTCGCCGACGCGGTGGCGGCGCGGCTGAAGGAGGCCGGCATGCCGGAGGTGCTGTTCGACGGCTTCCCCCGGGGCGCCCGCGACCTCGCGGACCTCGTCGCGCGGCTGAAGGCGGCGCGCCTCGACGCGGTGTATTTCGGCGGCCTCGCGCCCGAGGCCGTGACCCTGCTCCGCGCCATGCGCGAGGCCGGCCTCGGCGCGACCCTGGTGGCGAGCGACGGCATCCTCGACCCCGCCTTCGCCGCGGTCGACGGGGACGGGGAGGGGACGGTCATGACCCTGGTTCCCGATCCGCCGCGCCTGCCCGAGATCCGCGGCGCTCGCCCGGTGCCGCGCCCGCCCGAGGCGGAAAGCGTCGCGGCCAACGCCTACGTGGCCGTGGAGCTCCTGGCGCAGGCGACCGAGCGCACCCGCGCCGCCGACCCGAGGACCGGCCGCATCGCGGACGGCCACAAGGTGGCCGAGGCCGTGCGGACGGGGCCGTCCCGGACGCTGCTCGGATCGGTGGCCTTCGACGCGCGGGGCGACCGCGCCGCAGCACCGATCGCCCTGCGGATCTGGCGCCGGACGCCGGACGGTCGCCTCGACTACGCCGGCAACGACGCCGAGCCCTGAGAGCCGGCAAATCGTGTCGATGACGGAACGTGTTCGGTGTCCGTGACTTGCGGCCGGTTCCCGCGGGGACTACATGCGAGCGGTGCTGCTGAGCTGGCGCGGGCGGTCCCCCGGATCGGATCCGCGCCCTGCGGCGTTTCCCGAGCTCGATGACAGCCGAACACGCATTGCCGGAACGCCTGCTGCCGGACGGTCCGACTGGAGAAGGTGCATGGCGAAAGAAGAATTGATGCAGTTCGATGGTCTCGTGATCGAGATCCTGCCGGATGCGCGCTACCGCGTGCAGCTCGACCAGGGCCACGAGATCGTGGCCTACACGGCCGGCAAGATGAAGAAGAACCGCATCAAGACGCTGGCGGGCGACCGGGTGACGGTCGAAATGTCGCCCTACGACCTCGAGAAGGGCCGCCTCGTGTTCCGCCACAAGGACGAGCGCTCGTCCGGACCCCGCCCGCCGGTGCGCGGCGGTCAGTTCCGCCGCCGTTGACGACCGGGCGCGCGCGCCGGGCTTCCCCGGCGGCGCCCGCCTACCTGCTCTTGACCGTCACGGCGCTGCTCTGGGCTGGCAACGCCGTCACCAGCCGCTGGGCGCCCGGTCACGTGTCGCCCCAGGTCATCACGACGCTCCGATGGGCGGTCGCCTGCCTGGTGCTCATGCCCTTCGCCGCGCGCCGGCTCGCCGCCGCGTGGCCGCTCCTGCGGCCGCACTGGCTGCGCATCCTGCTGATGGGCGGCCTCGGCTACACGGCCTTCAACTGCCTGTTCTACGCGGCCGGCGTGCATACCGGCGCGATCAACCTCGCCCTGTTCCAGGGGGCGATCCCCGTGCTGGTGATCGTCCTGAACCGGCTCGCCTACCGGGTGCCGGTCACGCCGGGGCAGGTCCTGGGCGTGGCGCTGACCCTGGTCGGCGCCGGCCTCACGGCGACGCACGGCGACCTGTCCGTGCTCACGACCCTCGCGTTCAACCGCGGCGACGTGCTCGTCTTCGGCGCCTGCCTGCTCTACGCGGGCTACACGATCTTCCTGCCGACGCGCCCGAAGGTGCCGGCCCTGGTGTTCTTCGCCGCGATGGCGGTCGCGGCCTTCGTCACCTCGCTGCCGCCGCTCGCCGTCGAGTGGGCGACGGGCCACGCCGTCTGGCCAAACCGCGAGGGCTGGCTGATGGTCGCCTTCGTCGGCCTCGGGCCGTCGCTGCTGGCGCAGCTCTTCTTCATGCGCGGCGTCGAGATCATCGGACCGAACCGCGCCGGCCTGTTCGTCAACCTCGTGCCGATCTTCGGCGCGATCCTCGCCGTCCTGCTGGTCGGCGAGCCGTTCGGCGCGACGGAAGGGGTCGCCCTGGCCCTGGTGCTGGCCGGGATTGCGTGCGCCGAGCGCCTGAAACCGGCGCCCGCCGCAGAGGCCACTCCGGAAGCCGCCTACTCGCAGACGCGGACGCGGCGGATGTAGACGTCGCCGTAGGCATCGTAGGTCCGGCGGCGCTCGAAGTGGCAGACCGGGCCGTAATCCTCCTCGACGTAGACCGGCGGCGGGGCGCGGTAGACCGGGCGGCCCGGGTAGTAGCCGTTGTTGGCCGACGCGATGGCGCCGCCGACGGCCAGGCCGCCGAGCACGCCGAGGGCGGCCGCGCCGCCGGCGCCGATGCCGTCGCGGGCCTGGGCGGCCGGCGCGAGCGTGGCGAGGCTCCCGACGACAAGGCTCGTCGCGAGAAGGTACTTCATGACATCCCCCTGAAAGCAGGCGATTCGTGCCGATCGATCGGCACAGAGCTGCTAGCACACCCGAGCTTTGGGGCGTTTGTTCGGCCGCACGTGCCGGCTTGACGTGAGGTGCTCCGCCGCACCAAACCCGGGGGCGAGCCGGAGGGCGAGCGAGAGGAGCGGCGACCGTCATGGTGACACGGGGCTTCGTCGGACGCAGGCAGCCGCCCGAGACCGGCGCGCGCCTGCCGCCGGGTCAATATCTCACCGACGATTTCCCGATCCTCCAGATCGGCCCCAACCCGACCGTCGACATGGCCACGTGGCGCTTCACGCTGCGCGAGGGGGCCCGGCCGATCAAGGCGTGGAGCTGGGCGGAGTTCGAGGCGCTGCCCCGCACGACCTGGCGCGGCGACATCCACTGCGTCACCAAGTGGTCGAAGTTCGACACGACCTGGGAGGGCGTCAGCTTCGACGACATCCTGGCCGATGCCGGGATCGCGGCGCCGACCGGCTACCTCCTGGCGGAATCCCACGACGACTACACCACGAACGTGCCGGTGGCCGACCTCGTGGGCGGCCGCGCCCTGGTGGCGACGCGCTACGAGGGCCAGCCGATCCATCCGGATCACGGCGGCCCGGCGCGGCTGTTCGTGCCGCATCTCTACTTCTGGAAGAGCGCCAAATGGGTGAAGGGTCTCCGGTTCACCCAGACCGACACGGCCGGCTTCTGGGAGCTGCGCGGCTACCACATGTACGGGGATCCCTGGCGTGAGCAGCGCTACATCGGTGACTGAGACGGTGACTGACTCGGCGATCGAGCCCATCGTCTTCCGCTGGCACGAGGCGGAGATCACCGCGATCGCGCCGGTCACGCCGCACGTGAAGAGCGTCCGGCTGCGCTGCGGCCTCGCCGAGTCCTACCGGGCCGGGCAGCACGTCGATGTCCGGCTCACCGCCGAGGACGGCTACCAGGCGCAGCGCAGCTACTCCGTCGCCTCGGCGCAGGACGGCAGCGGCACCCTGGAGCTGATGATCGAGGCCCTGCCGGACGGCGAGGTGTCCGGCTGGTTCTCGCAGTGCGCCGAGGTCGGCGACCGGGTCGAGCTGCGCGGGCCAATCGGCGGCTCGTTCTCCTGGGACGGGACCGACGGCGGGCCCCTGCTCCTCGGCGGCGGCGGGTCCGGCGTGGTGCCGCTCCTGGCGATGCTGCGGCGGCGGGCGCAGAACTGGCGGGCGATCCCGGCGGCGCTGATCTACTCGGCCCGCACCCGCGCGGAGGCGATCGCGGTCGCCGAGCTGGAGCGGCTCGCCGAGACGGATCCCAACTTCTCCCTGCATCTCGCCACGACGCGCGAGCCCGGCGGCAAGCGGATCGACGCGCACCTCGTCGCCGACGCGCTGGCGCGGATCGGGGCGCCCGGGAAGGTGTTCCTCTGCGGCTCGAACCGGTTCGTGGCCGCGGCCTCGGACCTGATCCTGGCGCAGGGCGTCGCGCCGGGCCTGATCCGCACCGAGCGCTTCGGCGCCTGAACGAGGCCTGGCGCTTTCCGGTCGAGGATCTCGGCTCTGTCGTCGTTGCCAGCGGAGCGACGCAATCCGGAGTGCGCCACGTTCTCCAACGTCGCGCCGCCCCGGGTCGCTTCGCTGCGCTCGCGACGACGGAGCGGGTTGCATCGGCCGAAGCGTTCCGCCGGAAGCCGAATCAGGGGCTGAAGATCAGCACGAGGTAGACGAAGAACAGCACGAGGTGCACCGCGCCCTCCAGCACGGTGGTGCGTGAGCCCGAGAAGGTCTGGGCGCTGAGGATCAGCGTCACGGCCAGCAGGGTCATCTCGGTCGGCTTGAGGCCGAGCACCACGGTCTGGCCGGTGAGCAGCCCGATGGTCAGGATCGCCGGCACGGTGAGGCCGACCGTCGAGGTGGCCGCCCCCAGGCACAGGTTGATCGCCCGCTGGAGCTCGTTGCGGGCCACCGCCTTGAGCGCCGAGATCCCCTCCGGCGTGAACACGATGGCGGCGATCAGCACGCCGCCCAGCGCCGTCGGCGCGCCGAGCGCCGCGATGCCGTGGTCGAGGATCACCGCGAGGCTCTTGGCCAGGATCACGATCGGCAGGACGTTGGCGAGCAGCAGGCCGACATGCTTGGCGACGCTGCCGCCCGAGACCGGATCCGCGCCGTGCGGCGGCTCCGTCGCCTCGGGGATCTCCGCGTCGATGAAGAACTCGCTGTGGCGCCCGGTCTGGATGAGCAGGAACACGCCGTAGAGGGCGAGGGTGAACACTGAGAACGTGACCGCCTGAAGCGTCGTCAGGGTCCCGTCGCTGGTGGAACTGGTGAAGTTCGGGATGATCAGCGCGATCGTGGTGAGCGGGATGATCACCGCCATGAAGGCTGAGGCACCCTGGAGGTTGTACCGCTGCTGGTGGTGGCGCAGGCCGCCGACCAGGAGACCCAGCCCGACCACGCCGTTCAGCACGATCATCAGCACCGCGAACATCGTGTCGCGGCCGAGGGTCGGCGCGTCCTTGGCCGACAGCATCACGGCGGAGATCAGCGCCACCTCGATGATGACGATCGCCAGCGTCAGGACCAGCGTCCCGAGGGGCTCGCCGAGGCGGTGTGCCAGTTCTTCGGCCTCGTGCACCACGCCGAAGGCGGCCCAGACGATCACGGCGAGCAGCCACGCGAACAGGCCCCCCGCGAACAGGGGCTGCGACAGGTCTCCGAGCCAGTCCTTGCCGAACCACGTGAAGGCGAGAACCGTCGCCCAGGCTACCGCCACCCGCAGGGCTGCCATCATGATGAACGTGTACTCCGCTCGGTTCGCGTCGGGCCTCGACGTGCGCGATTCACGGGAGCCTTAGCAGGTCGTCGGACCAGTGTCGGCGTCGACGGCCGATCGGCCGCGGGTCCATTCGCGCGCCGATGAGGCGGGCCGGATCCCGGATCGAGCGCGCGCAACCGCCCCATGCTGCGACGGGAGTGGTCAGTCGGCCCGGTTGGCGTTACCTTCCGGGCACCCGAATAAAGTCCGGCGCCTGATTCCCCCGCCGCGCGATGGCGCGCTGCCGGGCGCGGCACGGCCGTTGAGAGTTCCCGAAGCTTGCCTTTCCCGACCCTGCCCGCCCCCCTCGCGCGGGCCCTGAGCGACCGCGGCTACGCCGACCCGACGCCGGTCCAGGCCGCCGTGCTGGAAGCCGCCGCCGGCTCCCGCGACCTCCTCGTGTCGGCCCAGACCGGGTCCGGCAAGACCGTGGCCTACGGCCTCGCCATGGCCAGCATGCTGATCGGGGAGGCCGAGCATCTGCCGCCCCCGGCGGCGCCCCTCGCCCTCGTGATCGCCCCGACCCGGGAACTCGCCCTGCAGGTCCAGCGGGAGCTGTCCTGGCTCTATGGGCCGGCCGGAGGCCGTGTCGCGGCCTGCGTCGGCGGCATGGATCCGCGCCGGGAGAGCCGGATGCTCGCGGACGGCACCCACATCGTGGTCGGGACGCCGGGCCGCCTGCGCGACCACCTCGAGCGCCGCAACCTCGACCCGACGGCGCTGCGCGCCGTGGTCCTCGACGAGGCGGACGAGATGCTCGATCTCGGCTTCCGCGAGGACATCGAGTTCATCCTCTCGGCGACGCCCGCGGAGCGGGCCACCTACCTTTTCTCCGCGACCCTGCCGAAGGCGATCGAGACGCTGGCCGAGCGCTACCAGCGCGGGGCCCTCCGGCTCGCGATCAAGGGCGAGACCAAGGGCCACGCCGACATCGCCTACCGGGCGGTGCGGATCATGCCGCGGGAGACCGAGCACGTGGTGCTCAACCTCCTGCGCGAGGCGGACGCCAAGACCGCGATCGTCTTCTGCAACACCCGCAACGCCGTCCGGCACCTCCAGGCCAGCCTGACCGAGCGGGGCTTCTCGGTGGTGGCGCTCTCGGGCGAGCTGGGGCAGGGCGAGCGCAACGCCGCCCTCCAGGCCCTGCGCGACGGCCGCGCCCGCGTCTGCGTCGCCACCGACGTGGCCGCCCGCGGCATCGACCTGCCGTCGCTCAGCCTGGTCATCCACGCGGATCTCCCGCACGACGCCGAGGTCATGCAGCACCGCAGCGGCCGCACCGGCCGTGCCGGCCGCAAGGGCACCTCGGTGCTGCTGATCCCCAATTCCCGGCGGCGCCGGGCCGAGCAGATGTTCGCCATCGCCAAGGTGAGCCCCGAATGGTCGGGGCCGCCCTCGGCCGACGAGATCCGCCGGCTCGACGGCGAGCGCATGCTCTCCGACCCGCTCTTCGCCGAGCCGCCGGCCGAGGAGGACGTCGCGCTGGCCGAGACGCTGCTCGCCGGCAAGAGCCCGGAGGAACTCGCCGCGCTCCTGGCCCGCGTGTACCGCACCCGCCTGCCGGCCCCCGAGGAGGTCAGCGATCCGGGCGAGGGCCGCGCCCCCCGCGGCGAGCGTCCGCCCTACGACCCGATGGACCCGGAGCGGATCGCCGCCATGGGCCCGGCGGTGTGGTTCCGGCTGAACCTCGGCCGCCGCGACAACGCCGACCCGCGCCGGCTGCTGCCGATGCTGACCCGTCGGGGCGGGATCGGGCGCCAGGAGATCGGCGCCATCCGGATCTTCGACCGCGAGACCAAGTTCGAGGTGCGGGGCAATGCGGCGGCTCGCTTCGCCGAATCCTTCGCCCGCAACGGCTCGCCGGAGATCCAGGTCGAGGCGCTCGCGGGCGATGGGGCGCCGGCCGAGCGCCGGGGCCCGCCCGCCGGACCGAAGGGATTCGCGAGCCCGCGGGCCGGCAAGCACCAGCGCAAGGCCGAGCGCACCGCGCCGAAGGGCGACAAGGCCGGGCGCCAGACGGGCCGGGCCTGAGCGCCGGCCTCGGCAGACGTCCGGCCCCATGATCGGGGCCGGCGCGGCGGATCAGAAGACGTTCTTGACGGCGTCGCCGAGGGCGTCGACGCTCTCCTTGAGCTTCCGCCCGGCCGGCGCCAGGGACGGGAGCTTGATGCCGAGCACCTCGGTGTCCTCCGCCTCGGCGGGCTCCGCCTGGGCAACGGTCGCGGCGGCGCCCTTCGCCTTGTCGGCGGTCCGCGTCGGCGCGGGCGTTTGGCGGGTCGCCGCCTTGGGCGCGGGCTTCTCGGGGCGCTCGATCTTCTCGGCGCGCTCCGTCCTCTCCGATTTCCCGGAGCGCTCCGTCTTCTCGGCCCGCTCCTTCTTCTCGGGACGCTCGGCCTTCTCCGCGCGCTCCGTGCTCTCCGCCACCGGCTTCGGCGCGGCCGGCTCGACGAGCACGCGGGCCCGGACCGTCTCGGAGGCGCGGGGCGTCTGAAGCGCGGCCGTGCGGACCGGCGCCAGAGGCGCGACTTCCCGCGCGGCCGCGACCGGCGTGACGGGCGTCGGAACCGGGATGCGCTGCGTCGGCGCGACGGGGGCGGCGGCGACCTTCGCGGGCTGCGGGGCCGCCGGCCGCGGGGTGTCCGGCGCGGGCGGCGTCGGCGTGATCGCCGCGAACGCCTCCGGCAGCGACACCATCCTGAGCGCCGGTGTCTCCGGCTTGGCGGGCTGCGCCGGGGCGGCCGCCTGGACGGAGCCCTTGATGGCGGGCAGCCCGTCCTTCAGCTCCGGCCAGTCCGCGGCCTGCCGGGACGCGACGATCTTCACGGGGGTTGGCGCCGCGAGGCCGGCCATCACCGTCGAGGCGGCGACGCCGAAGCCGACCAGCGCGCTCGCGCCGGCCACGCTGAACAGCGCGACCTTGAGGTTCAGCGACGGCCCGGGCTTGGCCGACGGCGTCCGGTCAGGCCGGGTCTCGGACGGGTCGAGGTTGAGATCGATCATAGGCCGGGATCTCTGACACGATACACGCCGCGCGCGACCGGGCTCCCCTTCACCGGCCGCCACACTCCGAGGATTCGAAGGTGGTTCGACTCTGGTGGCGATAGAGGAGCTGCAATACGGCGCAATGATGTCGGTCCGAATTGCCTGCCCAGCCAGTCCTGGCACGGCTATCCACAAGATTACGCCGCGCCGCTTAAGAATCGGTGTTCGCCCCGTCCGCGGCACTGGGGGCGGGGCGGCCTGAGCACGTCCGGGTCGCCACTCTGCCGGCCGTCCGCGGCGGGCGGCATGGACTTCGCCGGCGCGGTCGCTATGCGTCAGCGCGTGGATACCCGCCCGAACCTGTCCCCGCGTACCGAGACGGCCGAAGCGCCGGACGCTCCCCGGCTCCGCCGCTGGCCCTGGTCGGCGTGGTCCACCCGCGCGCGGCTCGTCGCGGTGGTCCTGCTGATCGACGCCTTCGCGGCCGTGATCTCCTGCGCCGTCATCGTCCTGAACGCCCGGTCGGCCGTGCGCGTCGAGACCCGCGCGTCGCTCGCGACCGTCGAGTCGCTGGTGGCCGACACGATCCGCCTGTCCGACACGGCCGCGCCCGACACGCTGCTCCAGACCCTCGACCTGCGCTTCAAGGTCCTCCGGCACGTCCGGGTCGCGGTGCTCGACGCGGACGGCGACGAGGTCGGCCGGCCGCTGCCGCCGCCGCGCGCCGACCGGGAGGCGCCGCGCTGGTTCGCCGACCTGATCATGCCGCCGATCGAGCGCCACGCCCTTCCGATCGTCGTCAACGGGCGGCGGCTCGGCACGGCGCAGATCACCACGCAGCCGATGGACGAGATCGACGAGATCTGGGGCTACGCGCGGGCGCTCTCGCTGACCACCCTGGCGATCAACGCCGCGATGCTGATCGCGCTCTACATCGCGCTGGGCCGGATCCTCGCGCCGCTGCGGCGGCTCGGCGCCGGCCTGACCCAGCTGGAGCACCACGACTACACCGCCCGCCTGGCGCCGCCCGGCGCCCGGGAGCTGGCGGTGATCGCCGAGCGGTTCAACAAGGTCGCCGAGGCCCTGGGCGAGGTCCGGGCCGCCAACGGCCGCCTCAACCGCCAGCTCCTGACCGCGCAGGACGACGAGCGCCGCCGGACGGCCCTGGAGCTGCACGACGAGTTCGGTCCGTGCCTGTTCGCGCTGGAGGCCAACGCCGCCTCGATCGGCCGCATCGCCTCTGGCGCGGCCGAGCCGAGCCGCGAGAAGCTCGCCGCCCGGGCGGCCGAGATCAGCGCCATCGTCGGGCAGGTCCAGACCGTCAACCGGGAGCTCCTGAACCGCTTGCGGCCGCACGGCCTCGGACAGGCGCCCCTGGCGACCTGCCTCGACCTGCTCCTGCGCGGCTTCGGGCAGCGCCATCCCGGCATCGCCTTCGCGGGCCGGTTCGACGGGCTGGCCCGGGGCTACGGCGACCTCGTTGACCTCACGGTGTTCCGCTGCGTGCAGGAGAGCGCCACCAACGCCGTGCGGCACGGCGCCGCGACCCGGGTGGAGGCCGAGGCGGCCGAGACCGGCGGCCGGATCGACCTCACCATCCGCGACAACGGCACCGGAATCCCGCCGGAACACGGCACCGGGCTCGGTCTGTCGGGGATGCGCGAGCGCGTGGAGGCCCTCGACGGCACCTTCGCCCTTGACAATGCCGGCCCCGGGGCGATCGTCCGGATCACGATCCCCGTTCCGCCTGACCGGGGCGACGAGAACAACACCGCGCCGAGCGCATGAACGCCATCGCATCCCAGATCGACGCCGCCGCCACGCGCCTGCCGGTTCTCGTCATCGATGATCACCCCATCGTCCTGCAGGGCTGTCGACGCGTGCTGGAGGATTCCGGCGTCGAGACCATCGCGGAGGCGACGACCGTCGTCGGCGGCTACCGGATCTTCCACCGGCTCCGCCCGCCGGTCGTGATCTGCGACCTGACCTTCCAGGGCAGCGGCATGGCCGGGCTCGGCCTGATCCGGCGGATCCGGGCGGTCGCGCCCGAGACGCGCATCCTGGTCTTCAGCATGCACAACGACCCGGTGATCGTCGCCCGCGCCCTCGAGGCGGGGGCCCTGGGCTACGTCCTCAAGGACCACGCCTCGGCCGAGCTGTTCGAGGCCTTCGCCAAGGTCCGCGTCGGCGAGGTCTACCTCGACCGGCGCCTCGCCACCGAGGTGGCGATGCTGCGCGCCGACGCCCGCCGCGCGCCGGAATCGCAGCTGACCCCCCGCGAGCAGCAGATCCTGGCGCGCCTCGCGCAGGGCCGCTCCTACGGAGCCATCGCGGCCGACCTGTCGGTGAGCTACAAGACCGTGACGAACGCCTGCTCGCAGATGCGCCAGAAGCTCGGCGTGCGCACCCTCGCCGAGCTGATCCACGTCGCCGTCACCCACGCGCAGCGGCAGGGCTAGGCCGTGGCATCCCCCGGACCTGGCGACGCCTTCTCCCGGGAGGCCTGGGCGCGCAACGCCGCCGCCTACGAGACCATCCGGTCGATGCCGTTCAACGCCGAGCTCGCCGCCGGCACGCTGCCGCAAGACCGGTTCCGGCACTACATCGTGCAGGACGCGCACTACCTGATCGGCTTCGGCCGGGCGCTGAGCCTCGCCGCCGCGAAGGCGCCGGATCCGGACACGATCGTGCAGTTCTCCCGCGCCGCGCAGGAGGCGATCGTGGTCGAGCGCGCCCTCCACGGCGGCTTCTTCCGCGACTACGGCATCGGGCCGGACACCTTCGCGGCCACGCCCCTGACGCCGGCCTGCGACCACTACGTCAGCTACCTCACGGCCACCGCCTACGCCGAGCCCTACGCGGTGGTCTGCGCGGCCCTGCTGCCCTGCTTCTGGATCTACAAGGCGGTCGGCGACGACATCTTCGCCCGCGCGGCGCCCGACAACCCGTATCGCGCCTGGATCGACACCTACGCGGGCGACGATTTCGCCGCCGCGGTCGCGGCCATGATCGCCGCCACGGACCGGGCGGCGCGGGGCGCGTCGGAGGCCGAGCGCGCGCGGATGCACCGGGCGTTCACGCAGGCCACCCGGCTCGAGTGGCAGTTCTGGGACAGCGCCTACCGCGACGCGGCCTGGGCCCTGTGACCCGCCCGGCGCGCCCGTGACCGCGCCGGACGCCAGCCGCCGCGATCTCGTCGCCGCCGCGCTCGCCGCAGCCCTGGTCGCGCCGCTCCGTCCGGCCCTGGCCGCCGCCGGCGATCCGGCGCCGATCCCGCCGGATCGTCCCGTCCGGATCGCCATGCTGGTCTATCCGGGCCTGACCGCGCTCGATCTCGTGGGGCCGCAGACCTTCCTCGCCGGCCTCGCGCCCGGCAACCTCCACCTCGTCGGCGCGGAGCCCGGGCCGGTGACGAGCGACACCGGCCTCGTCCTGGTGGCGACCCACGGCTTCGCGACCTGCCCGGCGGATCTCGACGTCCTGTTCGTCCCCGGAGGCGACGGCACGCCCACCCAGATGGGCGACGCCGCGCTCCTCGCCTTCCTGCGCGACCGCGCCGCGCGGGCCGGCTGGATCGCCAGCGTCTGCACCGGGTCGCTGATCCTCGGGGCGGCGGGCCTGCTGCGCGGCTACCGCGCGACGTCCCACTGGAGCGTGCGCGACGCGGTGCTGCCGCTCCTGGGCGCCCGTCCGGTGGCCGAGCGCGTCGTCTTCGACCGCGACCGCGTCACCGCGGCCGGGGTCTCGGCGGGGCTCGATCTCGGGCTGGCGCTCGCCGCGCACCTGCGGGGGGATTCCTACGCCCGCACCGCGCAGCTCGTCGCCGAGTACGCCCCGGCGCCGCCCTTCCGCGCCGGCACGCCCGCCGAGGCCGGGCCCGCGACCGTCCGGGCGGCCGAGGCGATCCTCGCGCCGCTGGTGACGGGGGCGGAGGCCGCAGCGCGCCGGTGAACGCCGCGCCGGCGATGCAACCGGGCCACGGTCCGGCGCGACGTGCGGCGGCGTGCTTGACGGCGCGCCGCCGGGGCCCGAACTGTTGCGGTGCACGATCCCCCGGAGCCGCCATGTCCCTGATCGCACGCCTGCGCGCCTACGCGGCCGAGGCTCTCGGCGTCGGCACGCAGGAGACCGTGGACGAGACGCATCTCGCGGCCACCGCGCTCCTCGTCCACGTCGCCCGCGTCGATGGCATCCTGGCGCCGGCCGAGAGCGAGCGCCTCTCGCGCCTCGTGCAGGGCCACTACGCCGACGGTCCGGACGCGGCGCGGGCGCTGATCGAGCGCGCCGCCGCCATGGATTCGGAGGTGCGCGACGTGGCGAGCCTCGTGGAGATGATCCCGCACGAGGCCGACCGGTCCGAGCGCGAGGAGCTGCTGACCATGGCGTGGTCGGTGGCGGCGGCGGACGGCAACGTCGACGAGTTCGAGGAGGCGCTGGTCGAGCGCCTCGGCCGCCTGCTCGGCTTCGACGAGGCCGCCATCGCGGCGGCCCGCCGCAGCGGACAGCAGGGCGTCGCGGCCGCGTAGTCCCGGCCACTCGCGATGATCGCCAGCCTGGCCCTGATCCTGCTCGCGCAGCTGCTGGGCGAAGCCCTCGCGCGCGGCGCGGGCGTCCCGATCCCGGGGCCGGTGATCGGCATGGGCCTGATGTTCGCGTTCCTGCTGCTGCGCGACAATGCCCGCCTCGGCCTACCGCGCGTGCTGCCGAAGCCGCTGACCGACGGGACGCTCGAGACCACCGCGCGCGGCCTGCTGATGAACCTGTCGCTCCTGTTCGTCCCCGCGGGCGTCGGCGTCGTCGGCCGCCTCGACCTGCTGCGGGCACAGGGCGCCAAACTGGCCCTCGTGCTGGTCGTCTCGACCGCCCTGTCGCTGCTGGTCACCGTCCTGGTGTTCCGCGCCGTGGCCGCGCTGGTCGAGCGGCGCGGGACCGACGGGGAGCCCTGACGGGTGGCCGGCGACTTCTCGCTCTGGGTCTACCTCGCCAAGACGCCGCTCCTGTGGCTGACGGTGACCCTGACTGCCTACGTCCTGGCGGACCGGATCGCCGCCGTGACCGGCCGGCACCCGATCGCCAACCCCGTCCTCATCACCGTCGTCCTGGTGGGGGCGGTCCTGGCCGTCACCGGCACGCCCTACGGGGCGTATTTCGAGGGCGCGATGTTCGTCCACTTCCTGCTCGGGCCCGCCACCGTAGTGCTGGCGATGCCGCTCTACGAGCGGCGGGCGACCGTCCTGCGCGCCCTCGCGCCGATGCTGGCGGCCCTCGCCGCCGGGTCGGCCACCACCCTCGCCGTGGTGATCGGCCTCGCGCGCCTCCTCGACATCCCGCAGCCGATCCTCGTCTCGCTGGCCCCGAAATCCGTGACCTCGGGCGTCGCGATGGGCATCGCGGAGGCGCTCGGCGGCGACCCGACGCTCACCGCCATCCTGGTGATCCTCACCGGCATCATCGGGGCGATCCTCGTGACGCCGATGATGAACCTCCTGCGGATCCGCGACATGCGCGCCCGCGGCTTCGCGGCCGGGCTCGCGGCCCACGGCATCGGGACGGCCCGCGCCTTCCAGGTCAGCGAGGTCGCCGGCACCTTCGCGGGCATCGCCATGGGGCTCAACGCCTTCCTGACGGCGATCCTCGCGCCCCTGGCGCTGCACCTGCTGTTCTGAGCACCTGCTGTTCTGAGGCCTCAGGCGTCCAGCCGGTCGGCCACCGTCTCGGCGAGCGACAGGCTGGAGGTCAGGCCGGGGCTCTCGATCCCGAACAGGTGCACGATCCCCGGCAGGCCGTGCTCGGCCGGCCCGTCGATCCGGAAGTCGGCCGCCGCCTCGCCGGGCCCGGTCAGCTTCGGCCGCAGGCCCGCGTAGTCCGGGTACAGCGCCCCGTCGGGCAGGCCGGGCCAGTAGCGCCGGATCGCGCCGTAGAAGGCCTCGGCGCGCGCGGGATCGACCCGGTAGTCGAACCCGTCGACCCACTCCACGTCGGGCCCGAAGCGGGTGCGGCCGGCGAGGTCGAGGGTGAGATGGATGCCGAGGCCGCCGTCGATCCGCGGCGCCGGGTAGATCAGCCGCGAGAAGGCCGGCTTGCCGGTGCAGCCGAAGTAGTTGCCGCGGGCCAGGCGCAGCGTCGGGACGCGCTCGGCCGGGTAGCCCTCCGTGCCGGCGGCCAGGGCCGGGGCACCGAAGCTCGCGGCGTTGACCACCGCGTCGAAGGCCATCGTGCCGGGCTCGGCGCCGCCGAACGCGGCCTGCCACTGCCCGTCCCGCCGCGTCAGGCCCTCGACCGGGGTGCGCAGGGCGAGCGCGCCGCCGTGATCCTCGATCGCCCCGAGCAGGGCGAGCATCAGCGCGTGGCTGTCGACGACGCCGGTGCGTGGCGAGTGCAGCGCCACCGTGCAGGCGAGATTCGGCTCCAGCTGCCGGGCGGCGCGTCCGTCGAGGAGTTCGAGGCCCAGGACGCCGTTGGCCTCGCCCTGGCGTCGGATCGCCGCGATCTTCTCGGCCTCCGCGTCGTCGGAGGCGACGATCAGCTTGCCGCACGCGCGATGCGGGACGCCGTGACTCGCGCAAAAGTTGTATAGGCGCCGGGCGCCCTCGACGCAGTGGTGCGCGCGCTCGGATCCGCCCGGGTAGTACATGCCGGCGTGGATCACTTCCGAGCTGCGGGACGAGACCCCCGTTCCGAAGGCGTCCTCGGCTTCCGCCACGATGACGGCATGCCCGCGCAGCGCGAGTGCCCGCCCGATGGCGAGTCCGACGACGCCGGCTCCGACGACCAGGGCCTCCATGTCTTCGCGTTCTCCAACGCGCCCGGTTGGGCAGGTGAGTCCTCAATACCGCACTTGAGCCGGAACAACGACGCGCCCGTTGATTCGTCGTTGACCCTAAATCTCAATCCTAAGTAGAAATATCGGCGCGATAAATGCGCGGCTCGGTTGTAGCGGCGGCGGACTGGCCCATAATGAGGCCATCCGCCGCCTCCGGCCGAGGCCGAGAACGTCTCAGGGACATGCACCGGCCGTCGGCGGCGAAGAGCCCGACGGAAACCGACGAGAGCCACATCCGAAACACGTAGAATCGAGGTGACGACCATGCAGATGACATCGCCGAGCGTCGAACTCGCCGCAAAGATCCTGAGCGCCTACGTCACGCGCAACAGTGTCCCGGCGGGAACGCTGCCCGACCTGCTCTCCGAGGTACACCGCTCGATCACCGCCCTGGACCAGCCCGCGGAGCCGCAGGTCCGGCGGCCGACCGAGGCGCAGATCCGGGCCTCGATCCGGCCCGACACGCTCATCAGCTTCGAGGACGGCAAGCCCTACAAGGCCCTGCGGCGTCACCTGACGATGCGCGGCCTCACGCCCGAGGCCTACAAGGCCAAGTGGGGCCTGCCCGTCGATTACCCGCTGGTCTCGGCGGTCTACAGCGCCCGCCGCTCGACGATCTCCCGCCAGATCGGCGAGGGCCAGCGCCTGCGGATGCAGCAGGCCGCGGAGTAAATGGGCGTCGGTCGCCGGCGCGCGAGCCCGGCGACCGGTCCTCACGGCCAGCCCGGGTTCTGCGCCTCGGCGGCGGCGGTCGCCACTTCCTGGATCAGAAGGGCCACGAGCCCGGACCATCCGGTCTGGTGCGACGCGCCGACCCCGCGGCCGCTGTCGCCGTGGTAGTACTCGTAGAACAGGACGTGGTCGCGGAAATGCGGATCCTCCTGCTCGATCCGGCTGTCGCCGTAGACCGGCCTGCGCCCGTCCGGGCGGCGGGTCGAGAGGCTGATCAGCCGCCGTGACAGGTGGGCGGCGATCTCCCGGAGCGCGTAGGTCCGGCCCGACCCGGTCGGCGCCTCGACCCGGAAATCCGGGCCGTAATAGTCGTGGAAGCGGTTCAGCCCGGCGATGAGCAGGTAGTTGACCGGCATCCACACCGGTCCCCGCCAGTTCGAATTGCCGCCGAACAGCCGCGAGCGCGACTCGGCGGGCTCGTAGGCGAGCCCCAGGTCCCGCCCGTCCCAGGCGAAGCAGAACGGCTCGTCCGCGTAGACGCGGGACACGGCGCGCAGCCCGTAATCCGAGAGGAACTCGTTCGGGTCGAGGGCGCGGTGGAGCAGGGCCTTCAGCCGGTGCCCGCGCAGCAGCGACAACAGCGCCGTCTGGCCCTCGCCGGGCTCGTTCCAGCGCGAGACCAGGGTCGCGAGGTCCGGGCGGTTCTTGAGGAAGAACACCATCCGGCTGCGCAGGGACGGCAGCCGCGCGAGGTCGCACTCGTTGATCACCGCCACCGCGAAGATCGGGATCAGGCCGACCATGGTCCGGGCGCGGATCGGGAGGCGCTGCCCGTCGCGCGTCTCGATGACGTCGTAGAAGAAGCCGTCCGGCTCGTCCCACACGCCCGCGCCCGTGGCTCCGGCGATGAGGAGGAAGTGCTCGAAGAACTTCTCCGCCATGTCCTCGAAGGTCGGGTCGTCGAGCGCCAGCTCGATGGCGATCCGCATCAGGTTCAGCGCGTAGGTCGCCATCCAGGCCGTCGCGTCGGACTGGGTCAGCGTGGCGCCGTCGCCGACCGGCTTCGACCGGTCGAAGATCCCGATATTGTCGAGGCCGAGGAAGCCGCCCTGGAACAGGTTGCGGTCGTCGGAATCCTTCCGGTTCACCCACCACGTGAAGTTCAGGGTGAGCTTGTTGAAGATCCGCTTGAGGAAGGCGTGGTCCGGCTGGCCGGTGAGCGCCCGGTCCAGCTCGAACACCCGCCAGGCGGCCAGCGCGTGGACCGGCGGGTTGGCGTCCCCGAAGCCCCACTCGTAGGCCGGCAGCGCGGCGTTCGGGTGGGTGTAGGCCTCGTCGACCAGCAGCAGGAGCTGGTTCTTGGCGAAGTCCGGGTCGATGAGCCCGAACACGATCGCCTGCAGGGCGAGATCCCAGGAGGCGAACCAGGGATACTCCCAGGCATCCGGCATCGAGATGATGTCGTTGGCGCGCAGATGCGACCAGTCGCTGTTGCGGCCGTGCCGCCGCTCCGGCGCCGGCGCGGGCTGCGCCGGGTCGCCGGCGAGCCACTCGCGCACGTCGTAATGGTAGAGCTGCTTCGACCAGAGCATGCCGGCGAGCGCCTGCCGCTGCACGAGCCGCATCTCGGGATCGGCGATCGGCGCCTGGAGCGCCCCGTAGAAGTCGTCGGCCTCGCCCTCGCGAGCGGCGAAGACGGCGTCGAAATCCGCGAAGGGCGCGCCCGGCGCGGTCTCGGCGCGCAGGCGCAGGCGCACGGTCCGAGTCTCGCCGGGGCCGAGATGCAGGTCGTAGCGGGCGGCGCACTTGGTGCCGGACAGGGCGTTGACGGCGGCCCGGTCGCCGCCCACGACGCACCGGTCGATCCCGTCCTTGTAGAAGCCCTCGGCGGGGCCGCTGCCGAACAGCCGGTGCGTGTTGGTCTCGTTCTCGGTGAACAGCAGGTCGCCCGCGCCCTCGGCGAAGAACCGGAAGGTCGGCATCTCCGGGTGGCGCGCCCAGACCGAGCCCTCCGACCCGGCCATCAGCTCCGGCTTCGGCGTGCCCTGCTTCCACGACCACGTGTTGCGGGCCCAGAGCTGCGGCAGCAGCGTCAGGGCGGCCGGGTCCGGGCCGCGGTTGGTCGCGGTCACCCGCATCAGGATGTCGTCGGGGGCGGCCTTGGCGTAGGCGATCTCGACGTCGAAGTAGCGGCCCTCGTCGAACAGGCCCGTGTCGAGGAGCTCGAATTCCGGGTCGTCGAGGCCGCGCCGCGCGTTCTCCTCGACCAGGCGCCCGTACGGGAAGGCGGCCTGCGGGTACTTGTAGAGCATCCGCATGAAGGCGTGGGTCGGGATCCCGTCGAGGTAGTAGTAGAGTTCCTTGACGTCCTCGCCGTGGTTGCCCTCCTGGTTGGTCAGGCCGAACAGCCGCTCCTTCAGGATGGGGTCGCGCCCGTTCCACAGCGCCAGGGACAGGCACCAGTTCAGGTGGCGGTCGCCGAAGCCGCCGATCCCGTCCTCGCCCCAGCGGTAGGCGCGGGACCGGGCGTGGTCGTGGGGCAGGTAGTCCCAGGCGTCGCCCTTCGGGCTGTAATCCTCCCGCACCGTGCCCCATTGCCGGTCGCTGAGGTAGGGCCCCCAGCGGCGCCACGCCGGATCGGAGCGGGCCTCGACGAGACGGCGGCCCTCGGCGGTCTCGAAGAGGTGCGGCGGCACGCCGTCGGGCTTGGTCATACGCGCGCTGCTCCTGCCCCCGCGGATCCGTACCGGATAAAGCCGCGACGCCGGCAGGGAAAGTCAACGCCCCGCCGCGACCGGATCTCCGCGGGGGATCGCGCGACGCGCGATCACACGATGCGGATCGACAGGTCCGGCAGGCCTTCGATCGAGCCGGCGAGCACGTCCCCGCGGACGACCGGCCCGACATTCTCGGGCGTCCCCGAGAAGACGATGTCGCCCGCCTTCAGCTCGAAGGCCCGCGACAGCTCGGCGATCTGCTCGGCGACCGACCAGATCATGTCCGACAGGTCGGCGTCCTGCCGCACGGTGCCGTTCACGGCGAGCCGGATGCGGCCGCGCGCCGGATGCCCGACCCGGGCGACCGGCAGGATCGGCGTGATCGGCGCGGACTGGTCGAAGCTCTTGCCGATCTCCCAAGGCTTCTTCTGGTTGCCCATGCCGCGCTGGAGGTCCCGGCGGGTCATGTCGAGGCCGGTGGCGTAGCCGTAGACGTGGTCGAGCGCCTGCGCGGCCGCGATGTCGCGACCGCCCGACTTCAGCACGGCGACGAGTTCGATCTCGTGGTGGTAGTTCTGGGTGAGCGACGGGTAGGGATGGTCGGCGACGCCGCCCGCGACGACCTGCACGGCATCCGCCGGCTTCTGGAAGAAGAAGGGCGGCTCGCGCGACGGGTCGGAGCCCATCTCGCGGGCGTGGGCCGCGTAGTTCCGGCCGATGCAGTAGATCCGGCGGACCGGGAAGACCTGCGCCTCGCCCAGGATCGGGATGATGGCCTGCGGCAGCGGGAACAGCGGGGCCGGCTGCGCCTCGGCGGCCGCGGCGGGGCCGAGGCCCGCGGCGGCCCCGGCGGCCACCGCCCCGAGCGCGCGGCGTCGACTGATCGTCACCATGGCCGTGTCCCTTCACCGCGATCCGCGCGGCGCAAGCGGGCGATACGACCGGGCGGGGCCGGCCGCCAGCGGATCCGCGGCCGGGATGGAGAGGTTCAGGCGGTCCGTGTCACCCGGATCCCGTCCGGGGCCGCCGAGACGCGCAGCCCGGTGTAGTCGGCGATGGTGGGATGATTGGTCCTCACCGGCTCGTGATGGGTCGCGGTGACGACCACGACGGCCGCATCCGCGGCCTCGGCCGCCCGGATGCCGGCCGGGGCGTCCTCGAACACGAGGCAGTCCGGCGCCGCGACGCCGAGGCGCCCGGCCGCCAGGAGGAAGCAGTCCGGCGCGGGCTTGCCCCGCGCCACGTCCTCGGCGGCCACCAGAAGGTCGGGGACCGGCATGCCGGCCGCCGCGAGGCGGCGCTCCGCCAGCCGCCGGGGCGCCGAGGTGACGATCGCCCAGCGATGGCGCGGCAGCGCCTCCAGGAAGGCCTGCGCCCCCGGGATGGCCACGATGTCGTCGACATCCGCCATCTCGGCCTCGGTGATCGCGGCGGCCTCGGCCACGGGATCGACGCCCGGCAGGTTCAGCCGCCGGATGGTCTCGACCGACTGCACGCCGTGGATCGTCGGCAGGAAGGAGACCGCGTCGAGGCCGTGCGCCTCGGCCCAGCGCGACCAGATCCGCTCCGCGGAGGCGATCGAGCTGATGATCGTCCCGTCCATGTCGAACAGGAGCGCCGCCAGGGGGCGCGACGGGAGGGCTGACTCGGGCATGGGCGAGGGCTAGGCCGGCGCCGCCGTCCCGGCAACCGGCCCGCGCGCATGGCCGCGTCTCGCGCGTGGCCGGGCCTCCGGGACGCCTTCGCCGGCGGTCGCGGCAGGTCCGCCCGCTTCACGGGCCGGTGCCTTTGGTGTAGCGCGGGGGCAATCCCGGGCCGTCGGCGGCCCTGCAGAAGCGAATATCGACCGACCATGCCGAGCCGCATCGACGCCACCTTCGCCCGCGCCCGCGCGGAGAACCGGTCCGTCCTCGTCACCTACGTGATGTCCGGCGATCCCGATCCCGCGACCTCGCTCGAGGTCCTGAAGGCGCTGCCGGGCGCCGGCGCCGACATCCTGGAATTCGGCCTGCCGTTCACCGACCCGATGGCGGACGGCCCGGCGATCCAGGCGGCCGGCCTGCGGGCGCTCAAGGCGGGCCAGACGGTGTCGGGCACCCTCGACCTCGTGCGCCGCTTCCGCGCCGGCAACGACACCACGCCAATCGTGCTGATGGGGTACTACAACCCGATCCACACCTACGGCGTCGACCGCTTCCTCGACGACGCGCTGGCGGCCGGGGTCGACGGGCTGATCGTCGTCGATCTCCCGCCCGAGGAGGATTCCGAGCTGTGCCTGCCGGCCCTCGGCAAGGGCCTCGCCTTCATCCGCCTCGCCACGCCCACCACCGACGAGCGGCGCCTGCCGGCCGTCCTCGCGAACACGGCGGGCTTCGTCTACTACGTGTCGATCACCGGCATCACCGGGACGGCGACCCCGGATTTCGGCAAGGTCTCCGAGGCGGTCGCCCGCATCCGCCGCCACACCGAGCTGCCCGTCGTCGTGGGGTTCGGCGTCAAGACCGGCGCCCACGCGGCGGCGATCGCCGAGGGGGCCGACGGCGTCGTGGTCGGCTCCGCGCTCGTGGACGCCCTGGTGCGCTCCCTCGACGGCGAGGGCCGGGCGCAAGGCGGAAGCGTCGAGGCCGTGACGGAGCTGGTGCGCGAACTCGCCGCGGGCGTGCGGTCGGCGGGCGTCGGGCGGGCCGCCTGACGGGCGGACCGGGCACCCCTGGCGGCGGAGCGCGCCGCACCTGATATCTGCGCGGGCTTGAAGCGGACGGACGCAAGTCGATGGTCGAACCGATGAACTGGATCTCGGAGGTGGTGCGCCCCCGGATCAAGACCTTGTTCAAGCGCGAGACGCCCGAGAACCTCTGGGTCAAGTGCCCGGACACGGGGCAGATGGTATTCCACAAGGAGGTGGAGGCCAATCACTGGGTCATTCCCGGCTCCGAGCATCACCTGAAGATGGGCGCCCAGGCGCGCCTGAAGATGATGTTCGACGAGGGCACGTGGATCGACGTGGCCCTGCCCGAGGTCACGCCCGACCCGCTGAAGTTCCGCGACGAGAAGCGCTACGTCGACCGGCTCAAGGAGGCCCGGGCCAAGACCGGCCTGCAGGACGCGTTCAAGATCGGCTTCGGCCGGGTCGGCGGCCTTCCGATGACGCTGGCCGCGCAGGAATTCGGCTTCATGGCCGGATCGCTCGGCATGGCGGCGGGCGAGGCCTTCGTGCGCGGCGCCGAGACGGCCCTGGAGAAGCGCACGCCCTACGTGCTGTTCGCGGCCTCCGGCGGCGCGCGCATGCAGGAGGGGATCCTGTCGCTGATGCAGATGCCGCGGACCACCGTGGCGGTGCGCCGGCTCAACGCGGCCCGGCTCCCCTACATCGTGGTGCTGACGAACCCGACCACGGGCGGCGTCACCGCCTCCTACGCGATGCTGGGGGACGTCCACCTCGCCGAGCCCGGTGCGCTGATCTGCTTCGCGGGACCGCGGGTGATCGAGCAGACGATCCGCGAGAAGTTGCCGGACGGCTTCCAGCGGGCGGAGTACCTGCGCGAGCACGGCATGGTCGATCAGGTGGTCCACCGGCACCAGCTCAAGGAGACGATCACGCGTCTCTGCAGCCTCCTCACCAACGCGGCCCAGGCCGGCGCGCCGGCCGCGGCCTCCGAGGCGGCCTGAGCCCGGCGATGGCCTCGTCCGACGCCCTGATGGCGCGCTTCCTGGCGCTCCACCCCCGCACCATCGACCTGTCGCTCGGGCGCATCGAGCGGCTGCTCGCGCGGCTCAACCATCCCGAGCGCCGCCTGCCGCCCGTGATCCACGTGGCCGGCACCAACGGCAAGGGCTCGACCATCGCGTTCATGCGGTCGATCCTGGAGGCCGGGGGCCTGGCCGCCCACGTCTACACCTCCCCGCACCTCGTCCGCTTCCACGAGCGGATGCGCATCGGCGGGATCGGCGGCGGGCACTTCGTGGACGAGGACCGCCTGGCCGACGCCTTCGCGCGCTGCGAGAGCGCCAATGCCGGCGAGCCGATCACGATGTTCGAGATCACCACGGCCGCGGCGTTCCTGCTCTTCTCGGAGAGCCCGGCCGACGTGCTGCTCCTGGAGGTCGGCCTCGGGGGCCGGCTCGACGCCACCAACGTCATCGACCGGCCGGCCTGCGCGGTGGTGACGCCGATCGGCCGCGACCATGCCGAGTATCTCGGCGACACGGTCGAGTCGGTCGCGACCGAGAAGGCCGGGATCTTCAAGCGCGGCTGCCCGGCGGTGATCGCAGCCCAGGACTACGCCGAGGCCGACGCCGTCCTCTGCCGGCGCGCGGAAGCCCTCGGGGCCGGGCCCGTGCTGGTGGGCAACCAGGACTTCTCCGTGCACGAGGAGCGCGGCCGGCTCGTCTACCAGGACGAGACCGACCTGTTCGACCTCCCGCGGCCGCGCCTCGCCGGGCGTCACCAGCTGGTCAACGCCGGAACCGCGATCACCGCGCTGCGCGCCGCCGGGTTCGGCGACATCGGGATCGCGGCCCTGGAGCGGGGCCTGACCGAGGTCGAGTGGCCGGGACGGCTGCAGCGCCTCGGCCGCGGCCGGCTGGCCGCCCAGCTCGATCCCGGCACCGAGCTGTGGCTCGACGGCGGCCACAATATCGACGGCGGCCGGATCCTCGCGGCCGCCATGGCGGATCTCGGCGAGAAGAGCGACGTGCCGCTCGTCCTCGTGGTCGGACTGCTCGGCACGAAGGACGCCGACGGGTTCCTGCGCAACTTCGTGGGCCTGGCCCGGGCCCTGGTGGCCGTCCCGATCACCGGGACCATGGCCGCGCGCCCGGCCGAGGAGGTGGCCCGGATCGGCGAGGATGTCGGCCTCAAGACCTACGCGGCGCCGAGCATCGAGGCGGCCCTCGCCCTCGTGCGGGACATCGCCTTCGAGCGCCCGCCGCGAATCCTGATCTGCGGATCGCTCTACTTGGCCGGCATGGTTCTCGCCGCCAACGACACGCCGCCGGTCTGAGTCGTCTCCAGTCTGGGAGCGCCGCGCGCGGCCGCTGTATCAAGTGGCCGAGGTCCGGAGACCTGTGAAATCCGGATTCTGCATTCGAAAATCCGTCGAATCGCCGCAATCGCCCGGACGGACACCCGTCCACGGCCACGCTTTCCTCCCGCTGTGGCAGCTAAGCTACATCCTCGCGGGGCCCGATCGCATAGTTTCACCGGCGATCGGGCTTATGCTGGGGATCACAGTAATGAAGAAGCTTCTCACCTCTCTCGCGGCGTTCACCGCGCTCACGGCCGCCGCTTCGGCCGCCGACCTGCCGCGCCGCGCCGCGCCGCCGCCGGTGTTCACCCCCGTTCCGGTGTTCACCTGGACCGGCGCCTACTTCGGTATCAACGCCGGCTACGCGTTCGACGCCAGCAGCAACTCCACCCGCGGCTTCGTCCAGACGCCCGGCAACCCGGTCGCTCTGGTTCCGGGCGGTCTCGTCCCCTACCAGGCCCTGCTGCCGAACGGCTCGTCGCTGGTCTACAGCAACGACAGCCGCGAGGGTTTCTCGGGCGGTGGCCAGATCGGCTACAACTGGCAGCTGACCCCGGGCTCCGGCGCCGTGATCGGCTTCGAGGCTGACGCGCAGTACCTCGACTTCGGCCGTCGCGCCCGCTTCGCCACCAACGCCGTGGCGATCAACCCGGGCTTCATCCCGGTCAACGGCACGCTCAACACCATCGACTTCTTCGGCACCGTCCGCGGTCGTCTCGGCTGGGCCTTCGACCGGACCCTCGTGTACGCCACCGGCGGTTTCGCCTACGCCACCGGCACGGATGACGGCGCTCGCGTCGGCCTGCAGAACTTCGCCGGCCGCCGGAACGACTTCAAGACCGGCTGGACGGTCGGCGGCGGTGTCGAGTACGCCCTGCCCACCGACTCGTTCCTGAACTTCTTCCGCTCCTCGGCCGTCACGCTGAAGGTCGAAGGTCTGTACGTGAACCTCGACAACAACAACGGCCGCGCCCAGGCGCCGCTGGTTGGTGCTGCGATCTCCCCGGTCGGCCTCGTGCCGGTGTACTCGCTCGCCGGCGCCAGCCGGAACGAGAACGCCTTCGCCGTCGTCCGCGCCGGCCTGAACTACAAGTTCGGCTCGTACTGAGACGGAATACGGGATCCCGGGCCAAGCACCGGGATCCCGAAATAAAAAACTTGGGCTCGAAACCGAGAAAGCCCGGCCTCGCGGCCGGGCTTTCTTTTTGTCGTTCGGAGCCGCGACGGCGGGTCAGGCGGTCTGGGCGCCGATCCAGCGCGACAGGTCGCCCTTCGGTGCGGCGCCGACCTTCTGGTCCACGCGCTCGCCGTTCTTGAAGAGCAGCAGCGTCGGGATCGAGCGGATGCCGTACTGGGCGGCGATCTGCGGGTTCTCGTCGACGTTGACCTTGGCGATCTTCACCTTGCCCTGCAGGTCGGTCGCGATCTCCTCGAGGGCCGGGCCGATCTGACGGCAGGGGCCGCACCACTCCGCCCAGAAATCCACCACGACGGGCTCGGCGGACTTGAGAACGTCCTGCTCGAAGCTCGCGTCGGTTACTTTCACCGTCGCCATAACGTCACCTTTCGGAATCCGCCGCCCGTCGGGCGGCGTCGAACGGGCAGAGGCCCGCGCGGTCCGGTCAGAATTGGCGACGGCCCGGCGCCCGGTCAAGAAGTCCGGTCGCCGGGGGAGGGCGGGGGTGCCCGGGACGCACGGCTCTCTCGGTCAATCGCCGCGCCGCGACGTGCGCTGGCGCATGCGGACCGCTTCCGGGCACGCGCCCTAGGGCACGGCTCACGCCTCGATCCCGATCCGGTCCAGGGCCGTCGCGACGTCGTCGGAATCGAGGGCGCGGATCACCGGCCCCGAGGTCCAGACGAGAATCGGCCGGATCGTCCGGCCCGGGTAGATCTGCGCGAGGAGGCGCGCGTAGAGGGCGATCTGGCCGGCCTCCGCGGCGGGCAGCGGCGCGCCGGGCTCGGGCGGGCGCCCGGTCTTGAAGTCGGCGAGGTGCACCGTGTCCGCCGTCACGGCGAGGCGGTCGACGCGCCCCTGGACCACCCTCTCTGTCCCGCCGGCACGGACACGCCCCGACAGCGCCACCTCCGCGCGGGCGTCCCGGGCGAAGAGCGGCGCGAGGTCGGGGGCGTCGATGATCCGCAGGACTGACCGGACGATCGCGGGAGCGGCCGCGCGCGGCAGACCGGGCGCCCGGGCCTGCACGAAGGCGCGCCCGGCCGTCTCCCGGCGGTCCGGCTCGACCCGGGGCAGGTGCTGCAGCAGGGCGTGGGTCAGGATCCCGCGGCGCCGGGCCTGCGCGTCGGCGAGGCGCGGCGGCGGCACGCGCGTTCCGTCCGCCGCCTGCAGGGCGCCGGACGGGTTCAGGGCCTCGGAGGTCGGTTCCGGCGGCACCGGGCCGCGCAGCCAGTCGGGCTCCGGCCCGGCCTCCGCTCTGGCCGACGCGGCACCCGCGGCGGGGGCGGGATCCGGCGGGGCGCCGTCCTGCCAGAGGGTCGCGGGCCCGTAGGGGAGTTCCAGCGCCCGGCCGGCGCCGAGTGCCGCCTCCAGGCCGGCCTGGATCATCCGGCACCACGCCGCCTCGGTCTCGCGCTCGTGGCCGCGGAAGGGCGCCACGATCAGCCGGTCGGCCGCGCGGGTCATGGCGACGTAGAGCAGGCGGTTGTGCTCCTGCCGGGCCTTGGCGAGCAGGGCCGCCCTCGCCGCGTCGGTGGCGGCGCAGTCCTGCGTCCGCCCGCCCGACCAGACCGGCGGGAGCGCGATCTCCGTCGCCGGGAGCGGCAGGAGGGGCGGATCGTTGCGGCCGAGGGGCTCGCACCCGTCGAGGATCACCACGACCGGCGCCTCCAGGCCCTTGGCGCCGTGGACCGTCATGACCCGGACCTCATCGCGGCCCGATTCGAGGTCGCGCTTGACCGTGTGGCCGGCCTCGGCCCCAACGTAGCGGGCGAGGAAGCCGCCCAGCGACGGGGCGTCCTCGCCGGTCTCGGCCTGGGCGGCGGCGGCGAGGAATACGTCGATCGCGTCCCCGGCCTCGCCGCCGAGGCGGGCGACCAGCTTGGCCCGGCCGCCCTGCGGCCCCAGGAGCCGGGCGTAGAAGCCGAACGGGCCGTGGAGCCCCGCCAGGGCGATCCAGCCCGACAGGGCCTCGAGCCCGCGCCGCGCGGCCGCGTCGCCCGCCGCGGCGTGGCGGTGCAGGGCATCCTCCAGGGTCTCGGCGAGGTCGCGGCGGGCGGCGATCCGCACGAGGTCCTCGTCGGTGAGGCCGACGAGCGGCGTCTTGAGGGCGGTGGCGAGGGTCAGGTCGTCGGCCGGCAGGAGGCCCGCCCGGCCGGCGGCGACCAGGTCGGCCACCGCGATGTGGGCGGAGACCTCGAGCCGGTCCTGCCCGGCGACCGGGACGCCGAGCCCCTTCAGGGCGCGGATCACCTCCTCGAAGGCCGGCCCGCGCTTCCGGACCAGGATCAGGACGTCCCCGGGGCGCCAGATCCGGCCGGTCGCGTCCCCCGCGGTGGTCCAGGCGCGCACCGCCTGCGCCACCCGCCGGGCGGTGACGATCGCGGGAGCGCTGGTCTCGGGCGCGTCCACGGGGGCGGTCCAGGCATCGGGCTCCGCGGCCGGCTCAGGCTCGGCGATCGGCCACAGCTCGACGGCGCCGGGCGCGCCCGGCCGGGCGCTGGCGTGCACGGTCGTGCGCACCGTGTCCTCGAACGACAGGCCCTCGTTGTGGGCGTCGAGGGCGAAGACCGCGTCGACGGCGCGCAGGACGAGGCCGGTCGAGCGGAACGACAGGGTGAGCGGCACGTCCTCGAAGGTCAGTCCGGCCGAGCGCGATTCCGCGATCCAGGACGCGCGGGTCAGGGCGAATTCCCGCGGCTCCGCGCCCTGGAAGCCGTAGATCGACTGCTTGGGGTCGCCCACCGCGAAGCGCGTGCGGCTGCCGGACCGCGCGCCCTCGCCGGCGGCGAATTCCTGCGTGATCGCCCGCAGGATCGCCCACTGCTCCGGGTTCGTGTCCTGCGCCTCGTCGACGAGGACGTGGTCGATGCCGCGGTCGAGCTTGTACAGGACCCAGCCGGCGCCGACGCGGCCGAGCAGGTCCAGCGCCTTGTGGATCAGGTCGTCGAAGTCGAGGGCGCCGAGGCGCGCCTTCTGCGCCTCGACGCGGCGGTGGATCTCGGCGGCGATCTGGAACAGCGCCTGCGTGCGGGCGTGGGCCCGGGCGGCGCGCAGGCGGTCGAACAGGGGCTCCAGCCGGTCCCGCTCGGCGAGCAGCGCCGCCTTGGCGCCGGCCGGCACGCCCTTGGTCCCCAGGCTGCTGTCGGCCTTGGGCTCGTCCTTCTGGGTGAAGAAGACTGCGCGGTAGAGGGCGAGCGCCTCGGCCCGGTCGGGAAGGTCCGCGGAGCGGAGCCGCTCGGCCTCGGCGGCTTCGAGCGCGTCGGCGAGCTTCTCGTCGTTGGCCTTGCCGGTGCGCAGCGCCGCGACCAGCGCGGCGCGCTCCTCCGGGCGGCACCCGGGACCGCCCTCGAGGATCCCGGCCTCGATCCGCTCGGCGGATTCCTCGGCCGCCAGCCCCAGCGCCCCGTGCAGCCGCCCGAAGGCCCGCTCCAGGCCGGCGGCGTCGCCGATGAAGCTCCGCGCCCGCATGGCCGCCCGGATCGCCGCCCGCAGGGTGTCGCCCGTGGCTTCCGGCGTGACCCGCGCGAGGGCCGCGCTGAGCGGCGTGTCGCCGTTCGCGACGGCGTCGGCCAGGACGTTGGCCATCTCGATATCGAACAGTTCCCGGGCCTTGGCCTCGTCGAGCACCACGAAGCGGGCCGGCACGTTCGCCTCGAAGGGGAACATGTGGAGCAGCCGCTCGCACAGGGCGTGCAGCGTCTCGATCTTGAGGCCGCCCGGCGTCTCGACCGCCCGGGCGAAGAGGCGGCGCGCCAGCCGCAAGCGCTCGGGCCCGGCGCGCTCGCCGGTGAGCTCTGCGAGTTCGGCGGCGAGGGTCTCGTCGTCCAGCGTGACCCAGCGGCCGAGCAGCCGGAAGACGCGGATCGCCATGTTGGCCGCGGCGGCCTTGGTGAAGGTCAGGCAGAGGATCCGGCCGGGCGGCGCCTCGTCGAGGAGCAACCGGACCACCCGGTCGGTGAGGACCTTGGTCTTGCCCGCGCCGGCATTGGCCGAGACCCAGGCGGAGGCGCGCGGGTCGGCCGCCCGACGCTGGTTGGCGCGGGTCAGGTCGTCGACGACGAAAGGGGCGGGGGCGTGCGGGGTGACGCTGCTCAACGGTCCGGTCCGGCTCGGCTGCCGGCTCTCTCTACAACAGAAACGCGCCCGCGGGCCCGCCAAGGCGTCACACCGGCCCTCGCGGGATTGCCCCCGACGCGGCGCCGTCCCATGGATGCAGACGATCCCTTCCGCGCACACCGAACACACCCGTGACCCAGCCGACATCCGAGCCGGCGCGCCCGCCGATCCGCTTCCGCGGCCGCTCCTTCATGGCCACCGTCCTGGCGCCGATCCCCCCGGTCGCCGACTGGTTCGGCGACCTCGACGCCCTCAACCGCCGCGCCCCGAACTTCTTCGCCGGCCGGCCGGTGATCCTCGACCTGTCCGGATTGCGGCTCAACCGCGAGGATCTCGACGGTCTGCTCGCCGAGCTGGCCGTCCGCAACATCCCGATCCTGGGGATCGAGGGCGCGGCGCCGTCGCTCCTGGATTCCGCGACCCCGCCGGCCCTGTCGGGCGGGCGCCCCGCGGGGGAGATCGCCGCCCCGGACGAGTCGGCCGCGGACGCGCCCGCGCCGGCCGAACCGCAGACCAGGGAGACGGCCCGCTCGCTGATCCTCGACGCCCCCGTGCGCTCCGGCCAGACCGTCCTGCACCTCGAGGGCGACGTCACGGTGCTGGGCGCCGTGGCGTCGGGCGCCGAGGTCATCGCGGGCGGCTCGATCCACGTCTACGGCGCCCTGCGCGGCCGCGCGATCGCCGGCGCCGCCGGCAACCCGACGGCGCGGATCTGGTGCCGGCGGTTCGAGCCGGAGCTGGTCGCGATCGACGGTCTCTACCGCGCCGCCGACGACCTCGACCCGGCCTTCCGGGGGCAGGCCGTGGAGGTGCGGCTGCTGGAGGACGCGATCAAGCTGAACCTGTTCGAGCGAGGTTGAGAGGCTTCGCAGCTCCGGCGTTCGGGCCGTCGGTTAACGGCCTTTCCGCCCGCGCAGAACCCACGGAGACCGGGGCCGAGCCCCCCGCGACGCGCGCGCCCGAGGGCGTGAGACCATCCTCCGCTGCCCCGATACAAGGATCCCGGCAGAATTTGCCGACCGGATCAGAAACTTAACCCTTCGGTAACCATACCCGCCGTCAATGGTCCGGTAAGGACTCTTAACGGGCGGACATGAGCGACACCCTCCCCGAGCCGATCGACCCGGAGACCGCCACAGCGGCGGCTCCTTCCGCGCCCCGGCCGCTCAGCCTGCGCGGGCGGGCCTTCAAGGCCCTGGCCCTCTCCCCCGAGCCGCCGCTCCCCGAGTGGCTCGCGGGCCTCGACGCGGCGCTCAAGCGCTCGCCGACCCTGCTGAAAGGCCGGGCCGTCATCCTGGACTGCGCCCAGCTCAAGCCCGAGCCGGACGCGCTCGAGACGCTCATGAACGAGCTCAAGGCCCGCGGCATCGCGGTCCTGGGCATCGAGGGGACCGACGCGGTGGTGGACGGCCTGCCGCCGCTGCTGGTCAAGGGGCACCCGTCCGAGACGATCGAGATCCCGAGCGTCCCGGCCGAGCCGGAGCCGCAGGTGGTCACCTCGATCACCGTCGAGGGCTCGGTCCGCTCCGGACAGAGCGTCATCAACCCGACCGGCGACGTGACCGTGATGGGGTCCGTCTCCTCCGGGGCCGAGATCCTGGCCGGCGGCTCCATCCACGTCTACGGCGCCCTGCGCGGTCGCGCGATCGCCGGAGCCGCGCGCAACCCGCGCGCACGAATCTACTGCCGCAAATTCGAACCCGAGTTGCTGGGGATCGACCGCCTCGTGCGGACGGCGGAGGACATGGGCACGGCCCTGCGCGGCAAGGCCGCCCAGGTCTGGCTCGATGGCGGCAACATCCGAATGGCAAGCCTGGATTAAGGGAGATCGACGCGTGGCAAAGGTTCTCGTCGTCACATCGGGCAAGGGCGGCGTCGGCAAGACGACGACGACCGCGGCCCTTGGAGCGGCCCTGGCCCAGGGCGGGCAGAGCGTGTGCGTCGTCGACTTCGACGTCGGCCTGCGCAACCTCGACCTCGTCATGGGCGCCGAGCGCCGGGTCGTCTACGACCTCATCAACGTGGTCAACGGCGACGCCAAGCTCCCGCAGGCGCTGATCAAGGACAAGCGGCTCGAGACCCTGCACCTGCTGCCGGCCTCGCAGACCCGCGACAAGGACGCGCTCACCGATGAGGGCGTGGCCCGGGTGATGGACGAGCTGCGCGCGAAGTTCGATTGGGTGATCTGCGATTCCCCCGCCGGCATCGAGCGCGGCGCCCAGCTCGCCATGCACCACGCCGACGTGGCAGTGGTCGTGACCAACCCCGAGGTCTCCTCGGTGCGCGACTCCGACCGGATCATCGGCCTCCTCGATTCCAAGACCGCCAAGGCGGAGAAGGGCGAGGACATCGAGAAGCACCTGATCCTCACCCGCTACGACCCGATGCGGGCCGACCGCGGCGACATGCTCAAGACCGAGGACGTGCTCGACATCCTGTCGATCCCGCTGCTCGCGATCATCCCGGAGAGCCAGGAGGTGCTGCGCGCCTCGAACCTCGGCTGCCCGGTGACGCTGAACAACCCGCTCTGCGCCCCGGCGCGGGCCTATGCCGACGCGGCCCGCCGGCTCAAGGGCGAGTCCGTGCCGATGAGCCTGCCGGTCGAGCGCAAGTCCTTCCTCGACAAGCTGTTCATGCGGAGGGCGGCGTGAGCATCCTGGGACTGTTCCAGAAGCGCAGCTCCGGCGCGGTCGCCCGCGACCGCCTGCAGCTGATCCTCGCCCACGAGCGCGCGGAGTCGGGTCGCCCCGACCTCGTGATCCAGCTCCGGGAGGAGATCCTGGCGGTGATCGCCAACCACGTCGCGGTGGAGCCCGACAAGGTGAAGGTCACTTTGGAGCGCGGCGAGGGTGTCTCGACCCTCGGCCTCGACATCGAGCTGCCGCTCGGTGCCTCGGGCAAGCTCGACGCCAAGCTGGCCGCGAAGCTCGCCGAGGTCGCCGCCAAGAAGGGGGCCGCCAAGCCGGCCTCCTCCAAGAAGGCCGCTTGAGCCGGGCGGGGAGCGTCCCCGCCGGCACGGAGATCCACGCGCCGCGCCCGGTCCGCCGGGTGCGGCTTCGTCGTTCCTTCCACGAACTCCGGTCCCGACTCTCGACCGGGCGCCCCGTCGCGCCATCTCGGAAACCCGGGGGAGGCCGATGAGAAGATCGCCATGCCGAGCGCCACGACGGACGACGGGATACGGCTCCACTACGAGGAGAGCGGCCAGGGGACGCCGCTGATCTTCGTCCACGAATTCGCCGGCGATCACCGCAGCTACGAGGCGCAGCTGCGCCATTTCGGCCGGCGCTACCGCGCGGTCGCGTTCAACGCCCGGGGCTACCCGCCCTCCGACGTTCCGGAGGCCGTCTCGGCCTACGCGCAGGCGCGCGCCGCCGACGACATCCTGGCCGTCCTCGACCATCTCGGCGCGCCGAAGGCCCACGTCGCCGGCATCTCCATGGGCGCCTTCGCGACCCTGCATTTCGGCCTGCGGCACCCCGACCGGGCGCTGTCGCTGTGCCTCGGCGGCTGCGGCTACGGCGCGGAGCCGGAGCGGCAGGCGCTGTTCCGCGCCGAGGCGGACGCCACCGCCGCGATGCTCCTCCGCGACGGCATGGCGGCCTTCGCGGAGCGCTACGCCGTCGGGCCGACGCGGGTGCAGTTCGAGACCAAGGACCCGCGCGGGCACGCCGAGTTCAGGCGGATGCTCGCCGAGCATTCGGCCCTCGGCTCGGCCAACACCCAGGCCGGCGTGCAGAAGGGGCGGCCGTCGCTCTACGATCTCACGGACGAGCTGGGGCGCATGACCGTCCCGACCCTGATCGTCGCCGGCGACGAGGACTGGCCCTGCCTCACCCCGAGCCTGATGCTCAAGCGGGTCATCCCCTCCGCCGCCCTCGCCATGCTGCCCAATACCGGCCACGCCCTCTCGGTCGAGGAGCCCGACGCCTATAACCGCCTGCTGGACGACTTCCTGGCGCAGGTGGAGAGCGGCCGCTGGCCGATGCGCGATCCCCGGGCGACCTCGGCGACGATCACCGGGATCAGGGGCTGACCGGCGCGCGGGGGATCAGCCGGAAGCGCGCGGGGCGATCCGGCTGGGTCGTCACGACCGCCTGGGGCAGAACCGGCTCGCGCTCGTCGAGCACCAGCCGGAACCGCTGGAGCACCCGCGCCAGGGACAGGACGGCCTCGCTCAGGGCGAACTGCGCGCCGATGCAGACCCGCGGGCCGGCCCCGAAGGGCAGGTAGGCGAAGCGCCGCGGGCCGGGGGCGCCGGGCAGGAAGCGGCCCGGATCGAACGCGTCGGGATCCGACCAGAGCGACCGGTGCCGGTGCAGAACCCAGGGGCTTACCATCACGATGTCGCTCGCCTTCACGGCGTGGCCCGCCACTGTGTCCGGGCCCAGCGCCCGCCGGACGACCACGAAGGCCGCCGGGTACAGGCGCAGGGTCTCGTCGATCACCGCGCGGGTCAGCGGCAGCCGCCCGTCACTCTGGCAGCCGGTGGGGTCGGCGAGGTCGGCGGCCCGCGCCTCGGCGGCGACCCGCTCCTGCACCTCCGGGGCGAGGGCCAGCAGGTAGGCCGCCCAGAACAGCGTGCCGGCCGTGGTCTCGTGGCCCGCCAGGATCATGGTGGCGACCTGGTCGCGCAACTCGTCGGGCGTGAAGGCGGCGCCGGTATCGGGATTGCGCGCGGCCGCGAGCAGGTCGAGCAAATCGCCCGAGCGGGACCTGTCCCCCTCGACCGCCCGGCGCGCCGCGATGATCCGGTCGAGGAAGGGGATCCACCGGCGCCGGAACCGGCGGCGCGACCAGTCGAGGGGCACCGGCCAGCCCGGGGGGGTGACGATGTCGAGGAGGTGCGGCCGCCCCATCCGCTCGGCGTACTCGGCGATGAACTGGCGCAGCTCGGCGCCGTGCTGGTCCATCCCCACCGAGAACATGGCGCGCCCGGCGATCTCGAGGGCGAGCCGGTAGAAGGACGTGAACAGGTCGACCGGCCCCGCCGCGGCCTCGGCGGCGATGCGCTCCATCCCGTCGGTCACGGCCGCGGCGATGTGGGGCACGAGGCCGTCGATCGCCCGCGGCGTGAAGGCCGGCGCCAGGGTGCGCCGCTGATGCCGCCACGCCGAGCCCTCGCTGATCAGGAGACCGTCGCCGAGGATCGGGCGCAGGATGCGGGTCGTCCCGGTGGTGCGGGCGTAGTTCGCCTGATTCTCGACGAGCACCCGGCGGATCGCCTCGGGGTCGTTCAGCACGAAGCTCGACCGCCCGAGCAGGCCCCGGCGGGTGACCGGCTCCTCGAAGGCGCGCCGGGGGAAGCCCGCGAGCGCGTTGTCGCGGATCGACCGCAGGTAGGCGGGCAGCGGCAGCTCGCGCTCGGGCGGGGCGCGGTGCGGCGGCACCACGCGCGGCGTCCCGGCGAGGCTCGGGATCGTCCGGTCCGGGGTCGCGGTGGCGTCCGAGAATGTTGGCATGGGGTGCCATCCTGTGCCGGAGACGGGCAGCCCTGTAAACCGCCGGCCGCGCCCCGCGCGGACCGGTCACGCTTACGTCATTCCGCCGCCGTGCGCAGGCGCGCTTCGGCACTCTGGATCGGCAGGCGCGCGAGGAACCGGGCCGGGTCGGATTCCGGCGACAGGCTCGCCACGAGGCTCGCCCGGGGCAGGGCGGTCTCGGTCACGTCGAGCAGCGTGTCGACGCCCCGCTCCAGGTGCTCGTCCACCCGGTCGACCACGAGGATCTCCGGCTCGCGCAGGATCGCCCGCGCGAGGCCGACCCGCACCCGCACGCGCTCGGCGAGCAGCTGGCCGCGGTTGCCGACCTCCTTCTCGAGGCCGCGCCGCTGGATCGGCCGCTCCAGGTCGAACTCCCGGAACACCGCGCGGGCCTCCTTCTGGATCAGCGCCTCGCCGTGCATCCGCGCCGTGTCGATGCGGCCGAAGAGCAGGTTGTCGAGGACGGTGCTGCGCGGGTTGATCCGGTTGGGGTCGTAGGATTCGACGTCGCAGCCGTCGTCGCCGTGCATGAAGCCCTGCACGACCGCCCGCGCGCCGACCATGCGCTTGGCGAGGGTCTCGTCGAGCAGCCCGAAGCGCATCCGCGGCTCGACATAGGCGAGGGCCAGCGCGAGGAAGGCCACGCTGTCGGTCTCGCTCAGCCGCCCGTCCTCGGGCAGGCGCGCGAGCCGGCGCAGGTAGTCGGGCAGCGCGTCCGGGGTGATCAGCGAGAACCGCCGGAACAGCGGGTGGCCCGGCGGCACGTCGGCGAAGATGTCCTTGAGGTTGCTGGCGATGGCGACGCCCATCCGGTCGAGCTCGTCGAGGAGCTTCACCTTCTCCAGCGCGTCGCGGAACAGGGGGACGCCGGCGAGGCGGCGCGGATCCGTCAGCGTCGGGTCGCGGGGGACGCCGAACAGCAGGTTCTCCCCGACGGTGGCCTGCTCGTTGTAGTGGCCCCGGGCGAAGGGGATCACGAGGTCGGCGAGACCCTTCTGGGCGAAATGCTCGCGCAGGTGCTCCCGCGCCGCGATCATACGCTGGCCCACCGGCGTGTCGTGGGCGACCGAACTCAGGGCGCCGAGCCCGAACCGGTAGAGCTCGTCGCCGAGGTCGAGCCGGCCGAGCAGGTCGAGCAGGCGCTCGTCGAGCTCGTCGGCATCCCGGACGCCGAGGCGCTTGAAGTCGATCCAGGGGTCCTCGACGCTGTCGCAGGGGTTGCCGGTCTTCACCGCCTCGTTGATCCGCGCCTTGCTGAGGTCGAGGCTCTTGGTGCGCAGCGGGTGCACGCGCAGCCCGTAGAGGACGTTGTCGCGCAGCGTCCCGGGGAACAGCACGGGCTGGACGCCCGCGTAGGCGATGCGCCGCGCGTGGTCGCGGCGCGGCAGCGTCGAGAGGTCGTGCTCGCCGATCCGGACCGTGCCCCCGGGCGGCGCCTGGAGCCCGGCGAGCACGCGGATGAATTCCTGCGCGATCGCCCCGGGCGGGACCACGGCGACCTGCCCGGGGAGGCGCACCTCCGCGTCGCCGACCTCGATCAGGGAGCCGCCCTGCGGATCGCGCAGCTGCAGGCCCTCGAGCCGCAGCGGCCCGCCGAGCCGGGGCGCCGAGCGCTCGGATTCGTGCTCGGCCGGCAGGAGGCGCTGCGGGCCGAAATGCGCCGCCACGGTCTCGTACTTGACCTCGACGTCGAGGCGCTGCTGGTCCCAGTCGATCAGCTCCTTGAGGGGCGGCGGCAGGTCCCGGTAGGCGGCCAGGACCGCCACGAGCTGGCCGATGTCGAGCTGGCCCTTCAGGGCGAAGTAGCCGCCGATCGCGTAGAACAGGAACGGCGTCACCTGCGCGAGCAGGTTGTTGAGGTATTTGACCGCGAACTTGCGGCGGTAGATCCGCAGGCGCAGGTCGTAGAGCCGGTAGAGGCGGCCGCCGATCTCCGCGCGTTCCCAGCGGCCGGTGTCGTTCAGCGTCACCGCCTGCAGGCCGTCGAGCACCTCGGCGACGCGCCCGGCCAGGGCGCGGGACGCGATCTGGCGCTGGCGGCTGAGGCGGATGATCTCCCGCCGCAGCCGCGGGATCACGGTCATCTGCACGGCGACCATGCCGCCGGCCGCGATGCCGAGCCAGATGTTCTGCATCATGATGAAGGCCAGCGCCGTCGCGGCCTGAGTGCCCAGGAACACCGGCACCACGATCGCGTCGCCGATGAAGGAGCCGATCGGCTCGACCTCGTCCCGGATGATCGTCGCGGTCTCGGAGGATTTCACCTCCCGCTGCGTCTCCGGGGAGAAGCGCAGCATCAGCGAGAACAGCTGGAACCGCAGGCGGCGCAGCATCCGCTCGCCGAGAATGCCCTTCTGGAGGTTGATCCAGAACTTGAACGCGCCGTTGATCAGGACGAGGCTGAGGAACAGCGTCGACAGGCTGAGCAGCAGCTCGAACCGGTCGAGCTGGAACCCCTCGAACAGGTGCGTCTTGCCGCCGCCCAGGAAGGCGGGCCACTCGACGGTGAGCTCGAGGAACGGCGCGGTCGCCTCGCCGTGCGCGTAGGCCTTCCCCGTGATCGCGTCGTTGACGATGCGCTTCGGCAGGTCGAGCGAGGCGAAATAGAACGGAAGCGACGCCAGCACGACGGCGCAGATCCGGAGCTGCGCGACCTTGGAGTAGCGCCAGATATACGGGAACAGCCGCGGCTCAAGCGCGCGCATCGTGTCCTTCCGACGAAAGCCCGCCCTGGCGGCCCGACGGCCGAATCGCCGCAGCCGGACGCCTGATCCTGGTCGATACGCTACCCGAGGGATCCGGTTTCATCCAATACAGCCCGATAGGCGCGGACTCCCGCCGGCCGCGGTGTCATCGCGCCGTCATATAGGGCACTCGGCGCCGGATCCCGACGCCGATCTTCCCCCAGCAATCCCGGTCACGCGAGGCCCCCATGACCTCAGCGGCCTTGCCCAAGCGCGCGCGTCCTTATATTGCGACGCAACCACCACGACTCCGTACCTGAACCGGCGCGGACGGCCGCGCCGCGCGGCCGCCAGGGAGCCGGCACAACCCGTTTCGGGCCGCCATGAAACTGCGCAACATCGCCATCATCGCTCACGTCGACCACGGCAAGACGACCCTCGTCGACAAGCTGCTGGCCCAGTCCGGCACCTTCCGCGAGAATCAGCGGGTCGAGGAGCGGGCGATGGACTCGAACGACCTCGAGAAGGAGCGTGGCATCACGATCCTCGCCAAGGCGACCTCGGTCGTCTGGAAGGACACCCGCGTCAACATCGTCGACACCCCCGGCCACGCCGATTTCGGCGGTGAGGTCGAGCGCATCCTGTCGATGGTCGACGGCGTGATCGTGCTGGTGGACGCCGCCGAGGGGCCGATGCCCCAGACCAAGTTCGTGGTCGGCAAGGCGCTCAAGATCGGCCTGCGCCCGATCGTGGCGATCAACAAGGTCGACCGTCCGGATGCGCGGATCAACGAGGTCGTGAACGAGGTGTTCGACCTGTTCGCCGCCCTCGACGCCACCGACGAGCAGCTCGACTTCCCGATCCTCTACGGGTCGGGCCGCAACGGCTGGATGGCCGACAGTCCGGACGCGGACCCGTCGGTCGGCCTCGAGCCGCTGTTCGACCTCGTGCTCAAGCACGTGCCGCCGGCCCGGACCGAGGAGGGGCCGTTCCGGATGCTCGGCACCCTGCTCGAGGCCAACCCGTTCCTCGGCCGCATCATCACCGGCCGCATCGCCGCGGGCTCGGTGAAGCCGAACCAGCAGATCAAGGTGCTCGACCGTCACGGCAAGGTCGTCGAGACCGGCCGCGTGTCGAAGATCCTCGCCTTCCGCGGCCTGGAGCGCGCGCCGATCGACATCGGCGAGGCGGGCGACATCGTGTCGATCGCCGGTCTGATCAAGGGCACCGTCGCCGACACCTTCTGCGACCCGCAGGTCGAGACCCCGATCCAGGCGCAGCCGATCGACCCGCCGACCGTGACGATGTCGTTCATCGTCAACGACAGCCCGCTCGCCGGCACCGAGGGCGACAAGGTCACGAGCCGCATGATCCGCGACCGCCTGTTCAAGGAGGCCGAGGGCAACGTCACGCTCAAGATCGAGGAGGCGGCCGACAAGGACAGCTTCTACGTCTCGGGCCGCGGCGAGCTGCAGCTCTCGATCCTGATCGAGACCATGCGCCGCGAGGGCTTCGAGATCGCCGTGTCGCGGCCGCGGGTCGTGTACGAGCGCGACGAGGCCGGCGGCCTGCTGGAGCCGATCGAGGAGGTCGTGATCGACGTCGACGAGGAGCATTCCGGCGTCGTCGTCCAGAAGATGTCCGAGCGGAAGGCCGAGATGCTGGAGATGCGGCCCTCCGGCGGCAACCGCCTGCGCCTCGTGTTCCACGCCCCGACCCGCGGCCTGATCGGCTACCAGGGCGAGCTGCTCACCGACACCCGCGGCACCGCGATCATGAACCGGCTGTTCAAGGCGTACGAGCCCTACAAGGGCGAGATGCCGGGCCGGCGCAACGGCGTGCTGATCTCCAACGACCAGGGTGAGGCCGTGGCCTACGCCATGTGGAACCTGGAGGACCGCGGCCCGATGATGATCGAGCCGGGCTGGAAGGTGTACCAGGGCATGATCGTCGGCGAGCACAACCGCGAGAACGACCTCGAGGTGAACGTGCTCAAGGGCAAGAAGCTCACCAACATCCGCACCACCTCGAAGGACGAGGCCGTGCGCCTCACCCCGCCGATCCGGATGACCCTGGAGCGCTCGCTGGCCTGGATCCAGGACGACGAGCTCGTCGAGGTGACGCCGAAGTCGATCCGCCTGCGCAAGGCGATCCTCGACCCGAACGACCGCAAGCGGGCCGAGCGGTCGAAGGAGAACGCCGCCTGAGGCGCGCGACCGTCACCGATCGTGAACGACCGGCAACCGGGCGCTCAGGCCCGGTTGCTGATGTGGCCCTTATTCCTGGCCGCTCTCGGACCCATCGAACCCTTATGCCGGGGGCGATACTTCGATGGGGCGGACCCGAGAGGCCCGCGTGAACCCCGTGACACCGATGCCCGTCGCGCTGAACCCGCTTCCGTCGCTCGCGCAGGCCGCCGCCGCGCCGCCCTCATACCTCGTCGGCCAGGACGGCGAGGGTCACTGGGTCGCCGTCGAGACCGGTGGGCGTGCCGGAGGCATCTTCCGCAGCCGCCAGGACGCGATCCGCTACGCCTGTGTCGAGACCGGCTGCCGTCCCGGCGACGTCCCGCTGGCTTCCGGGCCGATCCCCTTCCGACTCTCCTGAGCCGCGCGCCGCCGCGCGGGGGATGCCGCCGCGGCGGCATCCCTGTCGCGTCAGCTGCCCCCGGGATCGGTCTCGTCGTTCTGCGTTCCGCCGGCGGGCGTCCCCTGGCCGGGCTTGCCCTCCGTCTTCTCGTTCGGGTCCTTGACCGCGTCGGGGGCGACGTTCTTCGGCTTGTCCGGCTTCGAGCCGGTCTCGCGACGCTCGGTCATTCCCGATTCTCCCGCTCCGCCCGGTAGTGGCCGTCCGCGACCTTCGTGTCGGCGGCCGGGCCCCGCGAGGCCTTCTGGTCCGAATGGCCGCCCGAGGAGCCGCCGATCGCGGGCGGCGCGCGCCCCGGCTCTCCGGCCGTGCCCCATTCCGCCTTCGGTTCGGTCCGCGGCGCCTCGCCGGAGCCCATGTCGGTGATCGCCGCCTGATCGGCCGTCTGATGGCCGCCCCCGGCGGGCGGGCTCCCGCGCGAACCGACCTTGTCGTCGGGCTTGCGGGTGACGGTCCCGGATTCGCTCGTCGGCCTGACCATCAGCGCTTCCCGTCGTCCTGGCCGACGGCGGCAGTGGCGCGGTCGATCGCCTCGCCGAGATCGGTGCCGGACCGCGCCTTGTCCTCCATCTGGCCGAGCTTCTCGCGCGGCATCTCGGTCTCGTTGGCCACCGCGGCCTCGGCACTCTCCCGCGCGGGTCGTCCGGTCTGTTCTGTCATGGCTCGCCTCTCTGCCTGTTCGGGGGACAACGGAGGCGGCCGGGGAGGGTTGCGCGAACTGGGCGACCGGAGGCGGTCGGTTCAGGTCTCCGGCCCGACGATCCGGGGCAGGACGGCCTGCATGAGGCGCCGCGCCGCATCCTCCGCGGCCCCGCGATCCGATGCCCGCGCCTCGATCGTCAGCAGATCGCCGTCCCGGAGGATGACCGCGGTCGCCCCGGCGCCGCCGTCCAGCGCGTACACGCTCAACCAGCCGATCGCCGGGCCGGCGGGCAGGGCCGAGAGCCGGCAATCCGGATTGCGCCGCACGCAGAGCGCCTCGAGCGCCGCGAGGGTCGTCCAGCCCGAGCGGACCCGGGCCTCGGTCCCGTCCGTCAGTCGGCCGAGCCGCAACGCGATCGACGGGGCGCCCGCGCAGGCGGCGCAGTGCAGGCCGAGCTGCCCGGCCTCCGCCCGCGCCGTGGCCGCCGGTCCGAGCGCCGATCGGGCGGCTTCGGCCAGGCCGGTCAGGTCGTGGACCGCGAAGCCCCGGGCCATCGCCGCCTGAGCCCAGAGGCCGAACACGAGAAGCAGGAGGCCGCGCATGAGATCGTCACTGTCCGTTCGCCGGCCGGCGTTAGCGGAGAGATTTTCTGGCGTCCAGGCACGGCAGGTCGCAGTGTTGATCCGAAAATTGCGCCCAAAACTCAGTATTATGCTGCGAATAAGTTCTGAGAGAGACAGATACTGATCAAAGAAAAATGATTGTATGACTGTGATAAAATGAAAAATTTCGTGGGTCGCGACGATCGTGTCCGTCCCCGGCGGACCGGAAGCGCGCGCGGATCCACATCGCCGCGATCCGCGCCGGTGCGATTCGATCGGCTCTCCGTAGGGGAGCGGCCCGAAGGCCGCTCCGATGGCCGGTTCAGCCGATCCCGTCGAACAGTGCCGAGGAGATGTAGCGCTCGGCGAACGAGCAGGCGACCGTCACGATCCGCTTGCCCTGGAACTCGGGGCGCTTGGCCAGCTCCAGCGCCGCCGCGACGTTGCCGCCGGTGGAGATGCCGCCGGGGATGCCCTCCAGCCGGGCGAGCGCCCGGGAGGTCTCGAACGCCGCCTGGTTGGTGACCTTCAGGACGCCGTCGAGGATGTTGGTGTGCAGGTTGTCGGGGATGAACCCGGCGCCGATGCCCTGGATCTTGTGCGGGCCGGGCTGGCCGCCGGAGATCACCGGGCTGTCCTCCGGCTCCACCGCGAAGACCTTCAGGTTCGGCAGGCGCGGCTTCAGCACCTCGCCGACGCCCGTCACGGTGCCGCCGGTGCCGACGCCGGCCACGAACGCGTCGAGCTGGCCGCCCGTGTCGCTCCAGATCTCCTCGGCGGTGGTCTTCCGGTGGATCTCCGGGTTGGCCGGGTTCGAGAATTGCTGCGGCATGACCGAACCCGGGATCTCCTTCAGGAGCTCCTCGGCCTTGGCGATCGCGCCCTTCATGCCCTGCGCGCCCGGCGTGAGCGCCAGCTCCGCGCCCAGGAAGGCGAGCATCTTGCGCCGCTCCAGCGACATCGTCTCGGGCATCACCAGGATGAGCCGGTAGCCGCGGGCCGCCGCCGTGAAGGCGAGGGCGATGCCGGTGTTGCCCGAGGTCGGCTCGACCAGCGTGCCGCCGGGCTGGAGCTTCCCGGAGGCCTCCAGGGCGTCGATCATGTTGACGCCGATGCGGTCCTTCACGCTGGCGATCGGGTTGAAGAACTCGAGCTTCAGCAGGATCTCGGCGTCGACGCCGTGCTCCTTGGGCAGCCGGTTCAGGCGCACCAGAGGGGTGTTGCCGATCGTCTCGGTGATCGAGCCGTAGACACGGCCGTGGCCGACCTTCGCCGGTGCGTTGAGGGTATCGGCCATCGCGGAACTCCTGCTCGTGGTGACGGATCGGACAGATGTCGTATCCGGGAGAGGCCCCGCCAAGGGATCGCCCTCGCGTGGGGAGGCTTGACCGGCCCGGACGGGAGGCTGCGATATCGCGTTGCCGCGGCCGGAGCAATCGGGCTAAGTGCCGTTGCCGAAAGTTCTTTCCGGAATCGGGCGAACTTTCAGAGCGGGGTGGAAGACCTTTATTGAGCGGCCCTTTCCTCATGGAATTCTATTCTCCAGCCTGCCCGGCCACGGCCGGCGCTGCCGGACCGTTCGGCGCAACCGGCAGGCGGGGCCTCCCTCTTCGGCCGACTCGTCGGGCCGCTTTTCTGGCGGGCCTCGGGCTGGTCCTGGCGCGGCCGGCGCGCGCCGCCGAGGCGCTCCGCGTCGTGCTCGCCACCGCGACGCCGGGGGGCGGCTTCCCGGCCTTCGGGGAGGCCTTCGCCGGCGCGGTCGCGGCCGCGGACCCGGCCCTGACCGTCGAGCGGCGCGCCACCGGCGGGTCGTCCGAGAATGTCGGCCTCCTCCGCGCCGGCCGCGTCGATCTCGGCCTCGTGCAGGGCGAGTACGCCTACCCGGCCCTCGCCGAGGGCGGCGGCCTGACCGTCCTGGCGCCGATGTACCCGACGCCGGGCCTGTTCGTGGTGCCGGCGGCCAGCGCGATCCGCTCGGTGGCGGACCTGCGCGGGCGCAGGGTCGTGCTCGGCACGCACAAGTCCGGGCTGACCGTCATGGGCCGCAGCGTCCTCGGCGCCTCGGGCCTCGATCCCGAGCGCGACATCAGTCCGATCCTGCTCGACCGGGCCGGCGACGGCCCGGCCCTGGTGCGGGAGGGCCGCGCCGACGCGCTCTGGGGCGGCGGCCTCGATTGGCCGGGCTTCCACGCGCTGGCCGCGGATCCGGGCGGGGCCCGCTTCTTCGGACCGTCCGAGGCGGGCATCGCGCGCCTCGCGCAGCCCGGCGCGGCGACGCGGCGCCCCACGGTTCCGGCCGGCAGCTTCGCCGGGCAGGCGGAGCCGATCGCGACGGTGGGATCCTGGAGCTTCGTGATCGCGCGGCCCGGCCTCGACGAGGAGACGGCCTACCGGATCGTCCGGGCGCTGGCGCGGACGGATCTCACCGAAGCGCAGCCGAGGAACCTCGTCGGCCTCGTCCCGGCGGACCAGGTCAATCCCGGCACCGCCCGCGTCCTGCGCGAAGCCGGCGTCACGCTGCGCTGACGGCGCGGCGGCTCAGCGGAACGAGGCGACGCGGCGATCGCGCTTCCGCTCGGCGGCGGGCTGGTAGGCGATCTCGGCGTGGTGGGTGCAGTACGGCAGGCCGGTGATCGAGCGGGCGCCGCAGAAGCGGAATTCCGGCGTCGTCGGGTCGCCGAGGGGCCAGCGGCACATGGATTCCCGGAGGTCCATGATCGTGACGCGCTCCGACACCGCGAGGGCCACGGGCGCGGGCGCCGCGGCCGGCGCGGGCGCCGGGAAGTCCGGGGCCGGACGGTGGGCCAGGATCGCGACCGGCTCGGGCGCCTGCGTCTCGACCACCGCGATGGCGGTCTCGATCTCGACCGTCTTCGACGGCGGGACGGCGGTGGCGGCTTCCTCGCCGCCGCGGGCGCGACCGGCCAGACCCAGGCGGTGGACCTTGCCGATCACCGCGTTGCGGGTGACGCCGCCGAGTTGCGCCGCGATCTTGCTGGCGCTCTGCCCGTCTTCCCACAGGCGGCGCAGCAGCGCCACGCGATCGTCCGTCCAGCCGAGACCCGCTTCCATCATCCCCTCCGCCCCCTGCGGCTCGGCCGCGTTCCCGAAGGCCAGTCCGCGTCTTCCAGGCCGACAGGAGCCGTTATCCCGGCCGACCGTGTCGCCGCGCAGACCGCGCCCCCGCGCACCGGCTGCCGCATCGCGTGCGACACCCTGTCTCGCCAGGCCACGGGGGAACCCTAGCGCGGCGCTCGCGAACGTTGCAAGGGCGGGCGGTCGCCGGGCACGGGCCGCCGCGACGCCTGTCCACCGGCAATGACCCAGGCCGGCCCGGGTCGGCCGGGTCCGGCGCGATCCTGCGCGGCCCCGGCGCGGTCCCGCCGGTGTCCGGTACGGCGCCGCACCGTCCGGGCCGCCGGCCGCAGCGGCCACGCTTGCGCCCCGATCGCGTGGGATCGTGACCCCACCGCAACAGCGCGGCCTTATCGTTCCTCCGAAGCCGGCTAAGACGGAACAGGCGATACGGCCAAGCTCGTTCCGTGTGGCAGAGTGGGCGCGTTTCGCGGTTCGAGGAAGTGACGATGGGTGTTCGTCAGGTCAGCCTGCGCATGGCGGTGGCGTTCGGGCTGGCGGGTCAGGTCGCGGCCTGCGGCAGCGTTCCGCGGACCCCCTACAGTGCCGAGCAGGCGGCCTTCGCCACCGTGCCGGGCATCCCCGGCGCGCGCGTCTTCGCGGACGCGTCGGTGGACACGATCGCGGCGCTCGCCGCCAATCCGGAGCGGCGCCTCAAGGGCTTCACCTACCTGGCCCTGTCGGGCGGCGGCGGCGACGGCGCCTACGGGGCGGGCGTGCTCAACGGCTGGACGGCGTCCGGCAAGCGGCCCGAATTCACCCTGGTCTCCGGCGTCTCGACGGGCGCGCTGATCGCGCCCTTCGCCTTCCTGGGCCCGGCCTACGACCCCTACCTGACCGAGTTCTACACGAGCGGCGTCGCCAGCGAGCTGGTGGCCTCGCCGAACCTGGCCAACGTGCTGTTCGGCTCGGGCCTGTTCGGCGACGGGCGCCTGCGCAACCTCATCGACCGCTACGTCACGGACGACCTCCTCAAGGCCGTGGCCGAGGAGCACGCGAAGGGCCGGCGCCTGCTGGTCGTCACGACGAACCTCGATTCCCAGCGCGCGGTGATCTGGAACATGGGCGCCATCGCGGCGAGCGGGGTGCCCAACGCCCGCCAGCTGTTCCGCGACGTCCTGGCGGCCTCGGCCAGCATCCCGGCGGTGTTCCCGCCCCAGTTCATCGACGTCTCGGCCGGCGACGCGCGCTTCCAGGAGATGCATGTCGACGGCTCGGTGGTGACCCCCGTCTTCACCCTGCCGCAGACCCTGCTGCTGCGCGACGGGCGGATCCGCACCGGCGGCAAGGCTGAGATCTACGTGGTGATCAACGGCCGCCTGGAGCCGGAATTCGAGGTCACCAAGGACAACACGCTCTCGATCGTCGAGCGCTCCTTCACCACCGCGAGCCGCGCCCGCTCCCGCGCGACGCTGACGGCGACCTACGCGCTGGCCCGCACCAACGGCATCGGCTTCAATCTCACCTACATCGACGAGAACGGCCCCAAGGCGTCCGCCGCGAAGGGCTTCGACACCGCCTACATGCGGGCCCTGTACGAGGCCGGTTACGAGAAGGGCCGGACCGGCACCTTCTGGCAGCACTCGATCCCCGCCGCGCCGGTGCTCAGGGAGACCGCCAGCGCCGTGGCGAACTGATCGCCGAACGGTGCTGCCGCGCGCCCCGTCCGGGCGCGCGGCGGACAGGGCCGCTACTTGCCCAGGATCTTCGTCACGAGGCGGCCGAGCGGCGTCGCCGTGCTGGCGTTCCGGTCGTCCCGGTCGACGGGGCGGTTCTCGTTGCCGAGGATCTTGGTGACGATGCGTCCGATCAGGTTCATGGGTCGGCCCTCCGGTATCGCGCCCAAATGGCGCAGCTTCCCCAACAACGGGTCAGGCGCGGGCCGCGTTCCAGCCCGGCGTCCGATCGGGCGCCTCAGACCTGCATCAGGCGGATGTTGTTGGTGTTGCCCGCCGTGTGGAACGGGATGCCGGCGGTGACCACGATGACGTCGTTCGGCCGCGCGAAGCCTTCGTCCCGGGCGTGGTGGCAGGCCTTCGAGGTCATCTCCTCGTAGCTGTCGACGTCCTCCGTCAGGACGCTGTGCGCCCCCCAGAGCAGGCTCAGCCGCCGCGAGGTCGCGACGTTGGGGGTCAGGGCCAGGATCGAGGCCGCGGGCCGCTTGCGCGCGACCCGGGCGGCCGTCGTCCCGCTCGCCGTGTAGGCGACGATGGCCGCGGCGCGCACCGCCTCGGCGAGGTCGGCAGTGGCGGTCGCCACGGCGTGGGGCGGCGTCTCCTCCTCGCCCGGCTCCGAGGCCGCGACGATCGAATGGTAGAGCTTGTGGCCCTCCACGCTCCGGATGATCCGGTCCATCATCGCCACCGCTTCGACCGGGTAGCGGCCGGTCGCGGATTCCGCCGAGAGCATCACGGCGTCGGCGCCGTCGTAGATGGCGGTGGCGACGTCCGACGCCTCCGCCCGGGTGGGCGCCGGGGCATTGACCATCGAGTCGAGCATCTGGGTCGCCACCACGACGGGCTTCACGGCGAGCCGGCAGGCCCGGATCAGCTCCTTCTGCCGCCCCGGCACGTCCTCGTGCGGGATCTCGACGCCGAGATCGCCGCGGGCGACCATCACGGCGTCGGAGAGCCGGATGATGTCGTCGATCCGCTCCAGCGCCTGCGGCTTCTCGATCTTCGACATGATGCCGGCGCGGTCGCCGATGATCCCCCGCGCCTCGATGACGTCGGACGGCTTCTGGACGAACGACAGGGCGACCCAGTCGACGCCGAGGTCGAGCCCGAAGGCGAGGTCCGCCCGGTCCTTCTCGGTCAGCGGCGACAGGTCCAGCAGCGTGCCCGGCAGGTTCACGCCCTTGCGGTTCGAGATCGGCCCGCCGGTGACGACCTCGGCGGTGATGGAGGTCCGCTCGGGCCCGGTGACCCGCACCCGAACCCGCCCGTCGTCGATGAGGAGCTCCTGGCCCGGCACGACGGCGTCGAAGATCTCCGGGTGGTGCAGCGGGATCGCCTGCTTGTCGCCGTCCGCGCCGTCGAGGACGAAGCGCACCGTCTCGCCGGCCTGGAGATCGAGCCGGCCGCCCTGGAGCGTGCCGATGCGGATCTTCGGCCCCTGGAGATCCTGCAGGATGCCGATCGGCCGGCCGACCTCCTTCTCGAGGGCGCGGATGGCCGCGTGGACCTTGGCGTGATCCGCCTGGACGCCGTGGCTGAAATTGAGCCGGAACGTGTCGACGCCGGCGAGGAACAGGGCGCGGAGCTGGTCCGGGGCGGAACTGGCGGGACCGACGGTGGCGACGATCTTGGCGTGGCGGTGACGGCGCATGCGGGTCTCGGCCTCCTGAGGCTGCCTCTGGGAATCGAGCCGGGCGCTCGGTCGCGCCGACGGCGCTCACATCGGTCCGCGACGGCCCCGCGGCGAGGCCTCGCGGCGCCCGGCGGGCGATTTTTCGCGCGGCGGGCCGATTCGGCGGGAGGCTATCTGGCCGCCTCGCGGGCGATTCCGGCAAGCCCGGCGTCGAACACGCCCGTGATGTCGGCGACGGCGTCGGCGTCGCTCATGCCCTCGGCGTCGAAGGTCGCGCTCCAGATCACCGTGGAGCCCGCGCCGTCGCGACGGACCGCCAGCGTCGCGTTGTAGGCGCGCACCGGCAGGGGCCCCTGGATGAAGCTGTAGCTGTAGCTCATGCCGGTCTCGTCGCGCGCGGTCTCGACCTCGGCGATCGTGCCCTTGCCGCCCTTCACCACGAGGCCGCGGATCTGCGCGCGGATGCCGTCATCCTCGTCCTCGCCCGACAGGATGCAGCGCTGGACCTGCGGGTGCCAGTGCTGGATCGCGCAGAAATCGCCGACCAGCGCCCAGACCGCGGCGGGCGGGGCCGGGATGTCGCGGCTGCGGGTGACCTCCAGGGCGCTGGCCGGTCCGGCGGCTAGGACGGCCGCGCCGATCGCCGTCAGGGAAGCGGGATGCATCACGGGTCGGTCTCCGGTCCGCCGGGCTGATGTGACGCGACTTGGAGCGCCGCCCGGCCGCGGCGAGCCCCGGGGCCGCGACGGACCGCGTCTCGAAGGTGTCGCTGCCGGCGCGGTATGCTACGCCGCGCCCGTCAGGATCACCGGACATGCCCATGGACGATCGCGCTGCGCCGAAGCGGCCCGCGACCCGGAGCGGCGCCGCGCGCGCGGCCCTGACGACCGGCGCCGCGCTCGTCATCGGCACGGCCATGCCGGCGCTCGCCGCGGGGTCGGACCCGTCGCCGCCGGCCGCGCCGCAGGCTTTCGAGGCCTGCCGGGCCGACCTGATCGCCTGGGTCACGGCCCGCGCCGTGCCGCAGGGCCTCGCCGAGGCGCAGCTCGCCGCGCTCAACCCCGACCCGGACGTGATCGCCGCGACCCAGAGCCAGGGCGAGTTCGTCCGTCCGATCTGGGACTACATCGAGGCCAGCGTCACGCCGGCCCGCGTCGAGGCCGGTCTGCGCAAGCTCACCGAGCACGCCGACACGCTCGCCGCCATCGAGGCCAAGTACGGGGTCGACCGCCACGTCCTGGTGGCGTTCTGGGGGGTCGAATCGAGCTACGGCGCCGTGCTCGACAACCCGGCGGTGGTGAAGCCGGTCGTCCGCTCGCTCGCGACGCTCGGCTGCAGCGATCCCGCCCGGGCGACCTACTGGCGCGACGAGCTGGCGGCGGCGCTCCAGATCCTGGCCTGGAACCAGGCGCCCCTGGACCGGATGCCGGCGGGGCTGACCGGGTCCTGGGCCGGCGCCATGGGGCACACGCAGTTCATGCCCAGCGTCTACCAGCGCGAGGCGGTCGATTTCGACGGCGACGGCCGGCGCGACATCTGGACCTCGGTGCCGGACGCCCTCGCGTCGACGGCGAACTATCTTCGCAGCCACGGCTGGAAGCACGGCGCGGGATGGGGCAGCGAGGCGGTGCTGCCCGAGACCTTCGACGCGGCGCTCGCCGACGAGACGACGGTCCGCACCGTCGCGGCGTGGCGGGCGCTCGGCGTGAGGCCCGCCCGCGACCGCGCCCTGCCGGACACGGCCGAGGCGACCCTGATCCTGCCCGCCGGGATCCGCGGCCCCGCCTTCCTGCTGCAGCCGAACTTCGCGGTGATCCTCCGCTACAACACGGCCCTGTCCTACGCGCTGACCGTCGCGCTCCTGTCGGACCGCCTGCGCGGCGACCCGGGCCTGGTGCACGACTGGCCGCGGGGCGACCGGCCCCTCACCGGCGACGAGCGGCGCGACCTGCAGACCCGCCTGACGGAGCGCGGCTTCGCCACCGGCGGGGTCGACGGCAAGATCGGCCCGAAGACGCGGGCGGCGCTGCGCGCCTTCCAGGGGTCGGTCGGCCTGCCGCCGGACGGTTACGCCGACGCCGCGCTGCTGGACCGGGTCCGGGCCGCGCCCTGACGGGCGCTCACGCCAGGAAGGCGGGCTCGTCCCGGGCCAGAACCCGCTTGACGCTCTCCAGATGGAGGCGGGCGCTCTCGGCGCGCCCGGCCGCCTCCTGGGCCGCCACGCGCTGTACGATCGCCTCGGGCACGGCCTTGAGCGCGCGCCCCGTGCTCATGGCCAGGACCTGCGCCTGTGCGGCGCGCTCCAGGTAGTAGAGGTCGTCCCAGGCCTCCGCGATCGTCTCGCCCAGCACCATCACGCCGTGGTTCTTCAGGAACACGACGTCCGCCTCGCCGGCGCTCTCGGCGATCCGCCGGCCCTCGGACGAATCGAGCGCGAGACCGTTGTAATCCTCGTCCACCGCGATCCGGCCGTAGAAGCGCAGCGCCGTCTGGCCCGCCCACACCAGGGGCTCGCCCTCCAGCATGGCCAGGGCCGTGGAATAGGGCATGTGGGTGTGGAACGCGGCCCGGGCGCGGGGCTTCAGCCGGTGCAGCTCGGCGTGGATGTGGAAGGCGGTGGCCTCGGGCTGGCCGTCGCCCTCGAGGACGTTGCCGTGGAAGTCGCAGAGGAGAAGGCTCGACGCGGTGACCTCCGCGAAGGCGAGGCCGTAGGGATTGACCAGGAACAGGTCGGGCCGCTCCGGCAGCACCGCCGAGAAGTGGTTGCAGATGCCCTCTTCCAGACCGTTGCGCGCGGCCCAGCGCAGGCAGGCGGCGAGGTCGACCCGGGCGCGGCGCACGCTGTCGGCGTTCAGGGGCTCGTTGCTGCGGGCGGGCGGGGTTCCCGGGGCGGTAACGGCGTGCGCCATGCGTGCGGGCTTTCCTGTGTCGGGGTTCGGGCCGGGGACTCGACCGGTCCCGCCACTCTAGACGCTCGCTCGCCCCTGCGCAGCCGCTCCGCGCTCAGGCGCGGCCGTCCGTGACGCCGCCGACGAGATTGAGGCCGAGCAGGAAGTCCGACGCGAAATCCGTGCGGATGACCGGCTCGCGCGGGACCGCCTCGCGCAGGAGATCGCGCTCGGCGCGGCGCGCCGCGACCGCCTCCGCCACCGAGACGCGCCGGAACGACAGGCTCGCCCCGCCCCGGACCTGCGCCAGCCGCCCGAGATCCGGCCCGATGACCGTGGCGATCTTCGGGTAGCCGCCGGTGGATTGCCGGTCGGCCATCAGGATGATCGGCAGGCCGTTGCCGGGGACCTGGATCGCCCCCATGGCGACGCCGTCCGAGACGATGTCGTGCCCCTTGGCGTGCCTCAGCGGCGTGCCGTCGACGAAGCAGGCCATCCGGTCGCCCCGCGGCGAGACCGTCCAGGGACCGGCCAGGAACGCCGCGATCTGGTCGGGCGCGAAGTAGTCGTCCTGCGGGCCCAGCACGACCCGGATCTCCCGGCCGTCCCGGGCGAGCCAGGGCGCGACGAGCCGCTGCGGCGCTCCGTCCGCCGTCCGGCCCTCGGCGACGGGGAGGCGGTCGCCCGCGGCGAGGCCGCGCCCGTCGAGGCCGCCGAGCCCCGAGCGGGTATGGGTCGCCGCCGATCCCAGGACCGGCGCCACGTCGAGCCGCCCGGCGACCGCGAGGTAGCCCCAGGCGCCGGCATCGCCGGCCCGCACGACGAGGGTCTGGCCGGGCTCCAGGGCGAGCGCGACCGTGTCGGGCAGGGGCACGCCGTCCAGCGCGATGCGGAAGCCCGGCGCCAGCAGGGCGATCCCGACGGCGCCATCCTCCGCCGAGACGGTGACGCCGCCGGTGGAGATCTCGATGGCGGTGGCGTCGAGGGGGTTCGACGCCGCCCGGTTGGCCGCGGCGTGCATCAGCGGGTCCATCGGGCCAGCGGCCGTGATGCCGTAGCGCAGGTAGCCGTGCCGGCCCCCGTCCTGCAGGGTGATGCCGGGCCCGGCGGAGTCGATGACGAGGGCGGGCATCAGCGCGCCTCCCCGCGGCGGGCCACCGGCTCGCCGGCCGCCTCGCGCGCCGTCAGGGCGTCGAAGGTCGCGGCATCCACGGGCTCGAAGCGGATCAGGTCGCCGGCGCCGACGAAGAAGCTCGGGTCGCGCTCCGGCGCGTAGAGGCGGGACGGCGTCGCGCCGATCACGTACCAGCCGGTCGGCATCGGCACGGTTGCCACCGCGGCGAGGCCGCCGCCGATCATGATGGCGTTGCGCGGGTGCGGCGGCCGCGGGCTCGCCCGCCGGGGCACCGCCAGGGGCTGCGGCAGGCCGCCGAGATAGGCGAAGCCCGGCGCGAAGCCGTACATGTAGACCCGGAACGTCGTGGCCGCGTGGGTCGACACCACATTCTCCGGGCTCAGGCCGCTCCGCTCGGCGACCTGCGCGACGTCCTCACCGTGGGGGGCGTCGTAGCAGCAGGGCAGGGTCCAGAGTATCGGGCTCGCCGCGCGCGCGGTCGCGCCGGCCACCAGCGCCCGGACCCGCTCGGCGAGCGTCTCGCGGTCGAGCACCAGCGGGTCGTAGTGCAGCATCAGGGAGCGGTAGGTCGGCACGCGCTCCCGCAGCCCCTCCGGCGGGTCCGCCCCGAGGGCGTCGTCGAGGGCCAGGACCCGGTCGCTGATCGCGGGGTCGACGGTGCTGCCGAACTCGACCACGAGGGCCGCCTCGCCGGCGTCGAGGAGCCGGGGCTCGTCCAGCGCCGCGCTCACGGCCGGAACGGCGCCAGCGTGACGCCCGCGCCCTCCAGCCGGGTCCGCACAGCCCGCGCCGTGGCGACGGCGTGGTCCGAATCGCCGTGGACGCAGATCGAGCGGATCGGCGTCGGCAGCGTTTGACCGTCGGCCGTGAGGATCGCGCCCGCCTCGACCATGCGCAGGACGCGGTCGGCCGCCTCGCCGGCATCGGTGATCATCGCGCCGGGCTGGCTGCGGGGGATCAAGAGGCCGCTCGGCGTGTAACCGCGATCGGCGAAGATCTCCTGGTGAACCTCGAGGCCGCAGGCCTCGCCCGCCGGCACCTGGGCGGTCAGCGCGATGGCGAGCAGCGCGAGCTCCCGGTCCACCGCGCGGACCGCGCGGGCGATGGCGTCGGCCACCGGCCGCTCCTCGGCGGCGACGTTGGCCAGCGCCCCGTGCGCCTTCACGTAGGTGATGCGGTGGCCGGCATAGGCGGCGAGCGCCTGCGCGGCGCCGATCTGGTAGGCGACGAGCCGCTCGATCTCGGCGGGGCTGTAGGGCATCCGCCGCCGCCCGAAGCCCCAGAGATCCGGGAAGCCCGGATGGGCGCCGACCGCGACGCCGCGCTCCTTCGCCAGCGCGAAGGTCCGGGCCATGATCTCGGGGTCGCCGGCGTGGAGGCCGCAGGCGACGTTGGCCGAGGTGACGATCCCGAGGATCGCCGCGTCGTCGCCGCAGGCGTAGGCGCCGTAGCCCTCGCCGAGGTCGGAATTCAAGTCCACGCTGGTCATCGCCGCCGCTCCGCGTGCCGATCGGGTCTCATAGGGCCGCAACGGGTTCCGGCTCGGCCGGATCCGCGCTGCGAGAATCGAGCGCGCGGCCCGCCGTCTCGGGCAAGAGAAGCGCCGCGACGATCACGAGGCAATAGGCGCCCGCCGCCACGACGCCGATGGCGATGCCGAGTGTCAGCGAGCCGCTGAGGTGGCCAACCACGGCCGGGCAGATCGCGCCGGTGGCGCGGCCGAAATTGTAGCAGAAGCCCTGCGCGGAGCCGCGGATCCGGCTCGGGAACAGCTCGCTCAGGAAGGCGCCCATCCCGGAGAAGACGCCGGAGAGGAAGAAGCCGAGGGGGAAGCCCAGCACCAGCATCACCGGGTCGGTGATCGGGATCAGCGTGTAGGCCAGGACGAGGATACCCGCGCAGAAGCCGAACAGGACGAAGCCCAGGCGGCGGCCGATGCGGTCGGAGAGCCAGGCGCTGGTCAGGTACCCGACGAACGACCCGAAGATCAGCATCAGCAGGTAGCCGCTGGTGTTCAGGACCGAGAGGTTGCGCTCGGTCTTCAGGTAGGTCGGGAGCCACGTCGTCACCGCGTAGTAGCCGCCCTGCATGCCGGTCGCGAGGAGGCTCGCCAGCACGGTCCGGCCGATCAGCGGCCGGGAGAAGATGTCGAGGAAGCTGCCGGTGTCGCCGACGTCCCGCATGGCGGCGCGGGTCTGCCGGTAGACCTCGGGGTCCTCGATGTTGCGGCGGATCCAGAAGATCAGCACCGAGGGGAGGGCGCCGAGCCAGAACAGGATCCGCCACGCCACCGCCGGCTCCGCCAGGGCGAACACGGCCCAGAAGGCGATCGCCGCGCAGGCCCAGCCGACCGCCCAGCTCGACTGGACGAGCCCCACCGCCTTGCCGCGGTAGCGGGCCTGGATCGTCTCGGCGATCAGCACCGAGCCCACCGACCACTCGCCGCCGAAGCCGAAGCCCTGCAGCGCGCGGGTCACGAGCAGCTGCTCGTAGGACTGGGTGAAGCCACTGAGCACCGTGAACAGGGTGAACCACGCGACGGTGCCCTGCAGGACGACGACCCGGCCGTAGCGGTCGGCGAGGATCCCGGCCGCCCAGCCGCCGATCGCCGAGGTCACCAGCGCGGCGGTGGCGATGTTGCCGGCCTCGACCTTGGTCAGGCCCCAGACCACGACCAGGGTCGGGATCAGGAACGTGTAGATCATGTAGTCGAACGCATCGACGCCGTAGCCCGCGAAGGCCGCGCCCAGGACCCGGCGCTCCGCCGGACTCGTGTCTCTCACCCACATGGCGCAACTCCTTTGCGGAATGGCCGCCGCGCGGCCGGGATGGTCACAGGAACGGCAGGTCGCGGTTGAGGAGGTCGGTGATCAGCATGTGACCGGGCGCGTGGGTGATGCAGAGCGGCAGCCGCGCCGCCATCGCCACCGCCTGCGGGGTGACCCCGCAGGCCCAGAAGACCGGGATCTCGTCCGGCTCGATCGGCACGGGGTCGCCGAAATCCGGCCGCGCGAGGTCGCGGATGCCGATCAGGCCCGGGTCGCCGAGATGGATCGGCGCCCCGTGGACCGCCGGCATCCGGGCCGTCACCTGCACGGCCTTGATGGCGTCCGCCGCCTTCATGGGCCGCATGGAGACGACGAGCGGACCGTGGAACGGGCCCGACGGCTGGGTGGCGATGGAGGTCCGGTACATCGCGACGTTGCGGCCGAGGGCGACGTGCCGGAGCGGGATGCCCGCCTCGATCAAGCCGGCCTCGAACGAGAAGGAGCAGCCGAGGACGAAGGTGACGAGGTCGTCCCGCCACACGCCAGTCAGGTCGGGCAGCTCCGCCACGAGCGCGCCGCCCTCGTAGACGCGGTAGCCGGGGACGTCTGTGGCGAGGTCGAGATCGGTCCCCAGCGTCGGCAGTGCGCGGTCGCCGGGCCGCGAGACGCCGAGGATCGGGCAGGGCTTCGGGTTCTGCTGGCAGAAGCGGTGGAAATCCTCCGCCATGGCCCGCGGCAGGATCATCAGGTTGCCCTGCGCGTGGGCGGGGACGAGACCCGAGGTGTGGCCCCGGAACCGACCCGCGCGGATCGCGCGCCGCGCGTCCGCCGCGTCGGCGAAGACAGGTGGCGCGCCGTCGGCGCCCGCGTGCTGGCTCACCGCGTTGATCTCCCTGGCTGGTCGTCGCGCGCCGGAGCGGCCGCGTCGGCCGTCCGTATTCCGCGAGATCCCGATCGCTTCAGCGATTCATTTCCTGCGGCAACGATCCCATCGCGCCGCGGGGCACGCCAATCGTGATTGCGAATGGGGCGCGATAAACCGGACTTATCGGCCGGCGGCCCAGGTCTCGGCGGCCCAGGTCTCGGCGACGTCCTGGGCGAGGCGGGCCGCGTCCGCCACGAAGTGGTGGGCCGGCCGCTTGGTGTGCATCGCCGTGAAGGTCAGGTCCGAGAGCTGCGGCTCGGCCGGCAAGACGCGCAGGGTGCCGGCACGCAGTTCGGCCTCGACCACGGCCGGGGGGATCACGCAGATCCCGAGGCCCTCCACGCCCATCTTCACGATGGTGGCCAGAGAGGCGCTCGTGTGGATCTGGCTCGGCAGGAGGTTCTCCTGCAGGACGAGATCGCGCAGCTCGACGTAGGGGCTGGTGTTGCGCGGGTAGGTGATGAGCGGGTGGTGCAGCAGCGCGCCGAGGCTCAGGGGCTCGTCGTCCGGCAGCAGGCCAGGCGCGGCGATCCAGGCGACGGGGGTGCTGAACAGGGGCCGGTTGGCGAAGCTCGGCAGGGTGATCGGGCCGACGAGGAGGGCGAGGTCGATCTCGTCGGCGACCAGGGCGGCCTGCATGTTGGGCGAGATGTCGACCGTGATGTCGACGCCGATCCCGGGATGGGTGGCGCGCATGCGCTCGATGAAGCGCGACAGCCAGAGGTGGACGATGGTCTCGGACACGCCGAGCCGCAGGGTGCCCCGCGTCCGGCCGGTCTCGTGCAGGGCCGCGCTCATCTCGGTCTGGAGCGCCAGGAACCGCTCCGCGAAGCCGAGGAGCAGGCGTCCCCGCTCCGTCAGCGCGACGTCCCGGCTGCGGCGCTCGAACAGCGTCCCGTACTCGTGCTCCAGGGCCGCGATGCGCTGGGAGACCGCCGGCTGCGTGGTGTTCACCTTCTCACTGGCGCGGCGAAAGCTCGAGAGTTTCGCGACCCAGTAGAATACCTCCAAGCTGCGGAAATCCGCCATCCCGCGATCGTCCCGCCTCGCCGCCGTGCCCGGCCATATCGCGCCGCGGCGCGCGGAAGCGCAAGCGTGCGGCGGTCCCCTCCGTACGGGAGAGGGGACCCGCCCCTCGAGCACATGCGCCCGGCTATCGCCCCCGTCTCGGGGTGATCGGGAACGGCTCTAGAGATCCGACACGGTCGTGGCCGGGCGGGCCGGGCGCATGTGCGCGAGCAGCAGGCGCGCTTCCGCGACGAGGGGATGGTCCAGGTACCAGAGGCCGCACACCCAGCCCGCGATGCCCGCGGCGATCGCGGCCGCGAGGCTCGGGAGCGGCGTCTCGGCCGACCATCCCCAGGCCGACATCACCAGGACGGCGGGCGCGACGGCGATGCCGGTCAGGACGGCGGCGTGGAGGTAGATGGGGGCGTAGTCGCGCCGGAACGTGTCGGTCATCCGCTCGAGATGCGGCCGGTAGAGGCCCACGGCCAGGAGCGCCTCGCCGACCCGTGCCGCGCCCGCGCCGCCGAGTCCGAACAGGCAGCCGATGCTGAACATCACGAGCCCGGCGCCGTGGCGCAGGAACTCGAACCGCGCCTGCAGGGCGGTCTGGTCCCGGATCAGGAACACCTCCCAGGTCATGCTGAGCGAACTCAGCACGATCGCCGCCAGGGACAGCAGGCAGAAGGGCAGCGCCGCGCCGTCCCAGCCCGGACCGAGCAGGACGCGCATGATCGGCCCGGCCAGGACGGCCGCGCCCGCGAAGGCCGGCCAGAGCAGCACGGTGATCATCCGCAGCGTGTGGAGGTAGCAGGTGCGCAGGGACTGCCCGTTCCGCTGCTGGTTCGCGAGGTCCACGAAGGTGATGCGCGTGATCACCACGTGCAGGTGGTCCCACATCAGGGTGTTGAGGCTCGCCGCGCGGGAGTACAGGCCGAGGGCGCTGAGCCCGAGCATCCGCCCGAGGACGAGGTCGCCCATCCGGCCGGCGATTCCCGCGACCCCCGCGATGGCGAAGAGCCGGCCGCCGTAGGTCAGGATCTCGCGCCAGCCCGCGAGGCCCATGCGCAGCGACACGTAGCGCAGGCCGAGGCCGTTCGCCGCCAGCGCCGCCGCGACGGCGCCCGCGGCCTGCCCGTAGGCTTGGCTCATGTAGCTGAAGCCGAGGAGCGCCAGCGCCAGCATCGCGCCGCTGGCGACGAGACCGCGCAGCATGTTGACGAGGGCCACGCCGCGGAAATTGCCGTGCCGCTCGATCATGGCGGCCGGGCGGAACTCCAGCGCGCCGACCAGCGGCACGACGGCGAGGATGGCCAGGGCGCGCTGGACCTCCGGCTCGCCCAGGAGGACGCTGCCGAACACGCTGAAGGCCAGGATCAGGATCGCCGCCGCGCCCGACAGGATCAGGTTCACCGTGAACACGCTCGCCAGCAGGGCCCCGTCCACCCGGTCCGCCCGGACGATGTAGCTCGACAGGCCGCAGGAGCGCAGCGTGGACAGCAGGCCCGCGATCGCGGCGGCGAGGCTGAAGATGCCGGTCTCGTGGGGCGTCAGCAGCCGCGCGAGGGCCAGCGAGGTGCCGAACTGTGCCAGGAACAACCCGCCCTGGCAGAATCCCATCCAGGCCAGGCTCCGGCGCTTCGAGAACGCGGGCGGCGCCGTCGCTTCCGGCCCCTCTCGGAGTTCTGCCATGGGATCCTTCGGACGCGACAGGGTGGCGGCGGCGCTGGCGGCGGCCAGGGCGCGATCGGTCGGGACGGCTTAACAGTGCCCGGTGGACCGCGGCAGCTGGCCAATCGGAGGACCGTGCCCACGCCCGATGGCCGAGGTCAGGTCGGGGCGCCGTGCAGATCAGGCGCTGCAGAGAGGCCCGAGAACTCGCCCGCTCCCGAGTCCGGGAATCCGATGTGACTGTATCGGGCGCACATATCCGTGATCTGCCCGCGTCATGAACCGGCACGTAATATATTCATCTTGCCGAACGCACTTCGAGCCCCGTTCACGCTGGCAGCACCGTATGCCGAGGCCGAACGAAGATTTCCGAATGTGCAAGCGGCGCGCGGCACGGCCGGGACGATCCGATGTTTCGGCCGAAGACCTCGCGGAAAGACTTGGAGTCCCGGTCGCGAGGCCGGACGGATCGCATTCCGTCACGGCGCGCGCGTGCCCTATTCCGCGTTATCGCCGATGGAACAGTAAATCTCCGCAAGATTTTCCCGGCTTGACGGGTCGGTGGGATCGAATACCGGAGATCATCGTCCGATGCCGGCGCGGATCTGGACTTTTCTATAGCCCGTCAGAGGATCCAAGCGGCCGTCGCTGTGCGTCGGGGACGCCAAATATTGCGCCGCCACAACTGCATGACATTCGGTTCCGCATCCAAAAGGCGTAGCCGCCCCTACGGCGCACGGACCGAGGAAGTGCAATAATATTACTATACATTGTCTGTGACTCGTTTTAGAAGGTCGCAATTCTGGCAGTATTTATGGAATAATGCCAAATGAAAATCAGCTTCATCGTATGTACTCGCAACCGTGTAGCGTCCCTTCTGCAGACGCTCGACTCGGTGGTCCGCGCGATCGAGGCCGCGCCCGAAGCTGAGGCCGAGATCATCGTCGTCGATAACGGGTCCGAGGACGGCACGGACGCGGCGTTGAAGCGCTGGTCCGCGTCCGTCTCGATCGATCGACACGACGTTCTGCTCCTCGCGCAGGCGCGCCCAGGTGTCGCCGGGTCTCGGAACGCCGCGATCGCGCGCGCGTCCGGAGACATCATCGCGTTCATCGACGACGATTGCGTCGTGTCGGACCAGTATCTGCGAGATCTGATCGCGCACTATGCCGGCGACACGGAAAGCGTCATCCGCGGTGGCCGTGTCGAACTGGGATCGACCCAGGACATCGATTTCACCACGAAGACCGAGGCCCTGGCGAGCCGGCTGACGTATCCGGCCCATCCCGGCGGCTTCGTCCACGGCTGCAACATGACCTGCAGCCGGGCCGTCATCGAGCGGATCGGCGGGTTCGACGCGGCGTTCGGCCCCGGGGCGACGTTCCGCGCGGCGGAGGACACGGACTTCATCTACCGCGGCTGGGCGGCCGGCGTGGCGGTCGAGTACGTGCCCGACATGAGCGTCAAGCACTTCCACGGGCGCCGGGACCCGCGCACGATCGACCGGCTGCACTGGAACTACCAGTTCGGCAACGGCGCGCTCTACGCCAAGCACATCGGCCGCAGCCCGTGGCTGATCAAGCACCTGTACTGGTCCGCCCGCAACGCCGCCCGCGAACTGGTCGGGGGCCCGCGCTTCGACGCGCAGCTCGGCCTGACGTGGCGCGCCATCGTGACCGCCAATCTGAGCGGCGTCCTGGCCTTCGCCTGGCACAGCGCGCGGACGCTGCTGACGCGCGTGCCCGCCCGGGCCTAGGGCGCTCCGGGCCGGCGGGAGGCGCGGGAGCGCGGCCCGCTCAGCGGGCCGGCGCGCCGCCGGGCCGCGCGAGGCGCGTCCGGCCGAGCATCCGGAGCGTGACGCGCCGCCCGAGCTTCATCGCCGGGTAAAGAAGCCGCGCGCGTCCGGGGCTGCGCAGCAGCCGCGCCAGGAGCCGGCTCGCCGCGCCCCGGTCGTCGCTGAGGCGCGACAGCAGGACGAGGGCGTCCGCGCCGTAATAGAGGTCCGGGCCGTGCCGGACGACCATGCCCTCGTCGAGGTCGTACCCGCGCCGCGCGATCTCGTCGACCAGGGGACCCCCGCTCCGGGCGTCCACCAGGGCGACGGTGCCGACCGACCGGCGCAGGGCCATGAGGTGCACGTAGTTGGAGCAGAACGGGCATTCGCCGTCGTAGACCACCGTCAGGGCGGCCTCGGTCGAGGGGGCGGTCATGGGGTCAGGTCGATCCTGTGCTCGGCTTCGGACACCACGCGGCGGACGGGGACGCCGTCCTGCAGGCTGAAGCAGACGGATTCGCGCCGGTACACGTAGGCGACGATGTCGGCCATGGCGAGGGTGTCGAAGCCGGCGGCGTACTGGAGCGGGACGAAGAAGTGGTGCGGATAGACCGCGTAGGGGAACAGGCCCGTCCTGTCGCGGATCGCGCTGACGAGGCGGTGGTAGCCCCGGACGTAGGCGTCCAGCGCCGGCCCGTCGATCTCCGACTTCGAGTATTCCTGACCCAGGCCGTCCGGTGCGGTCAGGACGGGAACGTCGCAGGTCGTCGAGGCCGTGACCTTGCGGAAGACCTGCGTGCCGCCGTTCGGGTTGTCGAGGGCGAAGGCGTTCGCCGCGTCGGGCGCGCCGTAGGCCATGTGGGCGAACGGGTAGGAATAGAAGGTGAAGAAGTTGGTCGGCACGTAGTGCCGCCGGCCGGTCCGGTCGACCGCCTCGAAGTACATCTTGTTGTTGGCCAGGGTGTCGTACCAGCCGAGCCAGGCCTGGGTCATGAACGTGTTGCCGGTCAGGATGAACAGCACCGACAGGATCCCGACCGAGACCGGGGGCCGCTCGTAGTGCCGGCTCACGACGACGGCCGCGATGGCGAGGTTCAGCATGATCCAGGGGGCGAAGTTGGCGCCCATGAGCACGATGATCGACAGGTGCATCACGTCGAAGCCGAGGAGCAGCAGCAGCAGCCAGCGGCGCGGCATGAGGATCCCCACCAGGGCGATGCCCTGGCCGACCAGGATGAGGGTGTTGGTCAGCGCGCTCGAATGGCTCAGGATCGTGCGCATCGCCTCCACCAGCACGGGCCAGCCGGCGTAGGGGACGTGGTTGTTGTCGAGGCCGACGATGAAGATCTTGCCGGGATCGTTGTTCAGCAGCCAGGAGAACGGCCCGTCGTCGAGCGTTACCTTGGCCAGGAATGACGAATAGTAGTTGCCGAGGTGGATGCTGATCGCCGCCGCTATCAGCACTTTCGAGAACATCGCGCTGGCCGACGCGACGTCCGACCGTGCCGCGGCGCCGAGCCCGCGCCAGTCGCGCAGACGCGCCGTCCCGTGGGCGACCAGCAGGCCCGCGACGAGGCAGAAGCTCACCTCCGCGAGCGGCACCACGTCGATGATGTGCCCGTGCCAGAGGCCGGTCACCCGGATGACCGCCTGCTTGCTCCAGACGAGGTAGGTGGCGCTGATCAGGGCGAGCGAGGGCCAGCGCAGGCAGAGCACGCCGCCGGCCACGGCCGCGACCCACAGCACCGCGATGGCCGTGACGGCGACGGTCGCCTTCGCCCCGGGCAGAATGACGGGGAAGAGCGGGTAGTGGATCAGCGCGTAGCCGCCCGCGATCACGCCGATCATCTGCAGCAGCCGGACCGACGCGAGATCGGCGGCGGCGAAGCGCACCCGCGTCATCGCGAGGGCCAGCGCCACGGGCAGCACCACGCCGTAGTAGTTGTTGATCGCCGTGACGCCGTGCGAGATCTTCAGCAGGACCAGCAGGGCGCCGATCTGCGCGAGCAGGATCAGGTAGTAGCGCGCCCGCTCCGCCACCGGTCGGACGAGGCGTCGCAGGGCGGTGTCGAGGGCCTTGTCCGGGCCGGTGATCGGGAGCGTGCTGCTCATCGTCTGTCTTCCGCCGCGCTGGTGCGACCGCCGCTGCGCGCAGCGACGACCTCTCATCCTCAAGGGCCCGCGACGACGGGGCGGCCAGCGGCCGAACGGGGTCCGCCGTCATGCGGGCGTCTCGAGGAGGACCCGCCGCGGACCTGTCCTGCCGCCCCGGGTTCCTGCCTCGCCGGAGAGCTTGGCACTTCACGGGGGTGTGAGAGGCTGCAAAGAGGGCGATCGCCCCTACGCCTTTCGGTTACCCCGACCGTCCCGGCCCCCGGGCTCTACCCGCCGCTGCGCGCGGTGGGACGGGCGTCAGCGCGGCGCCTGTCCCGCCAGCGGTGAGGTCTCGTCGACGAACGTCAGCTTGGCGGCGACCCGCTCCGCCAGGACCCGGCGGCGCGCGGCGAAGAGGGGCTTGAGGATCGGGTTGCTTTTCAGGAAGGCCGCGATCCTGGAGCGGGACGTGAAGATGGTCGACTCGAAAGGTTTCCGCGAGACGGCGTTCGGGACGAGCGCGCGACCGCATGTCAGGGCGCCGCGCTCGAAGAAGTAGGCCCAGTTGTCCGACGTCACCGCGACCGGGCGGTTGGCCCGCAGGATCCCCTCGGCCGCCGACCGGGTGATCACGTAGGCTGCGGCCGTGCCGAGGCTGCTCATGTCCATGGGCAGGCACAACCGGTATTCGCCGATGGTGACGGTGTCGACCGAGCTGAACGGCCCGACCGTCTCGGCCCAATTGAAGAGCAGGACGACGTCGCCGGGCCGCAAGGCGGCCTCGATGCCGGCCACGATCTGATGGATCTGCGGCGGCAGAACGACGTCATCCTCGACGATGAGCGCGTGGGGCAGGTCGAGCGCGATCATCCGCTCGTAAGCGCTCATGTGGGACAGCGCGCACCCGATCTGACCGGCCGTCAGGTCGGGTTGGAACGGGGCGTTCGGATCCGGGACCGGGCCTTCATAGCCGGTGATCTCGCAGCGCGGCCCCCACACCTCGGCGAGGTGCCGGGATAGGTAGGCGTGCCGTTCGCGGAACCGGGGCAGGGAGATGCCGAAGCAGTACATCGTAGTCACCTCTGATGGGGCCCGTCGGGCCGGCCGCGTTCGGCGGCCGTGATCCTTCCCGACCGCGTCCACGGCTCCGGCCGTCCGGATCTGCGCCGGGGTCCGGACGGCGCTCGGGCCTGCGAGCTCAATCGCGGGCGGCCGGGTCGCTCCCGTCGACGGTCGGCGACCGCACCACCGGCAGGATCGCCGCCAGCAGGAGCTGGTGGAGACCGTGATTGACGAAGAGCGGGCACTCGAAACAGACCAGGACGAAGAGCTGGCTCATGAACAGGATCGGCCACGCCTCGACGTAGCCGGAGGAGCGCGCGAAATGGGCGATCACCCGGCGCGCGGTGTCGAGCAGCGCAGCCGTGAAGAGGACCAGGCCGACGATCCCGAACGCCACGGCCGTGTCGATGAAGTTGTTGTGGAAGAACCACAGCTTCTGCTTCGTGACGAAGTGCAGGTAGGCGGCCGTGGTGAGCGGGCTCTCCCAGTAGGCCTTGTAGCCGATGCCGATGAGCGGCTCCCGCCAGAACTGGTCGAGGCCGAACTGCCAGAGGATGGTGCGGCCGGTCAGCGTGGTGTCCTTGCCGAGATCCGACAGCACGCTCGCCGAGATGTCGGCGCCCCGCGCGGCGACGACGAGGATGCCGACGCCCGCCAGGGCGATGGCGATGCCGAGGCAGAAGCCCGTCACGTGCTTGCCCTGGCGCCACGCGAAGATCGCGGCGAGCGGCAACAGCCCCGCGGCGGCCGCCACCAGGGCGGTGGCCGAGTGCGTCGACACGAGGAGCGCCAGGGCCAGGCAGAATCCGAACGCGGTCAGGAGACGGTTCCAGCCCTGCAGGAACAGGCAGGCCGCGCAGAGGATCTGGAGGCTCGACAGGGATCCGAGGACGTTCTTGTGCGAGTAGATCCCGGCCCAGTTGCCGTCCGTCCCGCGCGTCAGGGCGGGCGCCGCCACCGTGAGAAAGGCCGACAGGAGCTGTCCCGCCAGGAGGCCCAGGAAGACGATCCTGACCAGGCGGGACAGGCCCATCGTCGTCCGCAGGGTGATGCCGGCCACGATCGTCGCGAGCAGCTGGAGCCCGTGATAGGCCGAGAGGCCGGGCGTGAGGGACCACAGGGCGGACGCGATCGCCAGGAGCGGCCAGCTGAGCAGCAGCAGACGGCTGCCGAACAGGGTGGCGGCGAGGTCGCGGCGCATGACCAGGAACGCGAAGGCGATCAGGTCGCTGCCGATCCAGATCGCCTTGTCGACGCCCGGCAGCTTGATCTGCTCGCCGACCACCGGGGCGAAGAGGAACAGCACGATCCACGCGGCGGCGGCCACGCCGAGCCGCGGCATGGCCTCGGCCGCGCCATCGCCCGGTGCGCCCGAATGGGCCCAGCGGTGATCCGTTCCGTACGGCCCGCCCGGCGACCAAGCGAGATCGCCGGCAGGACCGTGTCCGAGGCCCGTCAAGTGTCGTGGAAACGCCATCGCTCGATCTCAGACGCCCCGGGTGAGGCGGTGTCCCATCCGCCCCGCGGCCTGACACCGCTCGAGGCTGCCGCGGACACGCCCCCTCGCGAGTCGACGCTATCCCGGGCATCCCGGCTCAAGAACTCGACCAAACGAGGTAGCGGCGGCGCGGCGCTCGGGGACGACCGGATCGATGCGCGGTCCCGCCGGGCCGGATGAAACAGCTCGACCGGGCCCCGTGGGATAAGATGCCGCACCGAAGATCGGCCGCCGCGACGTGAGCGGCCCGGTATCTTCGGTGCCAATGTCTGAATTCATACATTGATCCACGTCGAAGGCACCGAAATCCGGTGTGCGGCCCGCTCTCCATCGAAGATCTGGGCAGTCGCGACGGAACTCACGGGACGATTAGGCACTTGGGAGATCGATAAATCCTGGAGGAGCGTTTGATGAAGGTCTCTCACCTGGCCGGCGCGGTTGCGCTTCTGGCCCTCGCTGCCGGGCCCGCCCTCGCGGCCCCGTGCAACACCGGAACCACGAAGTCGAACAGCCCCGATCAGCAGGCATCGAATCCCAAGAGCTCCGACGTCGACAAGTCGAGCAAGAATCTCGCTGGCGGCAACCAGCCCGCGTCGCCCGGCACGGTCGGTGCCATGAACAACGTGGGCGCCAACCAGACCGCCGACCGTCAGGCCCAGACGGATGCCGGCTCCAAGTCGAACTCGACCGATCCGGCCGCCGCGAACCTGGCCGGCGGCAACCAGCCCGCGTCGCCCGGCACGGTCGGCGCCATGAACAAGGCCGCCGCCGATCGGCAGACCGCCCCGGTCTCCGGCAACGATTGCTGATCCGGACCGACATAATCCCAGCAGACCGGAAGCCCGCCTCGCACCGTCGAGGCGGGCTTTCGCGTTCCCGACCACCCGCGAGGCCCGACCCACGACCGGAACCGAGCGTGGCAGTTTGAGCTGGCCGAGTTCGGGTGTATTTGGCACCGAAACCGGGTAGATTCGGCAATCGGTCCAGGGGAGGAGAGCGACGTGCGTGGTCGCCGGGCGCTGCTGCTCATCGGAGGGGTCCTGCTCGCGGCGGCCGGTCTCGCGGTCACGCCGACGGGCGAGCGCCTCCGGGCCGATGCCGGCCCGATCGTCGCCGAGGTACGGGCGCGCGTCGCGGCGCTGATTCCTGAGCGGCGAGAGAACCTGTCGGCGGCGGCGCAGCTTCCCGCGCCGCGCACCGCCATCGAGGACGGCCGGACCCTGGTCCGGCTGACGCCGGCCGAGCGCGCCCGGATCGGTCTCGTCGCCGAGGCGCGTCCCGCCGTCCTGCACCGCCAGGAATTGACCGCCTACGGCAGCGTCCTCGACCTCGCCCGCATCACCGAGCTGACCAACAGCTACGCCGGCGCCGTGGCGGCGCTCCAGACGGCCCGCGCCCGGGTCGAGGTCTCGGCCAGCGCCGCCCGCCGGGCGCGGACCCTCGGCGCCGGCGTGGTGGCGGTGGCGCAGATCGAGACCGCCGAGGGCACGCTCCTGACCGATCAGGCGTCGGTCACGGTGGCGGAATCGCAGTTGCGCACCTTCGCGGCGACGGCGCGCCAGGAATGGGGGCCGGTGCTCGGAAAGGCGATCATCGAGCGGTCGCCGCTGGTGACGCGCCTGATCGAGCGGGCCGATTTCCTCATGCAGGTGACCTTGCCGCCGGGGGAGACCCTGCCGGAGGCGCCCAAGGCCGCTTTCGCCGAGGTGCCGCCGCAGAGCGAGCGGGTCGCTCTCCGGCTGGTCTCGCCGGCGACGCGGACCGATCCGCGGATCCAGGGGCAGAGCTTCTTCTATCTCGTCTCCGGCGACAGCGGTCTCCTGCCCGGGACCAGCACGATGGCGTTCCTGCCGGCGCCGCGCGCGGTGAAGGGCGTCCTCGTGCCGGAGGACGCCGTCGTCCACGGCGAGGGCGGCACCTGGGTGTATCGCGGGACCGGCGACGGCGCCTTCGTGCGCCACCCGGTCCGGCCGGACGCGCCGATGTCGGCCGACGCCTTCGTGGTCGAGGATCTGCCGGACGGCAGCGAGATCGTGCTGCGGGGCGCGCAGGCGCTCCTGTCCGAGGAGATGAAGAGCCGCATCCGCGTCGTGGGCGACGACGATGATTGAGCCGCCCGCTGCCGCCGGTCGCGGCGGTCCGCAGGCAGCCCTCGTCGGCTTCGCCGTCCGGCTGCCCAGGGTGGTCCTGGCCCTCGCCTGCGCCGTCCTCGTCTTCGGGCTCTACGCCCTCTCGGGGGCGCGCTACGACGTGTTCCCGGAATTCGCGCCGCCGACCGTGACCATCCAGACCGAGGCGCCGGGCCTCGATTCGGAGCAGGTCGAGGTGCTGGTCACGCAGCCCGTGGAGGTGTCGGTCGGCGGCCTGCCGGGCCTGGAGACCCTGCGCTCCACCTCGATCCAGGGCCTGTCGGTGATCACCGCCGCGTTCCGGTCCGGCAGCGACGTCGACCGCATCCGCCAGCGGGTCAACGAGCGCCTGGCGGCGCTCGCCGGCCGCATGCCGGCCGGCGTGGCGGCGCCCGCCATGACCCCGTTGACCTCCTCGACGCTGACCGTGCTCCTCGTGGGTCTCACCTCCGAGACCCGCGACGCCATGGACCTGCGCCAGGTCGCGGAGTGGACCGTGCGGCGGCGGCTCCAGGCGGTGCCCGGCATCGCCCAGGTCTCGATCTACGGCGGCGGCGTGCGCGCCCTGCAGATCCAGGTCCGCCCCGACGACCTGATTCGCTTCCAGATCGGCCTCAACGACGTCCTGACGGCCGCCCGGAAGGGGACCGGCGTGCGCGGGGCGGGCTTCGTCGACACGCCGAACCAGCGCGTCCTGCTCCGGACCGAGGGGCAGTCGCTCACCCCGGAGGCGCTCGGGCAGATCGTGCTCCACAACGACGGCGGGGCGAGCGTGGTGCTCTCCGACGTGGCGACCGTCACGGCCGCGCCCGAGCCGGCGATCAGCGCGGCCCTCGTGGACGGCAGGCCCGGCGTGCTGCTGATGATCGGCGCGCAGGTGGGCGTCGACACCCGCGCCGTGACCGCCCGCCTGGAGGCGGCCCTCGACGAGCTGCGCCCGGTCCTGAAGCGCGACGGCGTGAGCCTGCGGGCCGACCTGTTCCGGCCGGCGAACTTCGTGGACGTGGCCACCGGCAACGTGATCGAGGCGCTGGCGCTCGGCGGTGTGCTGGTGGTGGTCGTGCTCCTCGTCTTCCTCGCGGACTGGCGGGCGGCCCTGATCAGCGCCACGGCGATCCCGCTGTCGCTGATCGCCGCCGCCCTCGCCCTCCAGGCCTGGGGCGAGAGCCTCAACACGATGACCCTCGGCGGCCTCGCCCTCGCCATCGGCGAGGTCGTCGACGACGCGGTGATCGGCGTCGAGAACGTCGCGCGCCGGCTGCGGGAGTCGCGGGGCGGACGCCGCGGCCTGCCGCGCGTCGTGCTCGCCGCGATGCTGGAGGTGCGGACCTCGGTCGCCTACGCGACCCTCGCGGTGATCCTGATGTTCCTGCCGGTCCTGGCGCTGACCGGCGTCGCCGGCCGCCTGTTCGGGCCGCTGGCGCTCGCCTACATCGCGGCCGTCGTCGCCTCGCTCCTCGTGGCGCTCACGGTCACGCCGGCCCTGGCGCTCCTGCTCCTCGGGGGCCGGATCGGGCGCGACGCCGGCGCCGCGCCGCGCGATCCGCCCGTGGTGCGCTGGAGCCGCGCCGCCTACCTGCGGCTGCTCGCCGGGATCGGGCGGGTGCCGCGGGTCGCCATGGCGGGCGCCCTGCTGGTCACCCTCGCGGGCGCCGCCGTCCTGCCGACCCTCGGCGCGGTGTTCCTCCCCGACCTGAAGGAGGGGCACATGATCCTGCACATGGTCGCCATCCCCGGCACCGCGCTGCAGGAATCGGAGCGGCTCGGGACGCTGATCACCGGCGACCTGAAGGGGATCCCCGGGGTGCGCGCCGTGGCGGCGCAGATCGGCCGGGCCGAGGCCGCCGAGGACACCGCCGGGCCGCACTACAGCGAGATCCACATCGACCTCGAGCCCGGGCTCGACGGCGCCGCCCAGCGCCGGGTCGAGGGCGCCATCCGGCAGCTGATCGCCGGCTTCCCGGGGGCCGCCTTCTCGCTCAAGACCTTCCTCACCGAGCGCATCGAGGAGACGGTCTCGGGCTTCACCGCGCCGGTCGTGGTCAACGTGGTCGGCAGCGACCTCGACCGGATCGAGGCGGCCGCCCGCTCGGTGGCGCAGGAACTCTCGGAGGTGAAGGGCGCCCGGGACGTCCAGCAGGCCTCGCCGGCCGGGCTGCCGCAGGTCACGGTGGCGCTGCGTCCGGTGGATCTGCGGCACTGGGGGCTCGACCCCGTGGAGGTGCTGGAGGCCGTGCGCACCGCCTACCAGGGCGACACGGTCGGCCAGACCTATCGCGGCAACGCCGTGTTCAACGTGCTGGTGATCCTCGACGCCCGCGTGCGGGACCGCCTCAGCGCGGTGGGCGACCTGCCCCTGCGGACGCCGGGCGGGCGCTACGTCCGGCTGTCGCAGGTCGCCGACGTCTACGAGAGCGCCGGCCGCTACCAGGTCCAGCATCTCGGCGCGCAGCGGGTGCAGGCGGTGACCGCCAACGTCGCCGACCGCGACGTCGCGGGCTTCGTGGCGGCGGCCAAGCGCAAGATCGCCCGCGAGGTGCGGCTGCCGGAGGGGGTCTACGTGACCTTCTCGGGGGCCGCCGAGGCGCAGGCGGCCGCCCGCCGCGACCTGCTGGTCCATGCCGGGATGGCCGGGATCGGCATCGTGGTGCTCCTGGCGATCGTCACCGGCTCCGCGGCGAACCTGCTCCTCGTCCTCGTCAACCTGCCCTTCGCCTTCGTGGGCGGCGTCGCGGCCGTGGCGCTCACCGGCGGTGTGCTGTCGCTGGGCTCGATCGTCGGCTTCGTGACCCTGTCGGGCATCTCGCTGCGCAACAGCGTGATGTTGATCGCCCATTACGAGCAGATGGTCACCCGGGACGGGCGCGCCTGGGACGCCGCCACGGCGGCGGCGGGCGCCGCGGACCGGATGGTGCCGATCCTGATGACGTCCCTGGTGACGGGCCTCGGCCTGCTGCCGCTGGCCCTCGGGGCCGGGGAGCCCGGCCGCGAGATCGAGGGCCCGATGGCCCTCGTGATCCTCGGCGGCCTGATCACCTCGACGGTGCTGAACCTGCTGGTCCTGCCGGTGATGGCGCTGCGCTACGCCCGGTTCCGGCGCGCGGACCCCGCGGATCTGGAACTGACCGCGGTCGGGTCCTGAGACCGCGGTTCGCCGGCGGCCCTACCACCAGCTCGCGCGGGTCTCGGGCGCGGGCGGCCGGCTGCTCGTCGCCGGGCGCAGGGAGTGGTCGAGGGCGGCGAGCACGCGGCGCACGGCCTCCTCGTAGGTCGCCGCCACCGGTTCGCGCGGCCGGGCGAGCGCGACCGGGACGGTCTCGTCGAGGCGCCCGGGCCGCGGGCGCATCACCACCACCCGGTCGGCCAGGGTGACGGCCTCCCCGACATCGTGCGTGACGATCAGGATCGTCGGCTTCGACTCGGCCCAGAGACCGAGGAGCTGGTCGTGCAACCCCTTGCGGGTGAAGGCGTCGAGGGCCGAGAACGGCTCGTCGAGGAGCAGCACCCGCGGCCGCGCCACGAAAGCGCGGGCGATCGCCACGCGCTGCTGCTGCCCGCCGGACAGCTCCCGCGGCCAGCGACCGCCGTGCTCGGCGAGCCCGACGCGCTCCAGGGCGTGGGCGACGCGGGCGCGGCGCTCGGACCGGGACAGGTCGGCGAGGCCGAAGCCGACATTGCCGGCCACGTCGAGCCAGGGCAGCAGGCGTGGCTCCTGGAAGACGACGCCCACGCTCGGATGGGGCGCGCGGATCGTCTCGCCGTCGACCGCGACGGCGCCCGCGCTCGCGTGGTCGAGCCCCGCGATCAGCCGGAGCAGGGTCGTCTTCCCGCAGCCCGAGCCGCCGATCAGCGCGACGATCTCGCCCTGCTCGACCGACAGGTCGATGCCCGCGAGCGCCTGCGTGCCGTCCGCGTAGGTCTTGGAGAGGTCGTCGACGGTCAGCACGGGCGTCTCTCGGCGGGCGTGGCGTGGGGATCGCGGCGCGGGGCGGCCTCCCGGTCCGCGGCGCGCGTCCGCACCGGAGACGCGGTCACAGGCTGTCCCGCACGGTATCCTGCCACCGGGTCAGGGGGGCTGTCAGCGTGACCAGGGCCATGTCGGCCGCCTTGCCGACGAGGGCGAAGGCGATGATCGCCGCCACGATCTGATCGGGCTTGCTGAACTGCTGGCCGTCCACCAGCAGGTAGCCGAGCCCCTCCGAGGCGCCCATCAGCTCCGCCGCCACGACGAACAGGAAGCCGAGGCCGAGCCCCGTGCGCAGGCCCACCAGGGTCGCCGGCAGCACGGCCGGCAGCAGGATCCGGCGGGCGAGGGCGAGGCGGGACAGGCGGAAGATCCGGCCGACCTCGACCAGCTTGCGGTCGACCGAGGCGATCGCGCCCGAGACGCCGACATAGACCGGGAAGAACACCCCGACCGCGATCAAGAGGACCTTCGGCGTCTCCAGGATGCCGAACCACAGGATGAAGAGCGGCACCCAGGCGAGCGACGGGACGGCCCGCAGCGCCTGCAGGCTCGGGTCGAGGAGCCAGCGCAGCGGCGGGACCGTGGCGACGAGGGCGCCGGCCAGGATCCCGGCCGCCGCGCCGCAGAGGAAGCCGAGGCCGACCCGCACGAGGGTCGCCTCGACATGCATCCAGAGATCGCCCGAGACGGCCAGGGCCCAGAGGGTCGCGGCGATCCGGCTCGGCGGCGGGAGCAGCCGCCCCGACGCCGCGCCGCTCGCGACCGCGATCTCCCAGCCGATCGCCAGGACGAGCGGCAGCAGCAGACCCAGGCCGGCGCGACCGCCCCGCCGCAGCAGCGGCACGCGGCCGCTCACTGTCCGGCGACGGGATTGAAGCGCGTGTCGAGCAGCCCGTCGACGGCGGCGGACACGTCGGTGCCCGCCGGGATGATCCCGGCCTGCTGCAGGGCGGTGCCGGCCGCCTTGATCGACTGCGCCTGGGCCGGGCCGATCGCCGGCTGGGAGAGGTCGGTCCGCTCGAGCTGCCGGGCGATCACCGGCTCGGGCAGCTTGGTCGCCGCCACGAGGGCCGCCGCGAGCGCCTGCGGGTTGGCCAGCGCGTAGGCGCGCGCCCGCTCGTAGGCCGCGACCACCGTCCGGACGAGGTCGGGATGGGCGGTGGCGAAGTCCTCCCGGACGTCGAGCAGGCCCCAGGTGTTCGCCGCGGCGTCGCGGTAGACCAGCACGTCGCCGTTCTCGATCTCGGACGCCGCCATCATCGGGTCGAGGCCGGCCCAGGCATCGACGTCGCCGCGGTCGAGGGCGGTCCGCCCGTCCGCGTGCTGCAGCAGCACGAGCTTGGCGTCGCGCTCGGTGAGGCCGGCGCCCTGGAGCGCGCGGATCAGGAAGATGTGCGGATCGGTGCCCCGGGTGACGGCGACGCGCTTGCCCTTCAGGTCGGCGGGCTTGGTGATGCCGCTGTCCTTGCGGGTCACGAGCGCCGTCCATTCGGGGCGCGAGTAGGCGTAGATCGCCTTGATCGGGTTGCCGTTGATGCGCGCCACGAGGGCCGCCGCGCCGGCCGCCGACCCGAAATCGATGGCGCCGGCGTTCAGGAACTCGAGGGCCTTGTTGGAGCCGAGCGACTGGACCCAGCGGACCTTGATGCCCCGCGGCGCCAGCGCCTCCTCCAGGAAGCCCTTCTCCTTCAGGAGCAGGCCGACCGGGTTGTAGGTCGCCCAGTCCAGGCGGATCTCCTTCGGGTCGTCGGCGCGGGCCTCGCGCGGCGCGAGCGCGCCGAGGCAGGCCAGGGCGAGGCCGGCGGCCAGGAGGGATCGGCGGGTGGAGCGCATGGTTGGGCCTGATGTCGTGGCGAAACGGAGGGCGGGGTGCGGGGCCGGCGCGGGGCAGGGGATCCGCGCCGCGGCGCGGTCCCGAGCGGTCTTGTCCGGGCGGCTGGGTTCAGGGGCGCGGCGCCGTCGGCGTGACGATCGGCCGGGCGCATCCGGCGCGTCCGAGACTCGGGACCGCCCCGGTCGCGCGATCCGCGCCGACACATCCCCCGGCTGCGGGATTACGCCCGGTCCGCCCCTGCGTCTTCATCGTACCTGCGCGGCCCTCGGCGTGACTGTGAATACAAGATCCTGTCGGCCGGTCGCGGAGTCAACAAAAGGGCTTTCTCTACTTCGCGGCGTCGAAGCAAGAATTTTCGGTCGGCCGACCCAGGACGAGAAGAAATTACGCGTCCGCGCGCGCGAGGAGCGGCGTCTGTCCTCCCCGGCCGCGCCGCGGCCACGCTGGAGCCGCGCGGCCCGCACTCACGTGAGACCGCGGCTGCGGGCTGACGGGTCGTTCCGGCGCCCGAAGGCGCGCCGGGGTGGCGGCTGTGACGACGGCTGAACCGCCGGCGCTCGACTGTCGGAAGCGATCCTCGCCCGCGTCAGGACTGTAACCGTTGCCGCATCGCCGAGCGACGTGCAGAGTTCGATGTCTCCGGCACGGGGGGAACTCTGCCATGGTCTCGAGAATCGTCGTGATCGGCGGCGGCTTCGCCGGTCTGTGGGCCGCCGCCGCCGCGGCGCGCGCCCGGACCGAGTTCGGCCTCGGCGACCGCGTCGCGGTCACGGTGATCGCGCCGGACCCGTTCCACGTCATCCGGGTCCGCTGCTACGAGACCGATCTCGGCGCCCTGCGCGTGCCTCTCGACGACGTGCTCGGGCCGATCGGCGTGGAACGCCGCGAGGCGCGCGCGATCGACATCGACCCCGCGGCGCGCACGGTCACGGTCGAGCCCGCGGCGTCGTCCGCCGCGTCGTCGGGCGTCGTCGAGACGCTGGCGTACGACCGCCTCATCCTCGCCGCCGGAAGCCTGCTGTGGCGCCCCGAGATCCCGGGAATCGCGGGCGCCTTCGATGTCGACACCTTCGCGGGGGCCCAGGCCCTCGCGGCGCATCTCGATCGTCTCGGTGACGCGGGCGGGCCGGATGAGGCCGGCCGCTGGACCGCCGTCGTCATCGGCGGCGGCCTCGTGGGACTGGAACTCGCCTGCGAGCTGCCCGCCCGGCTCGCCGCTGCCAGGGACCGGGCCGGGGCCACGGGTCCGGTGCGGACCATCCTGATCGACCACGCGCGCGAGGTCGGGAGCGCCATGGGCGCGGCGGCCATGCCGGGGATCCGCGAGGCCTTGCGCGATGCCGGCGTGACCTGCATCGGCGGTGCGCGGGTCGGTGCCGTCGATCGCGCCGGGGTGATGCTGGCGGACGGGACGCGCCTGCCGGCGTGGACGAGTGTCTGCGCCACCGGCATGCGGGCGAGCCCGCTGGGCGGCACGCTCGGCCTCCCCCTCGACCCGCTCGGGCGCCTGCCCGTCGACGCCTTCCTGGCCGTCCAGGGGCTCGCTGGCGTCTACGCGGCCGGCGACATCGCCTCGGCTGCGGCGGACGATGCCGGACATCGCACGGTGATGTCGTGCCAGCACGCCCGGCCGATGGGTCGGTTCGCGGGTTTCAACGCGGTCTGCGATCTCGCCGACCGGCCGGAGCGGCGGCTGCGCTTCGCCGCGCCCGACTACGTCACCGTGCTGGATCTGGGCGCCTGGGGGGCGGTCTACACCGCCGGCTGGGATCGTGGCACGCTGGTCGCGTCGGGCGCCGCCGCGAAGGCGACGAAGCGGATCATCAACGGCACGCGCATCTATCCGCCCCTCGACCGCGACGCCGCGTCCATCCTGGCCGCGGCCGCGCCGATCATCCAGGCCGCGCCCGCGACGCAGGCCGCGCGATGACGCCGGCCCGATCGCGGCCGGTCCGGGAGTCCGGTCGTCGGCGGACGATAACCTGGCGAAACCGTGCGAAGCGCCTCGGAGACTGGAACCGATCCGGTGGAAGATTGTCGAGGCTACCCGTCCGCGCCTGCCGAGACTGATCGGGCCGCCACGAACCGTTCGGGATTCGCGCCGCCGCGCCGCCGATTAACCATCCATTAACCATACCGGAGATTGTATTAGCTATTGCCAAAATCCCGCCAGGGTAGAGCCATCATGGTCGCGGCCCCCACAGCCACGTGGTCCCACATCCTCTCGCAGGTCGCCGACAGCCTGGATCGCTTCGTCGAGGGACCGTCCGCCGAGATCCTGAAGCTCAAGCCGTCCTTCGACACGGTCGAGGGGCCGGCCGCGCTGTCCGCGCCGCGCATCGAGCCCGTCGCGCACCCGCCGATCCTGCCGGAACCCGCGGTCAACGACGCGGGCCCCGCGCCGGTCCCCTGCGAGTCCGAGGCGGTGTCGGACTGGATGAGCACGCTCGACATCATCACCGGCATGGCCGGCCGCGCCGAAGCGCAGAAGCAGCGCCTGCAGGAGCAGAGCATGTCGCACGAGGCCGCCCTGGCCGCCGCGCAGCGCGCGCTGGCGGAGACCCGGCACCGCCTGCAACTGTCCGAGATGCGCGTCCGCGAGGTCGAGACCCGCGCCGATATCCGGCTGCAGCGCGTCCAGGCCGAGGCGGACGCCCAGGTGCAGGACATCCGCGCGGAGGCCGAGGCGCGCGTCCGGACGATCCGCGCGGAGGCCGAAGCCTGGGTCCGGGCCGCCGAGGAGCAGGTCCGCGTCGCCGACCTGCGCGCGGAGACCGCGGAGAAGTGGCTCGGCCGGATCGACGCGGCCGCCAAGGCGCTCCTCCTGGGCGGCCACGTGAGCCGCGGGCCGGCGGGCGCCTGAGGCCGAGTGCCGGGGCCGGACCATGGCCGCGTCGGGCACCCGGCCCCTCCGCGGCGCCGCTTCAGGCCGTCCGCCGGGACCCGTTTCCGGACGCGCTCCGCGCCGAGGACGGAGCGCCGCGGTCTCCCGCGCGGTCGAGGCCGGATCGCCGATCCGCGGGTGGGCCGTACCGATCCGGTCTGTCGCCGTCGCGGCACTCGCCCTGGCGCTGCCCCTCTGCGGCTGCGTCTCCGGCCGCGCCCCGTCCGCCGACATCGCCGTGGCGGAGCCTCCGACGGCCGCGCCGGCCGCGGCGCGGCCGCCCGATCCGGCCCTCGACCCGGCCATCGTCGCGGATTCGTCCGGGTGGCGCCTGCGGCTCACCCACCTCTGAGGCGCGGCCTTCCCGGCACGGCCGATCTCTGGGCGGCCTCCGCGCCCGCTCAGAGTCCGAACGTCACCCGACCGCTTTCATCGATCCGCCAGGCCGGGTTCCAGGCGATCTCCCAGGCATGTCCGTCCGGATCGCTCAGATATCCGCGGAATCCGCCGTGGGGCGGTTCGTCGGCCGCGCGCAGGAGCGTCCCGCCCGCCGCGACGAGCCGCGCGATGGTGGGCGCGACGTCGCCGCGGTTCGGGACGTTGTGGGCGAGGCAGAACGCGCTCGGGCTCGGTTCGCTCGCGCGCCGCATGTCCTGGTCGAGGTTGGGGTTCTGCCAGGTTCCGAGCATGAACCCGTTCATCTGGTAGAAGACGATCTCGTCGTTCTCGAACACGGGAGCCCAGCCGAAGCCGTCGCCGTAGAAGGCGCGCGACCGGCCGAGCGATGAGACGCCGAGCGTGATGACCGAGATCTGCTGCTGCATCGTCGGATCCTAGCATCCGACACGGGCGCGTCGCGCGAAATCTCGAAGGCCTTGCGCCGTCGACACGATGCCAGTCGGCCAGCGCACGCGGTGGACGGGCCCATTGTCCGGCCGCGCGCTCGGCGCCGACGCGCCGCTCTCTCGATCCTCGGTCTTACAGAATGTTCACGTCGTCGAAGGGCAATTGTCAGCTGGGCAGCGCAACCCGGGAAGCGATCAGCGATTGACGAGAGAGAGCAGAGTTGAAGAGCTCTCAGGCCCCGGCAGGGGCGATCCACTTCAGGGAACCGAGGCGATGATCGATCCTGGCACTTTCCGCGAAGCCATTCTCGCTGTGGTTGTTCTTGGAGGAGGGGCTCTCGTGGTCGAACAGTACATCCGCACGCGCGCCTGGCCGCGCTCCCAGCAGAATGGCCCGGATTGCGGCAAGCGCACGCGCTGAGCCGCGCGCGACCCCGAACGATCCGGCGACGGAGCGGAGATCTCCGAGGCGGTCGGCACGAACCTCGAGGATCTCCGCGGCGGCGCGCGCGGGAGCGTCCGCCCGGATCGCGGCTGCCGCGCGGCGGCCGTGACGGAGGTCGACCGGGTTCGTCCGATACTGCCGGACTTCGCAGGTCGTAAGCAACGCGGTCCACGAATATTGCTCGCCGACCGCGTCGTCGCCTATTCTCGACGCTGAAGGCCCGCCAAGACCGGCCGGCGAGGGAGGGCGCGATCATGGGCGCGAACCGGCGACACGCGGTCCCGGACTTCTCGGGCTACCCGGACCTCGTCGTGATCTATCTCGGAATGAAGGTCCGCACCCTGGCCGGCGTGAAGACCCTGCTCGGCTTCGGGCCGCGGATCGACAGGGTCGGCGCGGCGCGGCCGGAGGGCCTCCTGCACTACGAGAACAACATCATCTTCAGCCTGCGCCCGCTCCATGTCGGCATGCGCTGGTACTGGCGGGACATGGACAGCATGGTCGCGTGGTCCAAGTCCGAGCCGCACCGGATCTGGTGGCGGGATTTCCTGCGCGACACCCGCGGCGTCGGCATCTGGCACGAGACCTACCACATGCGCGGCGGCATGGAGGCGATCTACCACGACGTGGCCGAGCCGGTCGGATTCTCGGCCTTCATGCCGATGCAGGAGGCAAGGGGCTCGCTGGCGGCCCGGCACGGGCGTTACGCCTCGTCCGACCTGCGCGACCTCCCCGCCGACAACGCGCCGGACGCCGCAGTCCCGCGCTGAGGCTCCGGCCGCCCGGCCGGAGTTCCGGTGCGGCGGATGAGCCGTGCGCGACGCGGGGTCCGCCCGTGCGCACGGTTCGGCTGGACACCGGCCCGCGCGGAAGGCACGGAGCGGAGCAGGCACGATGACGGTCGGTTCGATGAGACAGGGTACCCTGCGCCTCGGCGCGTTCTTCTACGCGACCGGCCACCACGTCGCGGGCTGGCGCCATCCCTCCAGCGAGGCCGACGGCGGGCTCGTCCTGGAGCGCTATGTCGGCTGGGCGCAGCGCGCCGAGGCCGCGAAGTTCGACCTCATCTTCCTGGAGGACGGGAGCGGGATCCGCGACCTCGACCTGCGGTCGAGCGAGCGCACCGCGCGCTCGACCCATTTCGAGCCGCTGACGCTGCTGTCGGCCCTCGCGGCGGTGACGCGCCGGATCGGTCTCGTCGCCACCACCTCCACCAGCTTCAACGAGCCCTTCAACGTCGCGCGCCGGTTCGCCTCCCTCGACCATCTCAGCGGCGGGCGCGCCGGCTGGAACCTCGTGACCTCCGCGACCGACGCGGAGGCGGCGAATTTCGGCGGCGACCGGATCGGCCGTCACGCCGACCGCTACGAGCGCGCCGAGGAATTCGCGGACGTGGTCCTCGGCCTCTGGAACACCTGGGACGACGGCGCCGTGATCATCGACCGCGCGAGCGGCCAGTTCTCGAAGCCGGACGGCTTCCGCCCGCTGGATCACCGGGGCAAGCATTTCGAGGTCCGCGGTCCGCTCAACATCTCGCGGACGCCGCAGGGCCAGCCCGTGCTGGTGCAGGCCGGCGCTTCCGGGCCCGGCAAGGACCTCGCGGCGCGGACCGCCGAGATCGTCTTCACCGCGAACCAGACGCTGGAGGAGGCGGTCGAGTTCTACGGCGATCTCAAGGGGCGCATGCCCAGCTTCGGTCGTGCGCCGGATGACCTCAAGATCATGCCCGGCCTGTTCCCCGTCGTCGGGCGCAGCGAGGCCGAGGCGCGGGCGAAGTTCGAGGCGCTGCAGGACCTGATCGACCCGGTGGTCGGGCTGGCGCTGCTCGGTCGCATGATCGGCGGCCACGATCTGTCGGGCTACGATCCCGAGGGGCCGGTGCCGGAGTTGCCCGAGACCGAAGGCATCAAGTCCCGCCAGCAGCTCATGTTCGACCTCGCCCGCCGCGAGGGCCTGACCCTGCGCCAGCTCTACCTGCGCATCGCCGGCGCGCGCGGCCACTCGCAGATCGTCGGTACGCCGGCCCAGATCGTGGACGAGATGGAGGCGCGGTTCCGGGCCGGCGGGGCGGACGGCTTCAACATCATGCCGCCGACGCTGCCCGGCGGCCTCGACGACTTCATCGCGCTGGTCCTGCCGGAGCTGCGGCGGCGCGGCCTGTTCCGCACCGAGTACGAAGGCCGGACGCTGCGGGACCATCTCGGCTCGCGCCCGCCGGCCGGGTTCGGCCCCGGTCGGGCCGCGGTGTAGCGGCGGGCCTCTTCCCGTGTCCGATCGGGCAAGGCGTCGCGACCCCCTGCGGCGTCTCGGACCGCATCATGATTGCGCACAAGCGATCCCCGCTGTGGTACAGCCACGCCACGAGGGCCGAAGGCCGCCATCGGCGAGTCGTGACAGGGGCGACCGGGCATTGACGGATCAGCAGGAACGCACGCGTTTCGAGGCGGAATTCGCCCGCACCGACGCGAGCACCGACCCCTTCGTCTCCGCCGTCCGGGCGACGCGGATGCCGATGCTGATCACCGATCCCCATCAGCCGGACAACCCCATCGTCTTCGTCAACGCCGCCTTCTCCAAGTTGACCGGGTACGGCCACGACGAGATCATCGGCCGGAACTGCCGGTTCCTTCAGGGGCCCGAGACCAGCAAGGCCGACATCGCGAAGATCAGGGCGGCGATCGCCCGCCGCGTGCCGATCGAGATCGAGCTCCTGAACCACAAGAAGAACGGCGAGCTCTTCTGGAACCGGCTGCTGATCTCGCCGGTCTTCGATCGCGACGGGGAGCTCACCTACTTCTTCGCGTCGCAGTTCGACGTGACGCTGGAGCGGGAGAAGCTCGCGCGGATGCAGCGCGACCGGGAGGCGCTCGAGCAGGAGATCGAGCGCCGCACCAGCGACCTGACCCGCAGCGAGGAGCGGCTGCGATTCATCCTGAAGGCCGGACGTTTCGGCTCGTGGACCCTCGATCTCGCCGACATGCGGCTCGTGGCCTCCGAGACCTGCAAGGAGAATTTCGGGCGGGCGCCGGGCGAGGCGTTCAGCTACGAGGACCTGATCGCCGCGATCGAGCCCGAGGACCGGCCGCGCATGCAGGCGGCGGTGCAGACATCGATCCGCGAGCACAGCGACTACGACATCGAGTACCGGGCGCGCACGCCCGGCGGCGAACTGCGCTGGCTGCAGATCCGGGGTCAGACCTTCTACGACTCGGTCGGGCAGCCGCTGAGCATGGCCGGCGTCTCCATCGACGTGACCGAGCGCAAGCGCGCGGAGGAGCACCGCGCCCTCCTGGCTGACGAGTTGAATCACCGGGTGAAGAACTCGATGGCGACCATGCAGTCGATCGCGCACCAGACCCTGCGCAACGCCGCCTCCCTGGAGGAGGCGCATAGGACCCTCGACGCGCGTCTGCACTCGCTCTCGGCGGCCCACGACGTCCTGACCCGCCAGAGCTGGATCGGGGCCACGCTCGACGTCATCGTGGAGGGCACCCTCCAGGCGTTCCGGGGCGGGGCGGGACAGCGCTTCCTGATCAACGGACCGGAGGTGTGGCTGACGCCGCGCCTGACGCTCGCCTTCACGATGGCGCTGCACGAACTGGCGACCAACGCCGTGAAGTACGGCGCCCTGTCGAACGACCGGGGGCGAGTGGTCCTGAACTGGGACGTGGTCGACGGGGCGACGCCGGCCCGTCTCTGGTTCCGCTGGGAGGAGGTCGGCGGACCCGCGGTGACGGCACCGGCCCGCGGCGGGTTCGGCACGCGCCTCATCGAGCGGGCGCTGGCCGCCGAGATGGGCGGCTCGGCCGAGATCGAGTACCGACCCCGCGGCGTGGTCTTCACGCTGGACGCGCCGCTGCCCGACCGCGCGCCCGCCGCGGCGGAGGCGACGGGCTGAGGATCGCGTCCCGCGGGCCCGCCGCCGGTCAGGTCATGCGGGTCAGGACGGTCTCGTTCCAGAGCCTGCGGTGCAGGAACGCCATCGCGGCGTGGCCGAGCACGACGACGAGAAGCGTGAAGCCCAGCCAGTAGTGGAACAGGTCGGCGGGCAGCATCATCCACTCGATCTTCGTCTCGCGGGCCGGCATCACCGGGATGCCGTAGGGCGCGAAGGGCTTGCCCGATCCGTACTGGCGCAGCAGCGCGAGGCTCGGGACCAGGACCATCAGGAGATAGATCAGGCCGTGACCGGCCGCGACCGCGCGCCCCGGCGCGCCCGGATGGGCGGGGCGCCGGTGAAGGTTCGCGAGGCCCCACACTCCGCGCAGGAGCACGAGCACGAACAGGGTGAAGCCGAGGGTGAAGTGGCTGCCGCCGATGAGGCGGGTGAGCGCCGCATCGCCGATCGTGACGTAGAGCAGCGCCCCGGTGAATTGCCAGGCGAACAGGGCCGCCATCACCCAGTGGAAGCCGCGGCTGACGCGGCCGTACCGCTCCGGCGTGTCCAGCCAGACGGTCCGCGATGCGGTGGCGTGGCCGCTCTGCCCCGTCACGCGGCGTTCTCGGTCCAGAGGTCACCGGCCAGGCCGTCCCCGCGCAGGATCTCGGAGGCCGCGCTGGTGAGCGCGTGATCCGGTCCGGGCTGGCGCAGGTAGGTGGCGAGATCGCGCGACAGCCGCTCCAGCGGATGGCCGCGCAGGAAGCCCTGGAGGCCGACCGAGCGCTGGGCCAGCTGGAGGATGTCGAGGCCGGCGCGCTCGACCGCGAGGCGGACCAGGTTGATGTAGGCGACGACGCGCTCCGGCGGCATCGCCGCGTCCGACGCGACCTGCGCCCCGCGCTCGACCCAGAGACGCGCGCCCTCGACCGCGATGGCACCCTCGCCGAGGCGCGCCAGCTGGTGCGGATCGCTCCCCCGGCCGAGGCGGCGCAGATGGCCGCGCCAGGCATCGAACACGGCCTCGATGCCGCCGAGCTGCACCGCCGCGAAGCGCCACGCGCCGCCCGAGAAGGCCGGCTGCCGGAAGTAATCGTCGGGCTGACCGAGGATATCGTCGGCCGCGAAGGCGAGGCCAGTGAAGTCGATCGTGCCGGTCGCCGAGGCGCGCATGCCCTGCGCCCGCCACGCCGAGAGATCGGACCGCGTGCCGGCGTCGAGCGGCACCACCATCATCGCCGTGCCGCCCTGTCCCGGATGCCGGGCGGTGACGAGGGCGCGGGTGACGAAGCCGGCGCCCGACGCGAAGGTCTTCACGCCGCGGAGATGGCCGTCGACGTCCGAGGCCTCGATCGTGAGGCCGCCTTCCCCCGGCTCGGTGTTCCAGACACCGAACAGGTGGCCGGCGCGCGCGTCGGCGAACAGGCGGACGCGCTGGGCGGGTGAGCCGTACCGGGCGACGAGCTGGAGGGCGTTGACGTGACCCTCGTAGAGCCGGCCGAGAGCGAGGCTTCCGTAGCCGACCAGCCGCAGAACCTCCGCCAGGGCACCGGCGCCCGGCTCCGTCCCGAGGCCCGCGCCGCCGTGATCCACCGGCACGGGCGCGGCGAGCAGCCCCAGGCGGGCGAGATCGGCGATGTCATCCAGTGGGAAGCCGTCGTCGTGATCCTGGGCGTCGGCGCGCGCGGGCGCCGACGCGGCGATCGCGCGCGCGGCCGCCTCGGAATCGTAGACGGGATCCAGGCGGGTCCACTGATCCATGCGCCTGACTCCTCTCAGAGCGCCACCGCGTCGACATCCGGGCGAATGGCCGCTGAGGGGCGGTTGCCCACGGTCGCGCGCTCGGGTCTCGTCACGTATGGGCCCCCATTGCCCGCAGAAGATGCGGAAGATCCTAAAAAAACTAACCTAAGACTGAGCCATCCTTTCCCCGGCCGCGGCTGCGACCAATGCGACCGTCGTCGATCCGGGCTGCTCTCAGTTCAGCGTCCGGTTGGCGCGCAGCCGCGCCACGGCCAGGTCGACGAACGTCCGCACCTTCGCGGGCGCGTGCCGGCCTTCCGGGTACAGGACGTGGACGGGCAGCGGCGCTTCCTCGTAATCGGCGAGCACGATCTGCAGCCGGCCGTCCCGCAGGTCCGGGCCGATCTGGTAGTTCAGGACACGCGCCAGCCCCCAGCCCGACCGTGCGGCGCCGATCGAGACCTCGTTGGTGTTGCCCTCCAGAGTGGGGCGGACGACCACCCGCTCGTTCCGGCCGAACCGCCACTCCGGCGACGCGAAGGCCCCGGTGGAGACGGCGATCCGGTGGCGCTTGAGATCCGCCGGGGTCGCCGGCACACCGTGCCGCGCGAAGTAGTCCGGGGCGCCGCAGATGACGTGGCGCACCGACCCGACTCGAGCGGCCGTGAACCCGGAATCGGTCAGGTGGCCGATGCGGATCGCCACGTCGATCCCCTCCTCCACCATGCTGACCGGCCGGTCGACGAAGAGGGTCCGCGCCACCATGGTCGGGTAGGTGTCGAGGTAGTCGGTGACGATCGGGAGCACGTGCATCCGTCCGAACAGGACCGAGGCCGTCACCGCGAGCGTGCCCGACGGCGTCGCGTTGGAGCCGGCCGCCGCCGATTCCGCCTCGGCGATGTCGGCCAGGATCCGCCGGCAATCCTCGTAGTACCGGCTGCCCGCTTCCGTGAGCTTCACGGAGCGGGTCGTCCGGATCAGGAGGCGGGCGCCGATGGTCTCCTCGAGCGCCGCCACGGCGCGCGTCACGGCCGGCGGGCTCATGTGCAGGAGGCGGGCGGTCTGCGCGAAGCTCGCCGTCTCGGCGACCTTCGCGAAGATGCGCATGGCCTGCCACCGATCCATAGCCTCGCTCCGGGTTCTCGCCGCCGGGTCGCGACGCTCACGCCCGATCCGGCCCGCCGCGTCGGCGTCCCGGCCGATCGGTCAGAAGCCGAAATGGCTCAGGCCCGGATGGTCGTCCGGCCGGCGCCCGAGGGGCCAGTGAAACTCGCGGTCCGATTCCGCGATCGGCAACGCGTTGATGCTGCTGTGCCGATAGCGCATCAGCCCACCCTCGGCGAGGCGGACTTTCGTGATCGCGCTCTGCGCGTCGAAGGGCGGCAGCGGCGGACGGGACAGGATGGGCTCCTTGTCCTCGGGGAAGGTTCAGCCCGGCTCCGGTAGCGGCGCAGGATGATCCGCCGGCGCCGGTCCCGCAAGGCGGAACACGGCGCGGGCCGCGCCGTCGCGCGCGTCACAGCGCGAGCTGCACCCGGTCCGTGCCCTCCGCGGGCACCGCGGAGCAGATCAGCACCTCGTCCTCAGCTACCGGTGCGCTCGGTTCCCTCGGATAGGTCACCGCGCCGGCGAGCAGCTTGGTGCGGCAGGTCCCGCAGCTGCCCTCGCGGCAGCTGAACTCCGGTGCGAGACCCCGCGCCTCGGCGAGGTCGAGGAGGCTGCCCGAATCCGGCGTCCAGCGCGCTTCCTTGCCGGTGTCGAGGAAGGCGATCGGCACCGTCTCCGTGGAGGCCGGTGGCCGCGGGGGCGCGGATGCCGCCGTTCCGGTGTCGCGGTTGAGCCCCGAGGGACCGAACGCCTCCGCGTGAATCCGGTCGTCCGCCACGTTGTAGCCGCGCAGGCCGTCATAGAGCGCCTGGGTGAAGGTTGACGGGCCGCACAGGTAGAAATCGTAATCCGCGAAGGCCAGGAACCGCGTGAGCAGGCCCATGTCGATCCGGCCCGCGGCCTCGTAATCGACGCCGGCCGTCGCATCGGAGACATCGCTGAGAACGCGCACGATCCGCACGGCTCCCTGCGCCGCCGCGGCGAGTTCGGATAGCTCCCGATCGAAGGCGCGCTCGGCGCGGGTGCGGGCGGCGTAGACGAGCGTGGTCGGCCGGATCTTGCGGGTGCGCAGGCCCTCGTAGACCACGTGCCGGAGCATCGCGAGGAGCGGCGTGATCCCGACGCCGCCGGCGAGCAGCACGGCCGGGCGCGCCGCGCTCGCGTCGAGGGTGAAGCCGCCGCCGGGCGCGCGCGCCTCGACGATGTCGCCGACCCGAACTCGGTCGTGGAGGTGCTGCGAGACGGTGCCGTCGCGCTTCACGCTGATCCGGTAGGTCGGGTCCGAGGGCGCGACCGAGAGCGTGTAGGTCCGGATGACCGGCGCGTCGGCCCCTGGCAGTGACACGCGGATCGGCAGGTGCTGGCCCGCGCGGTGCGGGAGCCGCCCGGCCCCGTCGTCCGGGGTCAGGTGGAAGGACCGGATCGTGCGGCTCTCGTCGACGATCTCGGCTACCCGGAACGGCCGCCACTGCGTCGCGCGCTCGGCCGCCCGGACGCGGTCGGCGGCCTCTGCCCAGTCGCCGGTCATCAGCGCGTTCGGCGACCAGCCGTCCGGCCGGAAAGACCAGCGCAGCGGCAGGGCACCGCGTCGGCGGATCACCCGGCGCGGGCGGAAGCTCCAGAGCCGCTCGGCGCCCTGGAAGGCCGCGATCTCGGGCGAGTCCAGGATCACCGCGGCGTCGCCGGTCAGCTGCAGGAGATCGCCCGTCTCGAAATCGGTGAAGACCAGGCCGGCCCTGCCGTTCAGGAAGATGTTCCCGAGCGTGGCGAAGAACAGGTTGCCGGCGAAGTCGGGGATGGTCAGCGTGCCGTCCGCGGCGACGCGGACGAACCCCGCCTTGCCGCCGCGATGCGAGACGTCGACCTGGCGCCGGCCCTCCCGGTCGGCGTAGGAGGCCACGAAGAACGTGTCCGCCGCCGCGATCAGGCCGCGGGCTTCCGGGTCGAGCTCCGCGCTCTCCTCGGCGAGGGCCGGAGCGGGGGCGCCCGGCTCGCCGACGAAGGTCCTGTCGCGCAGCTGGATGTATTGCGGGCAGTTCCCGAAGCTCTGGTCGACGGCGAAGTGCAGGACTCCGCCGGCCGTGGAGCGGACGAGGCCGTTGACGCGGTTGCGGCGGCGGCTGTCCAGCGCGATCCCGAGGAGGCCGATTGCGTCGCCGTCGCCCGTGCCGTCGGACGCGGGGTCGGCCGGGTCCGGCCGCGCGGCGATGTCGAGGGTCGTGGCGGTCGGCGAGGAGATGAAGCCGGGACGGCCGGCCAGGAGCGTGGCCCAGGCGTCGCCCTGCCGGTCGACGCTGCCCAGCACGATGAAGGGGATCTCCGCGAAGAAGGCGCGGTGCTGATCGGGCATGAAGTCCCGCACCACCCGCTGGCCGACCACCGCCATCCGGTCGGCGGCGCCGACCGTCTCCTGGATGGACGTCTCGCCGGCATGCCATGTCGGCAGCGTCGCAAGGGTCTGACCGTCAGCCATCTTCGCGCCCTCCATCTGCATCCGCCCCCGGGCGCGGGTGCGCCCGGGGCCTTCCGGTCACGCCGCGGCCGTGAGGCCCGCGGGGGTCTGGGCGAAGGGGACGAAGCCCGGCAGGCCCTCGATCCGGCGCAGGAAGGCCTCGACCCGCGGGTAGCCCGACAGGTCCACGTTCCCCTCCGGGGCGCGGGCGAGGTAGCTGTAGACCGCCACGTCCGCGACGGTCGGCCGCTCGGCCGCGAGCCAGTCCCGGCCATCGAGATGCGCCTCGAGCCGCCCCAGGAGCGTGTGCGCCCGGGCGATCACCTCCTCCGGATGGAACTGGGCGCCGAACACCGTGATCAGCCGCGCCGCCGCCGGCCCGTAGGCGAGTTCGCCCGCCGCGACCGAGAGCCAGCGCTGGACCGCCGCCGCGGCGCGCGGATCCTCGGGCAGCCAGTCGGATCGGCCGAGCCGCTTCGCCACGTAGACGAGGATGGCGTTGGAATCTGAGACGATCACGCCGTCGTCGTCGAGCACCGGCACCTGACCGAACGGGTTCATGGCCAGGAAGGCCGGCGTCTTGTGTCCGCCCGCCTTCAGGTCGACCTCGATCAGCTCGTGCGGGGCCTCGACCAGGGAGAGGAACAGGCGGGCCCGATGCGCGTGGCCGGAGAGGGGATGGTGGTAGAGCTTCATGACCGTGGATCTCCGTCGGGGGCCGGGATCGCCCCGGGCCGTGTGAGGAGAATGCCGCCGCGTTCGGGCGAGCAGAATAGGCGTTCTCCGCAGTTCATCATTCCGGAAATCGGAATAATCGCGCGGGCCAAAGGTGCCGAGCGATCCTGTGCCGGCCTGGCGCGGCCGTCATCCGCCTCGCCTCCGCGGTCGCAGGCGCCGCGGACGGGCTTGGCGCAGACGCCGATCAGCGACCCGGGAAGCAATCATCAAGACGCCGGTTCCGAAAAGACTGCGCGGGACTTGACACCGAGGCCATTACCGAGGAGCCTAGTTTTCAGGCGCGGGGCAAAGCTGCCCAGTTTCGCGCCAATACGTCACTATCTTTCACGGCGATGCCGCCCGCAGTGCTTCCGCACTGGCGGGCTTTTTGCGTTCTGAAGGATTGCATGGGCCTCAGCCATTACCGCATCGGAATCCTGTTCTCCGCGGACGGACCCTACGGTCTCGTCGGGAGGGCGATGCTGAACGGCGCGCTCCTGGCGGTCGACGAGGTGAACGCGCGGGGCGACTGCGTCCTGGAGCCGGTGATCCGCGATCCGCAGGGCGCCCTCGCGGGCTACGTCGCCGGCGCCGAGCGGCTCCTCGACGCGGGGATCCGCCACGTCGTCGGCTGCTACACCTCGTCGAGCCGCAAGGAGATCATCCCGATCTTCGAGAAGCGGGACGCCCTGCTCTGGTACCCGTCGCATTACGAGGGCTTCGAGACCTCGGCGAACGTGGTCTACACCGGGGCGGCGCCGAATCAGCACATCGTCCCGCTGGTGCGGCACCTCCTCGCCCGGGGCGGCCGCACGGCCTTCTGCGTCGGCTCCAACTACATCTGGGCCTGGGAGAACAACCGGATCCTGCGGGAGACGCTGGCGATCGCCGGCGGCGACGTCGCGGGCGAGCGCTACCTCGCGGTGGGCGAGACTGCCTTCGATCAGGTGATCGCGGCGATCCTGGCCGCGAAGCCGGACTTCGTCTTCAACACGCTGATCGGGATCTCGGCGTACCGGTTCTTCCGCGACTTCCGGAGCGCCTGCGCGGCGCGCGGCATCGACCAGGCGCGGACCATGCCGGTGGCGAGCTGCAGCCTGGCCGAGCCGGAACTGGAGGCGATCGGGCCGGAGGCGGTCGACGGCCACCTGTCCTCCAGCGTCTACTTCACGTCGATCGACACGCCCCGCAACCGCGCCTTCATGGCGGCCTACGCGGCGCGTTTCCCCGAAGGCCCGACCCCCTCGGCGGATGCGGAATCCTCGTACATCGCGGTGCATCTCCTGGCGCGGGCGCTGGCGCGGGCCGGGACCGAGGATGCCGCGACGGTGCGCCGGGCAGCCTGCGCCGACGAGTTCGAGGCGCCCCAGGGACCGGTGCGCCTCGACGAGACGACCCTCCACGCCTGCCTGACCCCCCGGATCGGCCTTTCGACGGCGGCGGCCCGCTTCACCATCGTGGCGCAGGCCGAGGCGCCGGTCGCGCCGGACCCCTACCTCGTGCGCAGCGATCCGCGCGTCGTGCCGGTGAGCCGGCGCCCGCACCTGAAGGTGGTGCCATGACGACGCCCCGGCTGATCCAGAATTTCAGCGGCGCGCAGGCCCTGCTGATCGCGCCACAGAGCACCGCCACGGACGTCCTGGCGAGCACCCTGATGAAGCTCGGGCTCACCGTGGCCTCGGTCGTCCCGGCCGGCGAGGCGCCGTGGCTCGATCTCGAGATCCTCGACCCCGAGCACCACATCGTCATCGTGGACGGCGACCTGCCGCTGCCGGGCCTCGCGGCGAGCGCCGTGCCCGACCTGCCGCCGGTCCCGGTGGTCGGGCTCGTGGGCGTCGAGGCGCCGAGCCGCCTCAAGGGGCTGCTCCAGCTCGGCGCGACCGGCCTGCTGCGCAAGCCGATCCACGGCGCCTCGGTCTACGCCGCTCTGTTCCTGGCGGTGAACGAGCACAACCGGCGCCGTCTCCTCGAAGAGCGTCTTGCCCGCCACGAGGAGCGGAGGCGCGGCCGGCGCCACGTCGTCAAGGCGATCCTGCGGCTGATGCAGGAGCACGGCGTCGACGACGACGCGGCCTACGAGACTCTGCGCCGCGACGCCATGCGCGCCCGGCAGCCCCTAGAGGCCTACTGCGAGGCGCTGGTGCGCGCCCGTCCGGCGGTCGCGGCGCCGGTCGCACCGCCGCGGCTCGCCCGATCCTGAAGCTCCGTCGCCAACCCGAAAACGAGGACGCCCTGATGCCGAGAACGCCCCGCGGATCCCGCCTGTCCGCCCTCGCGGCCGCCCTGCTCGCGGGCGCATCCCTGGCCGCCCCGGCGGCGCGCGCCGCCGACCCGATCAAGCTCGGCGTCCTCGAGGACCAGTCCGGCGACTTCGCCGTCGCCACCATCGGCAAGGTCCACGGCATCCAGCTCGCCGCGGACGAGATCAACGCCGCGGGCGGCATCGCCGGGCGCAAGCTGGAACTCGTGATCTACGACACGCAGTCCGACAACACGCGCTACCAGGAATTCATGCGCCGGGTGCTCCAGCGCGACAAGGTCAACGCCGTCTTCGCGGGCTTCTCCAGCGCGTCCCGCGAGGCCTACCGGCCGATCGTCGACCAGCTCGACGGTTTCGCGTTCTACAACAACCAGTACGAGGGCGGCGTCTGCGACGGCCACATGATCGTCACCGGCGCGGTGCCGGAGCAGCAATTCTCGACGCTGATCCCGTGGATGATGGAGAAGTTCGGCAAGCGGGTCTACACGATCGCGGCCGACTACAATTTCGGTCAGATTTCGGCGGAGTGGGTGCGCAACATCGTCAAGGAGAACGGCGGCGAGATGGTCGGGGAGGAGTTCATCCCCCTCGGCGTGTCGCAGTTCTCGCAGACGATCCAGAACATCCAGAAGGCCAAGCCCGACATCCTGATGACGCTGCTCGTCGGGACGGCGCAGGCCTCCTACTACGAGCAGGCGGCGGCCGCGAACCTGAAGGTGCCGATGGGCTCCTCGGTCAATATCGGCCAGGGCTACGAGCACAAGCGCTTCCAGCCCCCCAGCCTCGCCAACATGTACGTGACCACGAACTACATCGAGGAGGTCGACAGCCCGTCGAGCAAGGCGTTCCTCGCCAAGTGGAAGGCGAAGTTCCCGAACGAGCCCTACGTGAACCAGGAGGCCGAGAACTCCTACCTCGCGGTCTACCTCTACAAGCAGATGGTCGAGCGGGCGAACGGATCGACCAAGCGCGCCGACCTCCGCAAGGTCATCGCGGCGGGCGACGTCTGCGTGGACGCGCCGGAGGGCAAGGTCTGCATCGACCCGAAGAGCCAGCACGCCTCCCACACGATCTACCTCGCGAAGGTCGACGAGAAGCACGCGATCTCCTTCCCGAAGACCTGGGACAACATCCAGCCCTACTGGCTCGGGAAGGCCGGCTGCGACCTGACGAAGAAGGATCCGATGGCGCAGTACACGCCGAGCAACCCGCCGAAGCCCTGAGCCGCCGGGACGGGTTCCCGCGCGCCGCGGCCCCGGGCCGGAGACGACGCGACATCGCCGGGGCCGAGGCCCCGGCCCACAGCCATCACGATCGGGCCTCCGGATGGATCTGCTGACTCACGCCTTCACGTTCCTCTACCAGATCGGCGACGCGTTCTCGTTCCTGGTCCTCTCCGCCTGCGGTCTCGCGGTGGTGTTCGGCATGATGGGCGTGATCAACCTCGCGCACGGCGAGCTGATCATGTGCGGCGCCTACGTCACGGCGGCGACCACGCGGGCGGGGCTGCCGCTTCCGCTGGGGATCCTGGCCGGCGCGCTCGTCGCCGGGGCCGTCGGCATGGTGATGGAGCGCCTCGTCATCCGCCACCTCTACGGGCGGCCCCTCGACACGATCGTGGCGACTTGGGGCATCAGCCTCGCGGCGACGCAGGGCACGCTGATCCTGCTGGGCTCCAGCATGCCGGGGATCGGCACGCCGCTCGGCAGCTTCACGGTCGGCGGCTACTCCTATTCGACCTACCGCGTGGTGCTGATGGTCGCCGCCGTCGCTGTGCTGGCCGGCCTCTATCTCGCCTTCAACGCCACCCGCTTCGGGACGCTCGCCCGCGCCACCATCCAGGTGCCGCACATGGCCGAGGCCCTCGGCGTCGACACCCGCAAGGTCTACGCCCTGACCTTCGGCCTCGGCGCGGCGCTGGCGGGCCTCGCGGGCGGGCTCTACGCGCCGACCATGACCATCGTGCCGACCATGGGGACGACCTTCATCATGGAGGCCTTCGTCACCGTGGTGGTCGGCGGCGCCGACATCTTTCTCGGCACGGCGCCGGCGGCGCTCGTGCTGGGCACGGTGCGGGCGCTGCTCACGACGTGGCAGGGCCAGCTGTTCGGACAGATCGGCCTCCTCGTCGCGGTGATCCTGGTGATCCGGGTGCTGCCGCGGGGCATCTCGGGCCTGATCCTGCGCGAGCGGGCCTGAGGCCGTGGCGATGATTCCGGCGATGACCCTGCTCCGGCGCCTCGAGGGTCCGCAGACCCTGGGGCGCGGCCCGGCCTTCTGGACCGCCTTCGCGCTCGCGGTCGCCGCCGCGGTGGCCTACCCGTGGTTCGCGGACGGCTACACGGTCGGCAACACGGCGTACTTCTTCTGCTGGGTGTTCATGGCGCTCGGCCTGTGCCTGATCTGGGGCTACGGCGGCGCGCTCAGCTTCGGCCAGACCGCCTTCTTCGGCCTCTCCGGCTACGCCTACGGCGTGCTCACGCTCAATGTCGGCGCGGCCTACGGCTTCACCCTGGCGGCCCTGGTGCTGGCGGTCGCGCTCTCGGCCGTGATGGCGGCGCTCCTCGGCTACTTCCTGTTCTTCGGCCGGATCGGCGGGGTGTTCCTCGGCATCATCACCCTGTCGGTGACGCTCGCCCTGGAGCGCTTCATGGCGCAGACCGCCGGTCCGGAATGGAAGATCGGGGCGGCGCGGCTCAACGGCTACAACGGCATGAGTGGCATGCCGCCCCTGACAGTGCCGTGGCCCGACGGCGACGTCGTGCTGTTTCCCGACGTCGCCCTCTACTACGGCCTCCTGGGCCTCCTGATCGTCGTCTACCTCGCGCTGCGCATCCTGGTGAACGCCCGGTTCGGCAACGTGCTGGTGGCGATCCGCGAGAACCCGGAGCGGGCCGAGATGCTCGGCTACGACGTGCGGCGCTACCAGCTCGCCGCCTTCGTGATCGGCTCGGCCCTCGCGGGGCTGAGCGGCACCCTCTACACCGCCTGGGGCCAGTACATCACGCCCTCCAGCATGGGGCTCACCGCCGCCGCGCTGCCGGTGATCTGGGTCGCGGTCGGCGGCCGCGGCGACCTGACGGCCACGCTCATCGGCACGCTCGTGGTCCTCGGCGGCTTCCAGGCGCTGACGATCTACGGCAGCCAGTACGCCCTGGTGGTGATGGGCCTGCTCCTCGTCGTGGTGGTGCTGGCGGCGCCCGACGGCCTCGTGGTGGCGGCCATGCGCGGGCTCGGGCGCCTCCGCCGCCGGGAGGTGGGCCGATGAGCCCGCTGCTCGAGACCCGCGATCTGAGCAAGCATTTCGGCGGGCTCCACGTCACCAACGACGTGAACTTCGCCCTCGCGGCGGGGGAGATCCACTGCCTGATCGGGCCGAACGGCGCCGGCAAGAGCACCTTCTTCCGCCTGCTGCTCGGCGAGTACACGCCGGAGCGGGGGCAGATCCTCTACGCCGGCGAGGACATCACCGCGCTCAAGCCCTTCGCGCGGATCCGGCGGGGCATGAGCGTCAAGTTCCAGGTGCCGGGCATCTTCCCGAGCCTGTCGGTGGCGCACAACCTGGAGATAGCCCTGCAGCACCATCTCGAGGGCGCCTCGCTCGGTGCCGAGATCCGCCGACTGCTCGCCTTCCTCAATCTCACCGCGGCGGCCTCCGACCGCGCCGGCAACCTCAGCCACGGGCAGAAGCAGTGGCTGGAGATCGGCATGGCGATCAGCCTCAAGCCGCGCCTGCTCCTCCTCGACGAGCCCACCGCCGGGATGTCGCCGGACGAGACCTTCGCCACCGGCGCGATGGTGCAGGCGCTCAACCGCGACGGCGTCGCGGTGCTGGCCATCGAGCACGACATGGCCTTCGTCCGGCAGATCGCCCAGCGGGTGACCGTGCTCCACGTCGGGCGCATCTTCGCCCAGGGCACCACCGACGCGATCATCGCGGACGAGCGGGTCGCCGCGATCTACCTCGGGGAGGCGGACGCGCCGCCGCTGCGGAGCGTCGCCGATGCCTGAGCCGCTCCTCGCGACGACCGGCCTCCGCGCCGGCTACGGCGGCAAGCCCGTGCTGCAGGGCGTCGACCTCGCGGTCCGGCCCGGCGAGATCGTGGCGGTGATCGGCCGCAACGGCGTCGGCAAGTCGACGCTGATGCGCAGCCTCGTCGGACTCCTGCCCGCCTCCGCGGGCGGCATCGCGTTCCGGGGTGCGGCGGTCGAGGGGCTCGCCGCCCACCGGCGCGCCCGCCTCGGCATCGGCTACGTGCCGCAGGGCCGCGATGTCTTCCCGCGCATGAGCGTCGTCGACAACCTGACGGTCGGCGCGTCGCTGCTGCCGAAGGGGGAGCGGCCGGATTACGAGCGCGCCTTCGGGCCTTTCCCGATCCTGCGGGAGCGGCGCGGGCAGCGGGCGGGGACGCTCTCGGGCGGCCAGCAGCAGCAGCTCGCCATCGGCCGCGTCCTCGTCGGCGGGCCGGCGCTGATCCTCCTCGACGAGCCCTCCGAGGGCATCCAACCCTCGGTGGTGCAGCAGATCGGCCGCACCCTCGTCGATCTCAACCGCCGCACCGGGGTGACGATCGTGTTCGTGGAGCAGAACCTCGACCTGATCCGCGCCATGGCCCAGCGCAGCTACGTCATGGACAAGGGCCGGATCGTCGCGGAGCTGACGGCCGGTGACCTCGACGACCGCGACCTCGTGCGGCGCCACCTCGCCGTCTGACGACACGGCAGACAACCAAGGGAGAGACGACCATGCAGTGGCTCGACCAGTCCATCATGGCCCGCAAGGGCGTCGCCGGCGGCAAGCCCGGCCGGGAGCACACGATCACCGAGGCCGAGCAGGGCCGCTACCACTACGTCTACGGGCCCTTCGCCGAGCCGGTGCTGACCGTCGATCCCGGCGCGGTCGTCACCGTCGAGACCCACGACGCCTTCGAGGGCAAGATCCGCCACGAGACCGACAGCCCGACGCAGATCCTGAACTTCCCCTACCTCAACCCGCAGAACGGGCCGATCTACGTCAACGGCGCCGAGAAGGGCGACTGCCTCGCGGTGGCGATCCGCTCGATCCGGCCGCGCGGCCCGCAGCCCTGCGGCACGACGCTGATCATGCCGGAATTCGGCGGCCTCGTCGCCACCGGCGACACCGCGCTCCTCAATCCGCCGCTCCCCGAGCGGGTGCGCAAGCTCGAGGTCACGGCCGAGACCGGCGTGCGCTGGAACGACCGGATCACGCTGCCCTACCAGCCGTTCATCGGCACGATCGGCACCTCTCCGGAGATCGAGGCGATCTCCTCGCTGCAGCCGGACTATTACGGCGGCAACATGGACCTGCCGGACGTGGGCGTCGGCGCGGTGATCTACCTGCCGGTGAATGCGAAGGGCGCGCTCCTCTACCTCGGCGACTGCCACGCCGCGCAGGGCGACGGCGAACTCTGCGGCGTCGCGGTGGAGCACCCGACCCACACGACGGTGCAGATCGACCTGATCAAGGGCTGGACCTTCCGCTGGCCGCGGCTCGAGACCGAAGACTTCTACATGACGATCGGCTCGTCCCGGCCGATGGAGGACGCGGCGCGCATCGCCTACCGGGAGCTGATCCGCTGGCTCGCGGCCGATTTCGGCTTCGACGAGATCGACGCCTACATGCTGCTCACGCAGTGCGGGCGCGTGCGGCTCGGCAACATGGTCGATCCGAAATACACGCTCGGCGCCTCGATCACGAAGGCGATCGCCCACGCCTGACCGGCGACGGAGGAGGACGGCATGGATCTCGGGCTCAGAGGCCGCCGCGCGCTGGTGACCGGCGGCACCAAGGGCATCGGCGCGGCGATCGTCGACCTGCTGGCCGACGAGGGGGCGGCGGTCGCCCTCTGCGCCCGCAACGCCGCGGAGGTCGCCGGCAAGGTGGCGGCCCTCCGCGCCCGGGGCGTGGCGGCGACCGGGCGCGCCGTCGACGTCGCCGATTCCGCCGCGCTGCGCGGCTGGGTCTCCGAGGCAGCGGAGGAACTCGGCGGCCTCGACATCGTGGTGCCCAACGTGAGTGCCCTCGCGGTCGGCAGCGACGAGGCGGCGTGGCGCAGCGGCTTCGCCGTCGACATGATGGGCACCGTCTCGGCGGTCGAGGCGGCGATGCCTTACCTCGAGCGCTCCGAGGCCGGCGCGATCGTCGTCATCTCCAGCGTCTCCGGGCGGGAGATCGACTTCGCGGCCGGTCCCTACGGCGCCTTCAAGGCGGCGCTGATCCACTACGCGCAGGGGCTGGCCTTCCAGCTCGCGCCGCGGAACATCCGCGCGAACTCGGTCTCGCCCGGCAACACCTACTTCGCGGGCGGCGTCTGGCACCAGATCGAGACCGGCAACCCGGCGCTGTTCGCCGAGGCGCTCCGGCTGAACCCGACCGGCCGGATGGCGCGGCCGGAGGAAGTGGCCCGCGCGGCCGTCTTCCTGGCCAGCCCGGCCGCGAGCTTCATCACCGGCACCAACCTCGTGGTCGACGGCAGCCTGACCCGCGGCGTGCAGTTTTGACGCCGACCGGCCTCGCCCCGCACCGGGACACCTGCGACGTCCGAAGCACACCCGGCGCGTTCAGTACGGTCGTTCAGCGACGAAGTCCGGAGATCGCGAGGACTCACCACACTTGCGACGCATTTCGGCCGCTCTCGACTCTGTAAAGACAAGCTTGCCACGCGCGCTGGCACGCGGCACTCTCAAGCTTGGCCGTTCGCGCGGCGGTGGCACGCCGCGCAGTCGCGCCGGGCTGCAGGACAGGGAAGTCCAGGGCGATGATGACGGACGATCGCGAGGCCGGCGGGCTCGACGGGCGCGGGCGCCTCGGATGCGAGGCGGGAGTTCTCAGCCGCCGGTCGTTCCTGGCCGGCTCGGCCCTCGGGATCGGCGCGCTCTCGCTCGGCGGGTGCGGGACGACCGACACCCTGCTCATGGCCGAGGCGACGAAGACCTACGGGCCGATGCCGAACGAGAAGTTCCCGATCCCGGCGGTCGACGTCAGCAAGGTCAACCCGAAATACTACCGGCGGACCGTCCAGTACGCCTCGTCGGAAGCGCCCGGCACGATCGTGGTCGATCCCGCCAACTACTACGTCTACCGCATCGAGGGTGACGGCACCGCCACCCGCTACGGCGCCAATGTCGGCCGCCAGGGCTTCCTGTGGAACGGGAACGCCTATGTCGGCCGCAAGTCCGAGTGGGCGACCTGGACCCCACCCAAGGAGATGATCCGGCGCCAGCCCGAGGCCGCGAAATACGCCCGCGGCATGCCCGGCGGCCTCGATAACCCGCTCGGCGCCCGCACGCTCCACCTCTACCAGAACGGCGCCTACACGCTCTACACGATCTACGCGAGCAGCGATGCCGAATCGATCGGCACGGGCATCACCAGCGGCTGCGTCGGCCTGCTCAGCCAGGACATGATCCACCTCTACGCGCGCACGCCGGTGAAGACGAAGGTGGTCGTGCTGCCGGCCTGAGGGCGGGCAGCGCCCGCGCCGTCCCCGCTTCCCGGCGGCCCCGACATCCTGCAGGATCGGCGTCCCTGACTTCCGACAGCGCGCCGGGAGCGCCCGCATGGCCTACGCGACGACGATCGAAGGCACACGCTTCACCTTCCCCGACCTGCGCAGCCTGCTCGCCAAGGCCACGCCGGAGCGCTCGGGCGACCAGCTCGCCGGGCTCTGCGCCGACGGGCCGGTCGAGCGCCTGGCCGCGCAGATCGCCCTCGCCGACCTGCCGCTCAAGACCTTCCTGGCCGAGGAACTGATCCCCTCGGACCAGGACGAGGTCTCCGACCTCATCGCCCGCCAGCACGACCCGGAAGCCTTCGCGCCGGTCTCATCCCTGACGGTCGGCGCCTTCCGCGAGTGGCTGCTCGCGCCCGCCGCCGACGCGGACGCCCTTGCCGCCCTCGCGCCCGGCCTCACGCCCGAGATGGTCGCGGCGGTCTCCAAGATCTGCCGGCTGCAGGACCTCGTCGCGGTGGCCGCCAAGCGGCCGGTGGTGACGCGCTTCCGCTCCACCATCGGCCTGCCCGGGCGCCTCGCCACCCGCAACCAGCCCAACCACCCGACCGACTCGTCCGAGGGCATCCTGCTCTCGGCCCTCGACGGACTGCTGATGGGCTCGGGCGACGCGGTCATCGGCGTCAACCCGGCCACCGATTCCCTGCCGGACTACATCCGCATCGTCGAGCTGCTCGAGACCCTGCGCCTGCGCCTCGACGTGCCGACCCAGCACTGCTGCCTCGGCCACGTCACCGTGGCGATCGAGGCCATGGACCGCGGCGCGCCCGTCGACCTCGTGTTCCAGTCGGTGGCGGGCTCGCAGAAGGCCAATGCCGGCTTCGGCGTCGACCTCGCCGTCCTGCGCGAGGCCTCGGACGCTGCCCGCGCGCTCGGCCGCTGCCCGGAGGGCGGTCAGCTCATGTACTTCGAGACCGGCCAGGGCTCGGCCCTCTCGGCCGACGCCCACTGGGGCGTCGACCAGCAGACCATGGAGGCGCGCGCCTACGCGGTGGCGCGGGAGTTCGACCCGCTGCTGGTCAACACGGTCGTGGGCTTCATCGGTCCCGAGTACCTCTACGACGGCAAGCAGATCATCCGCGCCGGGCTGGAGGACCACTTCTGCGGCAAGCTGCTCGGCCTGCCGATGGGCGTGGACGTCTGCTACACCAACCACGCCGATGCCGACGGCGAAGACATGGACGCGCTCCTGACCCTGCTGTGCGCGGCCGGGGTCAACTTCGTCATCACGGTGCCGGGGGCGGACGACGTGATGCTGAACTACCAGTCATTGTCGCACCACGACGCTGTCTACGCCCGCGAGACCCTGGGTCGCCGTCCGGCCCCGGAATTCGAGGCGTGGCTGCGGGCCGTGGGCATCACGGACGGGCAGGGCCGGCTGGCCAGCGCGACGGGCGCGCTGCCCCCGGCCCTGGCCGAGGCGTCCCGGCTCCTGCCCGGGCGGGCCGCGTGAGCGGCGAGCCGGCCCGACCGGGCCCCCCGACGCTGCGCGACCTGCGCGCGCTGACCCAGGCGCGCATCGCGCTCGGCGCGCACGGCGCTGGCCTGCCGACCGCCGCGGCGCTCGCCTTCGGGCTCGACCATGCCCGCGCCCGCGAGGCGGTGTGGACGCCCCTCGACGCGGTCGCGATCCGCGAAGGGCTGCGGGCGCAGGGCCTCGACGCGTTGGAGGTCCGCTCCGCCGTGGCCGACCGGGCGGAGTACCTGCGCCGGCCGGACAGGGGCCGCACCCTCGATCCGGAATCCGGGTCGGTGCTCGACGGGCACGGGCCGGGCTTCGACGTGGCGATCGTGATCGCGGACGGGCTGTCGGCGACGGCGGTCGCGCTGAACGCGGTCCCGGCGGCGGCGGCGCTGGCAGCGCGGGTGCGGCGGGCCGGCTGGCGCCTCGCGCCGGTGGTCGTCGCGAGCCAGGGACGTGTAGCGATCGGCGATCCGATCGGGGCGCGACTCGGGGCGCGCTGCGTCGTGGTTCTGATCGGGGAGCGGCCGGGCCTGTCGGCCTCCGACAGCCTGGGCTGCTATGTCACGTTCGGCCCGGCGCCGGGGCTGCCCGATTCCCGGCGGAACTGCATCTCGAACATCCGGGAGGGCGGCCTGGCGGTCGAGGCGGCCGCCGCGCAGATGGAGGCGCTGCTGCGGGCGATGCTGGCCCAGGGCACCAGCGGCGTCGCGCTGCGCCGGGACGATCCCGCAGACCCGAAGGCGCTGCCGGACGCGCGGGACTGACCGCTCGGACGACCCGGGCGGACGTCACGCGCGCTCCGCGGACGGGCTGCAGCCGAACTGGGACCGGTAGCAGCGGGCGAAATGGGCCGCGCTCGTGAAGCCGCAGGCCGTCGCGATCTCCCCGATCCTGAGCGGGCTCTGGCGCAGAAGGCGGCGTCCGTGGGCGAGGCGAATCGCCCTGTACTGGGCCGAGAAGCCGAGCCCGAGCTTGTCGAGGAACAGCCGGTCGAGGTGGCGCGGGCTTATCGCCGCGAGGCGCGCCATGGCGAGGCGGCCGAGCGGCGCCTCCACGGTCTTCTCCATCGTCTCCAGTACCGCCAGCAGAGCCGGATGGTGGATTCCGTAGCGCTCGACCGCGGAGGCCCGCTGCGGGTCGTCGGCGGCGCCGATGGCGGTGTGGAGGAACCAGTCGGAGACGCGCCGGGCGAAGGCCTCGCCCATGCGTTCGGCGATCAGGGCGTGGGCCATCTCCAGGGGCGCGACGCCGCCGCCGCAGGTCAGGCGATCGCCGTCGGCGACGTAGCGCGCCCGGCTCAGGCGCGCCTCCGGGAAGGTCTCGACCGTGGCACCGGCATATTCCCAGTGGAGCGTGAATGCGCGATCGGCCAGCAGGCCCGCTTCGGCCATCAGGTAGGGACCGCCCGAGATGCCGCCGATGCGGACGCCGAGTCGGGCCATCCGCCGCAGGGTCGCGTGGATCTCGGGCCTGTCCCACCCGGTCGGCTCGCCGCCCGCGCAGACGAAGAGGGTGTGGAGGTGGCCGCGCTGGCGCGGCAGCGCCTCGGTGGGGACCTCGGCGCCCGACGAGGCGGCCACTGAGCCCTCCGACTCGCCGAAGTAGCGCAGGCGGTAGAGCGGCCGCCCGGCAAGTTCGTTGGCCGCCCGGAACGGCTCGCACCCCGAAGCGAAGGACAGCAGCGCGAAGCCGGGCACGAGGATGAAGCCGATCTCCTGTGGGCGATCCCCGGTCTCCGCCTCCATCTCGCACGCCCCCTCCGCTCCTCGATGGCTCAAACGTGCAGGAAACCGTCCGTTTCAGTCAAACGCCCGCCTCGGCATTGATCATGCTGTGTGCCGTTACCCCGTCCCGCGCGAGATCGCTTCCGGATGCCTCGACCTGCCGATCTTCCTCCGTTCCGCGCCGCCGCGGCGGCCCGTCCCGGAAGCCAGCGGGAGTGTCGGCCGTGAGCCGCCGCTACGACGTCGCCGTGCTGGGGCTCGGCGCGATGGGCAGCGCCGCGCTCTACCAGCTGGCGAAGCGGGGCGCCGCGGTCATCGGGCTCGACCGCTTCGCGCCGCCCCACGCGCTCGGGTCGAGCCACGGCGAGACGCGGATCACCCGTCAGGCGGTCGGTGAGGGCGCCGACTACGTCCCCTTCGTCACCGCCTCGCACCGCATCTGGCGCGAGCTGGAGGCCGAGACGGGCGAGACCCTGCTGAACGCCTGCGGGGCGCTCGTCATGGCCCCGGGCCACGGCGTCTCCTCGCACCACGGCAAACCGGACTTCGTGGGCCGGTCCATCAGCGCCGCGGAGGGCGCCGGCATCGTCCACGAGGTGCTCACCGGCGCGGAGGTGGCCCGCCGCTTCCCGCAATTCCTGAACCTCGCGGGCGATGAGAAGGCCTATTACGAGCCGGGCGGCGGCTACGTGTTCCCGGAGCGCTGCCTCGCGGCGCAGCTCGGCCGCGCGGGTGCCGCGGGCGCCGAGATCCGCACCAACTGCACGGTGGTCGCGCTGCAGCAGGACGGGAGCGGCGTCCGCATCGAGACGGCGGAGGAGACCATCCTGGCCGACCGCGCCGTCGTGGCCGCGGGCGCCTGGACGGCCCCCCTGCTCGGGAGCCCCTTCGACCGGCTCCTGACCGTCCGTCGCCAACTGCTGCACTGGTACGCGCTCGCGGACGAGACTGCCTACGGGCCGCACGCGCCGGTCTTCATCTGGATGTACGGGACGAGCGACACGGAATACCTCTACGGCTTCCCGCCGCTGGACGGGTCCATCAAGGTCGCGACGGAGCAGTACAGCACCACCACCACCGCCGACGGGGTGGAGCGCCGCGTCGACCCGTCGGAATCCGACGACATGTACCGGCTGCGCGTCGCGAACCGGCTGGCCGGCGCGACCCCGGAGGTCGTCCAGGCCGCCGCCTGCGTCTACACGGTGACCCCCGACCGCGGCTTCATCATCGACCGGCATCCCGCGATGGAGCGGGTCCTGGTCGTCTCCGCCTGCTCGGGGCACGGCTTCAAGCACTCGGCCGGCATCGGCGAGGCCGTCGCCGCGGAGCTGGCCGGGACCGGTAGCACCGTCGATCTCAAGCCCTTCGCTCTGGCACGTTTCAGTTGATGCGCCGACCGATGGCTCGTGGATTGCTTGAAACCATGCCAAGATCCGTCGACCCGAGCAGGAAAGATCCGATGCGTCTCACCGTCCGCACCCTTCTGACCACCGGTGCGCTGGCCGCGCTCGCGGCGTTCTCGACCGTCGCGCTGCCCGGCCGGGCCACGGCCGCCGACGGCGTCGACGCGATCAAGAAGCGCGGAACGCTGATCGTCGGCGTGAAGGCGGATTACAAGCCGTTCGGCTTCCGCGACCCGAGCGGGACCATCATCGGCCTGGAGCCCGACCTCGCCGCCGACCTCGCCAAGCGGCTCGGCGTGAAGCTCGAGCTCGTGCCGGTCGTCTCGGCCAACCGGATCGAGTTCCTGCAGCAGGGCAAGGTCGATCTGCTGATCGCCACCCTGTCGGACAAGCCGGAGCGACGCCGCGTGGTGCAGGCGATCGACCCGAACTACTATTCCGACTTCGTGAACGTCCTGCTGCCCAAGTCGTCCGGCATCACCGACTGGGCGCAGCTCAAGGGCAAGCCGCTCTGCGCCACCTCGGGCGCCTGGTACAACAAGGACGTCGCGCGGACCTACGGTGCGGAGATCGTCGCCTTCGACGGATCCGAGAAGCCGCTCTTCGCGCTCAAGCAGGGCAACTGCATCGGCTACGTCTACGACCAGAGCATGCTGCAGGGTAAGCTGCTCGACGACGACTGGAAGGCCAACTACGCGCTGCCGCTCAAGGGCATCCTCGACGCCCCGTGGATGATGGCGGTGGCGCAGGGCAACACCACGCTCCAGGCCGCGGTCGAGGACGCCACCAAGGACTGGATGAAGACCGGCTTCATCGTCAACGAGGAGAAGAAGTGGGGCATCGAGCCGACCGCTTACTCGAAGGCGATGCACGAGAAGTACAAGAACGCGACCAACTGATGCGGTTCTGCGCGACAACACCGAGCGTTAGCCCGCGATGATCGCCACGATCCAGGCGTGGTTCCAGCAGCTCTACGAGACCACGGGCTTCAACTTCACGGTCTTCTACGATCCCTACGACTGGGACCGGTACGTGGCCGGCCTGCGGATGACGCTGCTCCTCGGGATCAGCACGATCCTGGCGAGCCTCGTCATCGGCGCCGTCGGCGCGCTCCTGCAGAGCGGGCCGTCGCGCGTCCTGCGGGCGCTGATCAACGGCTTCGTGGTGGTCTTTCGCAACACGCCGCCGCTCGTGCAGATCTTCTTCTTCTATTTCGGCCTCGGGACGCTGCTCCCGGACATCCGCTCGGCCGACGGCCTGCGCGCGCCGATCCTCAACAATGTCCAGTGGGCGATCATCTCGCTGTCGCTGTTCGCGGGCGCGTTCAACGTCGAGATCTTCCGCTCCGGCATCGAGGCGGTGCCGCGGACCACGGTCGAGGCCGCCGAGGCCCTGGGCTACACCCGCTTCAAGGCCTACCGGTACGTCGTCCTGCCGCTGGCCCTGCGGGTCTGCCTGCCGGCGCTCAACAACAACCTGATCAACCTCCTGAAGACCACCACACTGGCCTACGCCATCGCGGTCCCGGAGACGCTGTACGCGGTGAAGCAGATCTGGTCCGAGTCGCAGAACGTGCTGGAGATGATGCTGGTGCTGCTCGCGACCTACGCGGTCCTCGTCGGCGTGCTCGTCTGGATCATGCACCGCTGGGAACGCGCCCTGCGGATCCCGGGATACGGCCGATGAAAGCTGCCGATCCGCGGGGCGGGCGACCGGGCGACCTGCCGGTGCTGCTGCCCTTCGCGCTCCCGAAGGACCGCGCGGCGGCGCGCCTGCGCCCGGCCCATTTCTGGCTGCTGACAGCGCTCGCCCTCGTCGCCCTGCCGGCTTGGGCGCAGGGCGCGGCCCCCGCGCTGTCGCCGCTGGAGGTCGTGATCAAGTGGGCGCCCCTCCTGCTCACGGGCTTCGCGTTCAACGTGGCGATCTCGCTGATGGCGATGGCGATCGGCACGGTGGCGGGCATCGGGCTCGGGCTGGCCATGCTGGCCGAGGGGCGGATCCTGCCCCGACTCGCGTGGTGCGCCACGCAGGTCTTCCGCAACGTGCCCTGGCTGGTGCTGCTGTTCTTCGTGATGTTCCTCGTCCCGTTCCAGGTCACGGTGTTCGGCGTCCGCGTGCCGCTGCCCGACTGGGTGAAGGCGACCTTCGGCTTCAGCCTGCCGGTCATGGCCAACGTCGCCGAGATCGTCCGCGGCGCGGTGCGCTCGGTGCCCAACACCCAGTGGGAGGCCGCCGAATCCCTGGCCTTCACCCGGCGGCAGACGATGTGGCGCATCATCCTGCCCCAGTGCGCGAAGCGCATGCTGCCGCCCTGGATGAACGTCTACTCGCTCATCGCGATGGCGACCGTGCAGGCCTCCATCGTCGGTGTCACCGAGATGCTGACGCTGACCGCGCAGGTGCACGCCGCCGAGGGCGGCCGCCCCGAGCTGTTCGCGCCGCTCTACGGCTTCGCGCTGCTCTGCTTCTTCCTCTACTGCTACCCGATCGACCGGTTCACCGCCGCCCTGGAACGCCGCTTCGAGACCCGCTGAGACCATGACGCGCGCGACCCCGGCCGCCACCCCGTCCCCGAGCTGGACCCCCGATCAGCCGATCGTCCGCGTCGTCGACGTGCACAAGTCCTTCGGGACGTTCGAGGTGCTGAAGGGGATCAGCTTCGACGTCCGCAAGGGCGAGGTCGTCTGCATCATCGGCCCCTCGGGCTCGGGCAAGTCGACGCTGATCCGCTGCGTCAACGCCCTGGTGCCGGTGAGCGCGGGCTCGATCCAGGTCGAGGGGATCGAGGTGACCGATCCGCGGCTCGACAAGCTGGCGCTGCGCCGCAAGGTCGGCATGGTGTTCCAGCAGTACAACCTGTTCCCGCACAAGACGGCGCTGCAGAACGTGATGATGGCCCCCATCCACGTCCTCGGGCAGGAGAAGCGCGAGGTCGAGGCCCGGGCAAGGGCGCTCCTCGCCAAGGTCCGGCTGGCCGGCAAGGAGAACGCCTATCCGGGCGAGCTGTCCGGCGGCCAGCAGCAGCGCGTGGCCATCGCCCGCTCGCTGGCGATGCGGCCGGACGTGATGCTGTTCGACGAGGTCACCGCCGCCCTCGATCCGGAGACGGTCAAGGAGGTGCTGGTGACGATCCGGGAACTCGCCGAGGAGGGCATGACCTGCATGCTCGTCACGCACGAGATGAACTTCGCCCGCGACGTCGCCGACCACATCTACTTCACCGACCGCGGCGTGATCGTCGAGCACGGGCCGCCCGCGACCTTCTTCGCCTCCGCCCAGGACGAGCGCACGCGCCGGTTCCTGTCGCAGGTGCTCTGAGCCCGCCGGGGTCAGGGCCGCGTCAGCGCGGCGCGGCCTCCCGCGCCACGATGTGGTCGGCGATCGCCCCGGCGGTGGTGAGCCAGATGGCGTCGCGGCGGTCTGCGATGTGCCGGAGCGCCTGCCGCAGGGGCCGCAGCCGGTGCGGGCGCCCGACGATGTAGGGATGGAGCGCGATGCCCATCACCAGCGGCGCGCCCCGAGACTGCTCCAACATTTCTTCGAAGGCGTCGACGATGGCTTCGGCGAACTGGCGGCCCGTCTCCTTGCGGGCGACGATGGCGGGGATGTCGTTGAGTTCCTGCGGGTAGGGCACCGTCAGGATCCGGCCGCCGCCGCGGGTCGCGAACCAGGTCGGCTGGTCGTCGTGGTCCCAGTCGAGCAGGTAGCGGTATCCGGCCTCGGCGAGCAGGTCGGGCGTCACCCGCGACTGCGAGATCCAGGGCCCGAGCCAGCCGGCCGGCGGGCGGCCCTCCCGCGCGGCGATCTCGCGGGTCGTCTCGGCGATCAGGGCCCGCTCCGCGTCCTCGTCGAGGGTACCCTGCCGCTCGGCGTTGGTTCGCCCGTGGCCGACGATCTCGTCGCCCCGCGCCCGGAACGCCTCGATCAGCCCGGGGCAGTCCCGGTAGAGGTTGCTGTTGACGAGCACGCTCGCCGGCATCGCCAGAGCGTCCAGCATCTCGGCGATCCGCCACGCGCCGACCCGGTTGCCCCAGTCGCGCCACGCGTAGTTGAGCACGTCCGGCTGCGGGCCGCCCGGCGCCAGCTCGGCGCCCAGGCCCTCGCCGAACGCGAAGGTCTCGAGGTTGAGCCCGACATAGACGGCCAGCCGCTTGCCCTCCGGCCAGTCGTAGACCGGCCGGTCGGGGAGGGCGCTGTAGCCGTAGCGACCGTGTCCGGCATTCGTGTCCATCAGGGCCCCCCTTACGCCGCACCGAGATAGGCCGCTTCCAGCCCCTTGTCCGCCGACAGTTCCGCGGCGGTTCCGCGCGCGACGACCCGGCCCTGCTCCAGCACGTAACCGCGGTCGGCGACCGTGAGGGCCAGCGCCGCCATCTGGTCGACGATCAGGATGGTGACGCCCTCGTCGCGCAGTTCGGCCACGGTGGCGTAGAGGGCGTTGATCATCGCCGGGGCGAGGCCCAGCGATGGCTCGTCGAGGAGCAGGATGCGCGGGTGCGCCATCAACCCGCGGGCGATCGCCAGCATCTGCTGCTCGCCGCCGGAGAGCAGGCCCGCCCGGCTTGCCGCCCGGTCGCGCAGCCGCGGGAACCGGTCGAGCAGGCGCTCGACCTCGGCCGGGTCGATCGGCGACCCGCGCCCGAAGGCGCCGAGGCGGATGTTCTCGACGACGGTGAGCTCCGGGAAGACCTGCCGGCCCTCCGGCACCAGGACGAGCCCGCTTCTGGCGATCCGGTGCGCGGGCAGCGCCTCGACGCGCCGGTCGTCGAACACGACCGATCCCGCGACCGGGCGCAGAAGCCCCGCCAGCGCCCGCATGGCCGTGGACTTGCCGGCGCCGTTCGCGCCCAGCAGGGCGACGGTCTCGCCGGGACGCACGTCGAGATGGACGCCGTCGAGGACGGGCGCGGCGCCGTAGCCGGCGGTCAGGTCGAGGACCGAGAGGACGGCGTCCGCCGGTCCCTGCCACGGCGCGCTCCGCGGCCGGGCCGGGGTGTCGGCGCCGCCCAGATAGGCGCGCAGCACCGCCGGGTCGCGCCGGATCTCGGCGGGCGTGCCGCGCGCGATCGGGCGGCCGGCATCCATGACGAGGATGTGGTCGGAGATGCCCATCACCAGCGGCATGTCATGCTCGACCAGCACCACCGCGACGCCGCTGTCGGCGATCCGGCGGATCAGCCGGGCCAGCCGGTCGGTGTCGGCCCGCGACAGGCCGGCGGCGGGCTCGTCGAGGAGTAGCACCGCGGGGCTGCCGGCGAGCGCCCGGGCGATCTCCACGAGCCGCCGGTCGACGTGGGGCAGCTCGGCGGCCGGGCGGTCGAGGGCACCCCGGTAGCCGACGAAGGCGAGGAGCGCGGCGGCCGTCGCGCGGTCCCGCGCCCGCGCGCGGCGCCAGAGCCGGCCCGGCGCGAGACCGAGGGCGACGTTGTCGGCCACCGGCAGCGAGCCGAACAGGCGCGTGGTCTGGTAGGTGCGCGCGATGCCGGCGCGGGCGACGACGTGGGCCGGCCGCCCGGCGAGGTCGCGCCCGCCCCGCCGGATCGCCCCGGCGCTCGGGCGGTAGAAGCCCGAGACCATGTTGAGCACGGTGGTCTTGCCGGCCCCGTTCGGGCCGATCACGCTGGTGACCGCCGCCGGCCGCGCCGTGAGGTCGACGCCGTCCGCCGCCGTGATGCCGCCGAAGCGGATGCCGACGCCCTCCAGGACGAGGGCCTCGCGCGCCGCCGTGCCGGGCAGCGGTAACTCCCCGCTCTCCGGGGGGGCCGCCTCGTCGCGGCCCCGGGGCAGCAGCCGGGCGAGGCTGCCGACCAGCCCCGAGGGCACCAGCCACAGCACCGCCAGGGTCGCGATGCCGAAGAACAGCAGGCGGTACTCGGCGAGGCCGGACAGCGCCTCCGGCAGCAGCACGGTGACGAGGGCCCCGAGGAGTGGGCCGAGCACCGTGCCGGCGCCGCCGACGATCACCGAGAGGACGAACAGGATCGACTGCGAGAACGGGAACGAGCTCGGCGCGATGAACAGCATCAGCGGCGGCAGGACAGCCCCCGCGAGGCCGGTCAGGGCGGCGGAGATCGCGAAGGCCAGGGTCTTCACCCGGACCGGGTCGAAGCCCAGAGCCGCCGCGGCGACGTCGGCGTCGCGCACGGCGCGCATCGCCCGGCCGAGGCGGCTGCGGGCGAGGAGATCGAACCCGGCGAGGCTCGCCCCGGCCGCGAGCACCGCCAGCACCGCGAGGCCGGCCGCACTCACCGGCTCGCCGAGGAGGCTCGGCGCGTCGGTCACGACGAGGCCGTTCTGGCCGCCGGTCAGCTCGCCGCCCTCGATCAGGCCGTGCTCGACGATGAAGCCGAAGGCGATCGTCAGCATGGCGAGGTAGGGGCCCTTCACCCGCATCGCCGGCACTGCCACGAGGCCGCCGACGAGCGCCGCGATCAGGGCCGCCGCCGGGAGCGCCAGCCAGAAGCTGACGCCGTGGAGCGTCAGGATCGCGCTCGCGTAGGCGCCGATCGCGTAGAAGCCGGCCTGGCCGAAGGAGATCAGCCCCGTCAGGCCGAGGAGCACGTTGAGGCCGACGCCGGCCACCGTGGTCAGCGCCACGAGGGCGATGACGAAGTGGCTGTAGCCGGCGGTCAGCGCCACGAGGCCGAGCGCGGCGGCGGTGAGGCCGGCGATGCCGAGCCGCATCGCCGGGCCTGAGCGCAGGTACGGCATCGCGTCAGACCTTGTTGACCGCGGCGCGGCCGAGCAGGCCGTCGGGGCGCAGGGTGAGGGCCAGGATGATCACCGAGAACACCACGAGCTGCGTGTAGGTCGAGCCGAGGGTCGCGGTGACGCCGGCCTCGACCAGGCCGTAGAGCAGCCCCGCCAGGATCACCCCGGTGGCGGAGCCGATGCCGCCGAGGATCGCGACCGCGAAGGCCTTGATGCCGAACAGCGTGCCGAGCTCGGCCGAGACCGAGAAGAGCGGCGCGATCAGCAGGCCCGCGATGCCGGCGAGCACCGCCGAGAGCGCGAAGGCGCAGGCCACGGTGCGGCGCACGTCGATCCCCATCAGCCGGGCGGCGTCGGCGTTCTGCGCCACGGCGAGCAGGACACGGCCGAGATCGGTCTTCCGGAACACCGTGCGGATCGCGAAGGCCAGCGCGATCCCGACCACCGGGATCACGAGCTGCAGCGGGTAGATGCCGGTCCCGAGGATCTCCACCGGCTTCGTCGCCAGCGGGGACGGCAAGCTGCGCGGCTCCTTGCCGAAGGTGAACAGCACGGTGTTGTCGAGGACGATGCCGCCCGCCACCGTCGCGAGCAGCCACGCGTCCGAGCCGCGCGCCACGAATGGGCGGACCAGCGCCCGCTCGACCAAGAGGCCGAACAGGGCGCAGCCGGCGAGCGCCAGGACGATCGCGGCCGGCATCGGCCAGCCGAGGGTGACGCCGAGCGCGTAGGCCAGGACCGCGCCCAGGGTGACGACGCTCCCCTGCGCGAAGTTCACGGTCCCCGACACCGCGTAGGTCACGTGGAAGCCCAGGGCCACGAGCCCGTACATGCTGCCGAGGCCGAGGCCGCTGACGAGGATGGAGGTCAGCATCGCCGGGCTCAGTTGGTCACCGCGACGATCTCACCGTCCTTGAAGCGGGTGAACACGTAGTCGTTCGGGCCGAGCGCGTCGTGCTGGCCGGGGGCGAAGGGCGTGGCGTAGGTTTTGATCAGGCCCGGATAGGTGCCGATCTTGTAGAAGCCGTCGCGGACCTTCGGGCCCTCGGTGGAGCCGGCGGCCTGGATGGCGAGCGCCAGCAGGTGCGTCGCGTCGTAGGCGTTGGCGATGCCGACGGCGGGGGTGACGTCGGCCATCGACTTGATCGCCGGGTACTTGGCCTTGAGCGCGTCGAGCACCGCGCTCGCCTTCGGCGACGCGTTGCCCGCGAAGGTGAAGGTCTGGATGAAATGGACCTTGCCGGCGCTCGGGCCGGCGAGCTCGTCGAAGCGGCCGCCCGCCGGGCCCCAGTGCGAGACGACCGGCACCGACCAGCCCATCCGGTCCAGCGACTTCACCACCTGGGCCGAGGGGCCGACATTGCCGACGAGGAACAGCGCGTCGGCCCCGGCCTCCTTCAGCCGGGACAGCTGGGGCACCATGTCGACGTCGTTGGCCTCGTACTTCTCGATGCCCGCCGCCGGGAGGTTGGCCGCCTGCAGGGCGTCCTTGAGGCCCTTCTGGTTCGACTCGCCCCAGGCGTTGTTGACGAGGATCATGCCGGGCTTCTTCGCCCCGTAGGTCTTCACCGCGTAGGCGACGAGCGCCTCGTCGACGAGGGCGTCGACCGCGGAGACGCGGAAGGCGTAGTTGTCGGCGGCGCCGTTGCGGGTGATGCCGGTGCCGGCCGCCCAGGGGCCGATGAACGGCACCTTCATCTGGTTGGCGATCGGCACGATCGCCATCGAGACCGGCGTGTCGAGGCCGCCGACCACCGCGACGACGCCGACCCGCTGGATCAGCTCGCGGGTCGCCAGCACGCCCTTGGACGGGTTGGCCTCGTCGTCGCGGGCCACGAGTTCGAGGGGACTTCCGAGGACGCCGCCCTTGGCGTTGATCTCGTCGATGGCGAGACCGATCCCGCGGGAGATCGCCTCGCCGGATTTCGCGGACTGGCCGCTCAGGGCGGTCACGAGGCCGATCTTGACGGTGTCGGCCGCCTGCGCGGCCGAGACGGCGAGGCCGAGCAGGGCGCTCGTCGTCACCGCGAAGCGGCGCAGGGTCGGGGGCAGGAAGGAGGCCATGGCGTGTCTCCGGGAGCGGGGCGCAGCCTGCTTTGCGCAACCTCCATGCCACCAGGAATTGGCCGCTTCGGCCGCTGCACAGACCGGTGCCTGTATCGTCGGAGGCAATCTGTGCTCAATCTGGCGTCAAAGTGCATACACTTCCTGCATGCACGGGCCGGCCTTTTGCGGCACGTTGGGCCGACAGGAGGCCTGCATGACTGACGTGACCCAAAGCGCGGCGACCGCGCGCGACGCCGCCAACGTGACCGCCTATCTGGAGGCCTCGATGGTGCCGGATCCCGAGACGGCTGCGCGCTACATGGCGCCGGGCACGCGGATCGTGTTCACCGGCGCCCGGGTGTTCAACCATCCGTCCGAGGTCACGGCCTTCAATGCCGGCCGCTACGCCTGGGTGAAGAAGCGGATGGAGCGGCTGGATGTGGTGCCGGGCGACGGCGTCACCACGGTCTACAGCCTCGGTACCCTGTACGGCGCGTGGCCGGACGGCACCCCGTTCGAGGGCAACCGCTACGTCGACCGCTTCACCGTGCGCGACGGGCTGATCGTCGGCATGGAGGTCTGGAACGACAGCGCCGAGCGCCTGCTGACCAAGCACGGCCTCACGGCCTGACGCGGCGGGCTCAGGCCCCGCCGCCCGCGACGTAGGGCGCCAGCAGGCGTGCCAGATCGCGCTCGCGCGGGGCCGGGGGCACGATCCGCGCCCGGTCGGCGACCGCGTCGAGGTGGTGGTCCATGAGCGCGGCGGCGCGCTCGGCGTCGCCCGAGACCAGGGCGGCGACGATGTCGCGGTGCTCGCTCACGGCGCAGTCCGAGGAATGCGGGCGGCTGTAGAGGGACAGGATCAGGGCGCAGCGATAGCCGAGTTCCGCGACGTAGCGGGTCAGCACGGCGCTGCCGGTCATCTCGGCGAGCATCAGGTGGAACTCCGTGGCGAGCCGGATCGACAGCGCCTCGGGGCCGCCCCGTGCGGCTTCCTCGCGCGCGATCTGGTCCAGCAGGATCTGACGCTGCTCCGCGCTGAGCCGCCCGGCGAGGCGGCGCACCACCAGCCGCTCCAGGCCGAGGCGCACGTCGAAGGTGTCGCGCGCCTCCTCCCAGCTGGGCGTCGCCACGACGGCGATGCGGTTGCGGCGCAGATCGACCAAGCCCTCGCCGGCCAGCCGCAGCAGGGCCTGCCGGGCGATGGTGCGGCTCACCCCGAACCGCTCGCCGAGGGCGTCCTCCGGCAGCCGGTCGCCGGGGGCGAGCGCCCGTTCCACGATGGCCCGCCTCAGGGCCTGGCAGATCGCCCCGACGCGATCGCCCTCGTCTCCCGCCTTCATGGACGGCGTCCGGACTCTGTCGCCCGTGTCCGTGCGGATTGATCCGTCATGATCCTCTCTCGACGCGATCCGGCGCCCCGCATCCGGTCCCGTGCCGGCTGGGCTCTTCGCAGACCTGGGACCCGAGGTGCAACGGTCGCGCCAGCGTCGTCGGCGACCGTCCGCCGTGCGCGAATTCCGCCGATCGCGCCTCCATCCGCGTCCGTGGGTGTCCCGTACGGGACCGGCGCGACCGCTTCCGACAGGCTCGCCGCCACGGACGTGTCGCAGATCCAGTCCAGCAGCCTGTCCGATACCCAGATCCGCGGGGAGGATGAAGCCCCTTTCTGGTTGAGAAATTTTGTAGCCATTGTTTCTATAAGTAGAATAGTGGTCACGATGTTCTTTTTTGAAGCTCAATCAAGATGACGGATTGACATGCGAAAATTGATATACAACTCTCATAAGGTGCATTTAGAGGGGGAATGGCAGGTATGCTACCTGAGGTTGGTGCCGGTGCGGGAGAAATTTCTGACTCGTCCTTGAGAAATTCCATCAAGATCGTCTGCGCCTACGTGATCCGGAATCCGGTGTCCCCTGTTCAACTCTGTGAGATTTTAGCCAGTACGTACGAAATGCTGAGCCAGATCAGCGCGGGACCGGCGCGCGCGGTCGCGACGCCCGAGGCCGCCACCGCGCGGGAGATCCGCGCGTCCATCCAGGTCGAAGGCCTGATCAGCTTCATCGACGGCAGGTCCTACAAGACGCTCAAGCGTCACCTGACGGCTTACGGGCTGACACCGGAGGAATATCGCGCCAAGTACGGGCTGCCGCGCGACTATCCGATGGTGGCTCCGGGTTACGCCGCCAAGCGCTCGGAGATCGCGCGATCGCTGCAGCTGCGACACAGGGCGGGATAGGCCCTCTCAATCGCGTCCGAAGCGGTTCGTCGCGATACGCGCGGTCAGGCGGGGATCGGGCGACCCGGATCGATCACGGAGTCCGGCCAGGGATTCTGTCCGTCGCTCAGCCAGCGCAGCGTGTCGGCCCAGAATCCGCCGCTCCTGCGCGCGTGGAACAGGCTGACATGGCCGGGCGCCTCCGCGCCGATCGCGGACGCGGTCACCTGTACCTGGATGCGCGGGCTCGACACGTAGTAGCCGAGGCCCCGGCGGATCGCCGCCGGCGTGCCGAACGGGTCGTCCGGCGTACCGACCGCCAGGATCGGGGCGCGGACGACGGCGAAGCGGGCGAGGAGGGCCGGGCGCTCGGCGGCCGGGTAGCTCGCCTCCATGCGCCGCCCGCGGAATGCCCACTCGTAGGCCACGCCGGCCGGCAGATCCTCGAGCCATCCGAGCCGACGGCCGGGAAAGTAGCCGACGACGGCGGTCACGCACGGCATCAGCAGGTGCCACTTCGCGATCATGCTGAGCCTCTCGCGGGCGCGATAATCGCGGCGATAGGCGAATTGCGCGCCGACGGTGAGGATGCGGTCCACCGCGCCCGCGGCCTCGGCGAAGCCGGGGAGGAAGCCGCCGATGCTGTGACCGACGACCGTGAGCGGCCCCGCCTCGCGCTGCCGAATCCATCGGACGGCGGCGTCGAAGTCGAGCTCGCCCCAGTCCCGCCAGCGGATGGCGGATCCCCTCAGGCGCGCGGGCCGCGAATCGCCGATCCCGCGGTAATCGTAGGTGAGCACGACGAAGCCCCGCTCGGCCAGGAACCGCGCGTAGGCGTGGTAGTAGCGCGCGCGGACGCCGGTCGCGGGATTGACGACGATCGTGCCCCGGCCCGGCGGTCGGCTCGCCTCGGGCCGCCAGAGGTGGCCGCGGAGCCGGTAGCCGTCGCGGCAGGCGATCGTCACGGGTCGCGCGTCGACACCCGCGGTCGCGGCCGGCGCGTGGCGGACGGGCGTCATCGGACCCCCTCGGCGGTGGCCGCCGGGACCGGACGATCGTCGATCGGGAGGTGGAGGAGCGCGGCGATCAGGCCCGCGAGGGCCGTGGCGAACCAGACCGCATCGTAGGATCCGGAGACCTCCAGAACCACGCCCCCCAGCCACGCCCCGAGGAACGAGCCGATCTGGTGGCTGAGGAAGACGATCCCGAACAGCGTCCCGAGGTGACGGATCCCGAAGACCCGCGCCACCAAGCCGCTCGTCAGCGGGACCGTGCCCAGCCAGGTCAGGCCCATCACGGCCGCGAATGCGAGGACGACAGCCTCGGATTTCGGCGCGACGAGGAAGGTGCCGATCGCGGCGGCGCGGATGAGGTAGAGCCAGACCAGGACGTGCTGCGGCCGGTACCGGCCTCCGAGCCAGCCGCACCCCCAGCTCCCGGCCATGTTGAACAGGCCGATCAGCGCCAGCGCGGTCGCGCCCAGGCCCGCCGGCATGTGGCAGAGGTCGAGGTACCCCGGAAGGTGCGTCGCGATGAAGGCGAGCTGGAAGCCGCAGGTGAAGAAGCCGAGCGTCAGCAGCCGGTAGCCCGGGTGCCGCCACGCCCGCAGGAGCGCCTCGGACAGGCTGACGGCCGCCGAAGAGCCGTCGGGCACGCCGGCGCGGGGCGCGCGGTCGAGCGCGACACCGAGCGGCGCGAGCGCGACGATGATCGCCGCGAGCGCGAGGAGCCCCGCGCTCACGCCCGCGACCGCGGTGACGGACTGCGCGAACGGGACGAGCAGCACCTGGCCGAGCGAGCCGCCGGCGCTCGCGAGGCCCAGAGCCGCGCTGCGACGCTCCGGTGCGGAGGCGCGACCGACCGCGGTCAGAACGACGCCGAAGCTGGTGCAGCTGATCCCGATCCCGACCAGCAGCCCCAGGCCGAGCAGCAGCGTCGGCGCCGTCGGCGCGAGCGCCGTCAGGACGAGGCCGCCCGCGTAGACCAGTGCGCCGAGGGCGACGACCGGCGCGGCCCCGTAGCGGTCCGCCGCCGCGCCCGCGAAGGGCTGCGCGAAGCCCCAGACGAGGTTGTGCAGGGCGATGGCGAGGGCGGTCGTCGCCACCGGGATGCCGGTCTCGAGGGAGAAGGGCCCGATAAACAGCCCGAAGGTCTGCCGGATGCCCATCGCGCCGCTCAGAACCAGGCCGGCCGCGACCGCCACCGGCACCACCGGCAACCCGCCCCGTCGCCCTGCGCGCGCGCGCCCGATCGTTGCCATCGCGGCCTCCGTTGGCTGTCGCCTTCGGAGACGGTCGCAGCCGGTGGCCGGCGCGACAAACGAGAAGATTTCCACGGGCAGTGAACGGCGCTCACGGGCGGGGCGCGCCGTCCCGGTCCCGTCGGGCTCTCAGGCGGCGCCGGTCGGGAAGCGCCGCTTCTGCTCGGCCGCGAACCGGCGCGCCTCTGCCAGCAGCCAGGTCCGGAACAGGTCGGGCTCCTGCCGGTCGTCGCCCTCGGCGCTCACGAGCCAGTGGGAGGTCGCCGCCGGGACGGCGGGGCCGACCCCGACGAGCGTACCCTCGCGCAGCTCCCGGTCCATGAGCGCCCCCCGGCCGAGGGCGACGCCGAGGCCCGCGGCCGCGGCCTGGAGCGCCATCGCGAACGTGTCGACGTGCAGGGTGTCGGCCGAGGCCAGCTCCGCCGCCCCCGACGCGTCGCTCCAGGCCTGCCAGTCCTCGGTCGCGGAAGTGACGTGGATCGTCGTCGCGCGCCGGAGGTCGAGGGCGCCGTCCGGACCGGTGACGGCCCCGTGCTGGGCCGGGCTGCAGACGGGGAGCAGCCAATCCTCGAACAGGCGGACGCTGCGGTGGCGCGGAGTTGGGATCCGGCCGAGACGGAGGGCGAAGTCGAAGCCGTCGATCGGGAAGCCGACCTGCCGGTGGGAGGTGTCGATCCGGATCGCGATCTGCGGGTGGCGGCTGCGAAAGGCCGGGAGCCGGGGCAGCAGCCACCGCGTCGCCAGGGTCGGTGCGCAGCTGATGGCCAGGGTCATGCCCGATCGCGGCGTGGGCAGGCGGCGCGTGCCGATCAGGATGAGGGACAGCGCCTCGGACACGTAGGTCAGGTACTCGGCCCCCTCGCGCGTCAGCGCCAGCCGGCCCGGCTCCCGGACGAACAGCTTGACGCCCAGCGCCTTCTCGAGGCCGACGATCCCGTGGCTCACGGCGCTCGGCGTCAGGTTCAGTTCGGACGCCGCGCGGGCGAAGCTGAGATGGCGGCCGGCCGCTTCGAAGAGCCTGAGCGTGGAGAGGGGAGGCGTGCGGGGCCGCATGGGATCGTCGGGGTGAGCCTGCCGGTCGCCGGGGCAGCGACGTCGTCGTCCGACGGGGAAGCTAGCCCGGATGGTGTCGCGTGCCCAAGGCTGTGCGCGAGCCCGGCCGGTCAGATCAGGCGCAGGGTCACCTGTCCGGTGACGGTCTCGAACACGATCAGGCGACCGCGCTCGTCGAAGACGGCCGCGGCGTCGCCCTCGAGAGCGAAGCGCGCGCGCAGGCTCCCGCTGCCCTGCCACAGGACGGCCGGTCCGCGGATCCGGTTCGCGCCGGGCACGCCGGCCCAGAGCGTCCCCTCCTCGGTGGCGGTCGCGGCCCAGAGGCGGCCGTTCTCCGCCGCGACTAGGCGCGGCGGATCCGCGGGCTCCGCGCGCGCGGCGGCCTCGATCAACGCGCGCTCCTGCTCCCGGGAGGCCGTCGTGAAAGCGTGGGGATGCGCCCGCAGGTGCGGATGCACGCCGGTCCCCTCGAGGGACCAGGCGACGGCCTCGGTCAGGCCGAGCACGCCGACGCCGCGATCGGGCGGCGTCCAGAACCGGCACGTCACCGCAAGGGTGCGGGAGGACAGGCTCCACCACTCGATCAGGCCGTCGTGCCGGGCGTAGATCAGGGCGCTCGCGTCCGCGAAGGCAGCGAGCAGCAGCGGCCGGCCCGGTTCGGTCATGGGCAGGCGCCAATGGTGCGCCAGGGCGCCGTCGGAGCCGGGCGCGCCGCCCGCGCGACCGAGGAGCGAGGCGGTGTCCAGCCGGACGAGCGCCTCCCCGTCGAAGACGAGCCAGCCGGTCTCGTCCGCCTGACCATGCCAGTGCGTGATCGGCAGGGGACCGAGCGGCAGGAGCCGTCCGGTGCCGGCGTCGAAGAGCTGGACGTCGGGGCCGTCGAGCGTCTCGCGCAGAACGAGGGCCCGGTCGCCCGCGCCGAGACACGCGAAGCCCGTCAGGCCATCCACCTGTCCCCGCCAGCGCTCGCGGCCGGCGCGGCCGAGGAGGCGCACGAGCCCGGAGCGGTAGCCCAGGAGCAGCCGCCCGCCCGACAGGAGCGCGGCATCGGCGATCTCGGCCAGCGCCGGGCCGTCAGGGACGACGAGCGGGCCCGCCAGGCGGGAGGCGGACGGTGCGGTGCGCGTCCTGAGCTGCCGGAGATGCTGGCGCAGGGCGACCTGTCCGCCGGCTTCCGCGAGGCGCCCGGCGAGCCGGGCGCGCTCCGCATCGTGGCCGAGGATGCCGTCATCCGCGGCGAGGCGGCGCGCGAGGCCGCGGCAGAGGAGCGCGAAGGCGGGCGTCGGCGGCCGCACCGGACCGCCCTCGAACTGCGCGTCGAGCAGGAGCGCGGCCACCGCACTCCGGCGCGCCGCCGCCTCGGCCCCGGTCCCGCTCACCAGGTCCGTGAAGGCGGCGTGCAGCCGGTCGCCGTCCCGTCCCTCCCAGGACAGAGCGCGCAGGGCCCGGGCGAGCGGCGCGGCCGGCACCGGCGTCTCGGCGTCGAGGGCTTGCCGGATCCAGTCCAGTCGTCGCTCGGCCAGAGCCGGCAGGCCGAAGGTGACCGCGGCGGCGCGATCCAGGGCGCCGATCCCGACGAGGCGCGCGACCCAGGCCTCGGCCAGGACCGGTCGGAACGGATCGTCGGCCTCGAGTTCCTTCCAGAGCTCCGCGTGGGCCTCGTGGCGGGCGGCGAGTGCCAGGGCCCGCTCGGTCTGCCCCGCCCGGAACCAGAGCGGGACGGTCGTCGCGGGCGGGAGGCGGCGCGCCTCGGCCAGACGGGCTGCGGTCTCGAGGCGCCCGGATTCCGCGAGGAGGCGCACCGCCTCGTGCGGGTTCCCGACCAGGCTGTCGAGCACGAAGGCCGCGCGTTCCGTGTCGCCGCGTCCGGCCATCGCCGCGGCCTGCGCGCGGTAGAGCGCCGCGAGCCGGATCTCGTCCGCGGGCGCGAGGCTCAGTCCGCTCGCCCGCTGCGGCCCGAGATCGAGGTCGAGGCTCCTGCGCAGCCCGGGCCCGGTCAGGGGCAGGTCGGCGAAGGCGCTCCCGCGCCGCGCCGCGCCGCCGAGACCGATCGCCCGGTACAGGGCCTCGTCGACGCGCCCCGCCGCGAACAGCCGCTCGACCTCGGTGAGCCGCCGGGCATAGAGGCGGCGAAGATGGGCCGCGTAGGGCGAGCGCCACGCGAGCCACGCCGCCGCCCGGCGCCAGATGGGCGTGCGCCCGGTGCCGGTCGCGGCGGGCGGGCTGGCCGAGGGCGCAGCCGCCTCACGCCCGGCCCGCGCTCCGCGACGCCAGAACGCGAACCACGCGAGGACGAGAAGGACCAGCACCGGCAGCGCGAGGCTGCCCCAGTGGGCCGCGGCGGCCCCGTGCTCCGCCGTCGTCCGGACGTTCTCGGCGAAGCCGAGCACCATGGCGCCGACCATGATGGAGGCCAGCAGGACGACGTAGGCGGTCCAGAGGAGCTCCAACGCGCCGCCGATCACGCGCCGGCCGCGGGTGACGAGATCGCCGAGGACGTGCTTCGTCCGGCGCCGCGGCCGCCGGGTCACGGCGTCGCGGACCGGCGCGAGGGGGTCCGCGTCGGCGACGAGGGCGGGGGCGCTGACGAGGCGGCGCGCCGGCGGCGCCGGTCGCAGGACCGGCAGGCGTTCGGCCGGATGCACCGCGATCGCGTCGAGATCCCACCAACCGGCGATGTCGAGACTGGCGAAGGCCGCCAGCGGCTCGGCGGCGAGGCGTCCCCCCGTCATGTGGACGACATGGTCCCGCAGGGCCGCGGCGACGGGCGGCTCCGGCTCGGCGAGGGGCACGGCGGTCAGGATCCCGGCACTGCGCACGACCGGCAGGACCGGTCCGAGGGCCGCGCAGTCCCGCGTGACGGGCGCGGCGAACAGCACGAGCACGCGATCGCCGCGTGCCCGCACCTCCGCGGCGTGCTCGAGCCAGGGAAGGAGCCGGGCGCGCCAGTCCGGCCCCGCGGGGCCGCGCGCCATCAGGATCCCGTCGAGGGGGATCGTGCCGGCATGCACCCAGCCGCGCGGGCGCAGGGCCGCGAGCGGCTCCCGGGCATCGGGGACCGGCGGCGGCCTCAGGCGCCCAGGCACGGGACGGTTTCCGCGAACGCGCCGAGATCTCTCAGGTGGGACCATCCGCGGTCGAGCTGGCCGAAGGCGAGCGCGGCGACGAAGCCCGCGGCGTCGCACCGCGCGGCCGCGATGCACGGGACGGCATCGGCATCGACGGCGACGCGCACCGCCTCGAGGGTCGCGTCCGGAAGCGTCAGGGGATCGCCCGCCGCCGCGCCGTCCGGGGTCCGGAACGTCAGGCGCGCCGATCCCGCCTCGTCGTGGTCGAGATGGAGGGCGAGGAGGCTTCCGACGGCCTGGGCGCGCACGCCGTCGTACGGGGGCACGATGCCGATGATCCGGCCCTGCGGCCCGAGGTGCGCGACCGCTCCGTCCGCGGCGTTCACCACGTGCCAGTGCCCGCTCGCCTGCTCGATCCCCAGGGTGGGCTGCCCGCGCACCGCGCAGAGGGCGAGGCCGCCGCCCGGCCGCAGCGATCCGGCCCGGCCGGGGAACCGCGCCACGACCTTCCCGTCGGAAGGCCGCCGCGCGATCACCCCGTCCGCGCGATCGCGCATCAGCAGACCGGCGGGCGTAACCGCGAGGGGAAGCTCGCCCGCGAGCGGCGCGTACTCGATCAGCCGCGTCTCCGAGACCAGGAAGGCCGTGCCGTCGGCCGCCAGGAGCCAGGACCGGTTGCGGCGTTTCAGCGTCCCGAGGGGCGGCAGAACCGCCTTCGGCAGGCGCCGGCTCACCAGGGGATGGTCCCGCGGGATCCGCCGGTCGAACGTCGCAGCGGCGCCCGAGCGGTCGAAGGTCCAGCTGCGGAGCGTCAGGCGCGCGTCGTCGGCGTAGACGTTGAGGCACGCGGCCCGGATCCGCGACCGGCCGACGGCGAGCCCCACGAGGCGCTCGTGGGGTGCGACCGGCAGGCGCAGCGCGCCGGAGGTGCCGGTGACGGGGACGATGAGGATGCCGTCGGGCCGCGCCACCAGGAGGTGCTCGCCGCAGGGCGCGAAGGCCAGCCCGCGGGGCGCCCAGTCCGGAGGCGCCGCGCTCCGGTCGGGCGCGGACCGCCGGGACGGCGGGCGTCCGGGAGCCGGACGGGGCCGGAACGGGTCGCGCAACAGCGCCACCGCCTCGCGCTCCGGCGGGAGGTCGAGGCGCGCGGCGGCGACTTGGCCGGTGGCGTCCAGCACGGTGACGTCGGCGGCCACGGCGAGGCCGTCCGGCCCGAGACGCGGCCGCTCCACGATGGTGATCCGCCGGCACGGCCGCGCCGCTTCGGGCAGGTCGGACCCGCCGATGAGCCAGAGGCTGGCGCCGGGCCGCCCGGCCGCGCGGGTCGCGACCGGCTCGGCCACGACCCGTTCGAGTTCGACCGCGTCGAGGGATGTGGCGGCGCTCTCGCGGAGAAGGATCGCGGCGTCGGACCGCTTCAACGCGCCGAGCCAGCGCCGCTCCGGCGTGGCGGTCGAGGCCCAGAGCAGGCGCGCGCCGCGCCGCCGGGCGAGGCCGGCCAGGCAGAGCAGCGCCGCGAAGGCCACGAGGCGGGGGGCGCCGAGGAGTTCCGGCCCGGCATCGACCACGACCAGCACGGCGCCCGCATCCGCCGCCTGACGGTAGACCGGCTCCAGGGTCAGCAGGTCGCGCTCGGCCGCGCGCTGCAGGAAGGCGTCCGGATCGAGGTCGCGCCAGAGCCACTCCGAGGCGACAAGGCGCTCGATCCCACCGCGGGTTCCGAGGTCCCCCAGCCCGTCGATCTCGCCCTGCGGTTGCCCGCCCGCGCCGTCGGCCCGCTCGACGAGGGGCCGCAGCGCCTCGACCAGCGCCGCGAGGATCCGCAGATCCGGTTCCGCCATGTCGGAGAAGAGCGCCGTCCACGGTGCGAGCGCCGGCGGAAGGGTCGTCCGCGGACCGGTCGACGCGGCGCTCACGCCGCCTCTCCCAGGCGGCCGGTATCGATGTCCGGCACGGCGCGCGAACCGGCGAGGTCGAGCAGGCGCAGGGTTTCGCCGTCGGGAACGAGCAGTGCCGGACCGCCCATCCCGTGCCGGTCGAGCAGGCGGCGCGCGACCTCGGCGCGCCAGGGCGCTGGCACGGCGAGGCGGCACCCGAAGGGCAGGAGCAGCGGCCCGTCGGCCGCCAGCCACCCGAGCGGCGTCGCGCACCAGGGCAGCGCCGGCCGGCCCGAGCCCGTGTCGGGGGCGAACAGGACGGCCTCGCCGCCCGCCAGCGCGAGGCGCAGGGTGGCGTAGCGGCCGATCCGCGGGGCGATCCGCGCCAAGAGACCGGCCGCGTCGCTGCGGGTGAGGCGCAGACCCACCGGCGAGCCGCCGTCCGCCGGCATCAATCGCAGGGGAAGACGCGCCGGATCCTGGATCACGCCGGAGTCACGCCCGCGACCGGTGCCCGGCAGCGCGTCAGCAGCGCGTCCCGCGCCGCGGCGAGGGCCGGCGGGCGCTCCTCCGCCCCGAAGGCGGCGTCGATCTGCACGAGGAAGGATTCGGCGCGGACCAGCCAAGCCTCGAAGGCGGGGGCGGTGCGGTCGTCCGGGGCGGAGGCGGCCAGAGCCTCCCCCTCCCTGGCGAGGTCCGCGGCCCGCGCGGCCGGACCGTAGCCCGCCGCCTTGGCGGCCGCGGGCAGGACGGGGCTCGCCGCGGCGCCGAGCTCGACGCGCAGCAGGTCGCGGGCCTCGTCCTGCGCGATCCGGTCCTGGACGAGGTGGATCACCGGCCACAGGTCGGCCTCCTCCGCGGCCGTCCGGCCCGCGATGAGCGCCGCCGCCGCGACGAGCGACTGGCCCCGCACCACGCGCCGGTCGCTCAGCCGCACGCCGCGGGCGCGCAGCTTCCGCACCACCTGCGCGTAGGCAGGCCGGACCGGCGCGAGGTCGATCCGCGCGGCGGCCTCGGCGAGCGCGTCGATCTCCGCGAGCGTCAGCGGCGCCTCCCCGTCGCCGGGTTCGACGGACGCGACCGGATCGCCGGCGAGCAGGGCCTCCAGGTCGGTGTCGGCCAGGGGATCGACGAAGGCCGTGACGAGGAAGCGGTCGGCGAAGGCCGCGAGACCGGGATCCTCCGGCAGGGCGTTGCTGGCGCCGACGCAGCAGCGCAGCGGGACGGCAGTGTCGAAATGCCCCCGGCGGTAGCGGCGCTCGTTCAGCACGCCGAGAAGCGCGTTCAGGATCGCGGTCGAGCCGAGGAAGACCTCATCGAGGAAGGCGAACTCGGCCTCCGGCAGCATGCCGGAGATGTCCGGCCGCAGCTTGCCCGCGCGCAGGGCTTCGAGGTCCAGCGGGCCGAACAGTTCGGCCGGTTCCGTGAAGCGTCCGATCAGGTACTCGAAGCAGCGCGCCCCGGTCCCGGCGGCGCAGGCCCGCACCGCGGCCGACTTGCCGGTGCCGGGCGGTCCGATCAGCAGGAGATGCTCGCGCGCCACCAGCGCGAGGTGCACCAGCTCCACCACGTGGCGACGCCCGACGAGGCCGCGGGCCGCGCGGCCGATGGCGCGCTCCAGGCGTTCGATCGCGGTATCGATAACCCCCCTCCCGTCAGGTTCGGCCCGCTCGCCGCGACAGGGCGATCGGTCGCGGTGCCATCCCGCCCCGCGCCGTCGAGCCGGCGGCGGGCGCCTCACGGAGCCCGTCCCGTGACGTGAGAAGCGGCCGGACCGAAGACTTTCCTGCGCGGCCGCGCGTCCCGATCACCGGCATCCGCCGAGATGCCAAATCTGCCCGTGTACGCTTCCCACTATCGTCGCGCAGCCTCGGCGCCGGGACGATCACGCGAAACATTCTGCCCACGAGATATCCCGGAATACTCTGATTCCGCGAGGCTAGCCCGGCGGTCGACTTCCGGTCAACGTGCCGCGACCGCCGCCTGACCATCGCGGCGGCGCGCACGCACCGGCGACGCGGTCAGTCCCGCGACGTCGGACCGGAGACCGGTGCCTTCGGGACCGCGAGGCGTCCCTCCTCGGCCTTGTTGATGTACTGGCTGGCGATGAAGAGCCCCTTCAGCGGCCGGATGATCGGCACGCAGGCCAGGAGGAGCAGCGGCAGCGTCACCACGGCGTGGACCCAGAGCGGCGGATCGTAGGTGAGTTCCAGCCAGATCCCGAAAGCGGTGACGGGGAACGCCATCGTCATCATGATGAAGAAGGCGGGCCCGTCCGCCGGATCGGCGAAGCCGTAGTCCAGCCCGCACGCCTCGCAGCGCGGCCGCAGGGTGATGAAGCCGTCGAACAGGCGTCCTGTCCCGCAGCGCGGGCAGCGGCAGCGCAGGCCGACGGACAGGAGCGATTGGTCGGTGGTCCTCTGCATCATCGACGGTCCTGAGCAACAGGCCGCCGCCGATCCCTGATCGACCGGCCTTGCGCCTGCCGATTGTATGGCATATCAAGCCATACAATCGCGGTTGAGACTGAGCCATCCGTCAGGTTTCCGGCGGATCGCGGCTTGTTACGAACACTGACAGATCTGGCCGCACGCTCAATGTATGCATACAGTGGTGGGATTACAGGGGTCAATGATGGAATCCTGGAGCCCGACAATCGCCGGCGACACGGGGCCCAAGTACCTCGCCATCGTCCGGGCGTTGGCCGAGGACATCCGGGCCGGCCGGCTCTCGCCGGGAGCGCGCCTTCCGCCGCAGCGCGCCCTGGCGAAGCACCTCAACGTCGATCTCACGACGGTCACGCGCGCCTTCAACGAGGCGCGCCGAACGGGCCTGATCGACGCGACCGCGGGCCGGGGCAGCTTCGTCCGGGCGTCCCGATCGCCGGCCGCGGAGATGCGCAGGCCCGATCCGTCCGGCAGCGTCGATTTCAGCATGAACATGCCGCCCCAGCCGGAGGCGGCGCGGCTGGCGGAGCGCCTGGAGGCGGGTCTGTCGCGGTTGGCCGGTTCGTCCACCTTCCTGGCCCGGATGCAGTACCAGGACAGTGCCGGGAACCTCGCCGACCGGGCGGCGGCGGCCCACTGGCTCGGTCAACGGCTCGGGGCGCTCCCGATGCAGCGCGTCCTCGTGGCCGGCGGTGCCCAGGTCGTGCTCGCCGCCGTGCTCGCCGCCGTCCTGAAGCCGGGCGACGCCCTCTGCGTCCCGGCGCTCACCTATCCCGGGCTGCGCATGGCCGCGGAGCGCCGCGGCGTCCGCCTCCTGCCTGTGGCCGGCGACGCGGAGGGGCTCGACCCGGACGCCCTGCTCGAGCGGTGCCGATCCGATCGGCCGCGGGCCCTGTACCTCGTGCCGACCCTCGACAACCCGACCACGGCGACCCTGCCGGCAATCCGGCGTCGGCGGATCGCCGAGATCGCCCGCACGCACGGCGTCGCCATCATCGAGGACGACGCGTACGGCGCCTTGCCCCACGACGCGCCGGCTCCCATCGCGTCCCAGGCGAGCGACATCACGTGGCACATCGCGACGCTGTCCAAATGCGCGAGTCCCGGCCTGCGCATCGCCTACGTCGCGGTCCCGGGGACGAACGAGGCGGTGCGGCTGGCGGCCGAACTGCGCGCCATCAACATGATGGCCTCGCCCCTCACGGCCGCGCTCGCCTCGCACTGGATCGCCGAGGGCGAGCTCGACGGCATCGTCGCGGCGATCCGGCAGGAGAACGAGCTCAGGCAGGCGGTCGCGCGCGAGACGCTCCGGGACCTGGACGTCTGGGCGCATCCGTGCGGGCACCATCTGTGGCTCCGGCTGCCCGATCCCTGGCGTCGCGGCGAGTTCGGCGCCCACGCGCGCCAGCTCGGCGTGTCGGTCGTCCCGAGCGACGCCTTCGCGGTCGGGGCCGCCCCGGAAGCGATCCGCGTCTCCCTGGGCGCGGCGCCGGACGCCGAGACGCTCCGGTACGGCCTCAGCCTGCTCGCGACGCTGCTGGCGCACCCGCCCGGCGCGATCTCCACCGTTGTCTGAGCCGGCAGAGGCGGCGCGAGCTTCCCGCGCTCGGCCAAGCTGCGCCGCCCGGTCGCGCGCCGCCCCGGTCGTCGGCTGGATCGTGCTCGGCGCGCCGCGCTCCCCAACGGCCGACCGGCCCATGCCGGTCCGACCCCTCTGACCGCGAAGGGAACGCGATGCTCCGGTGTCTCAGGCGGACGCGCCCGCGGATCCCGCGTCGTCCCTCGCGCGTCTCGGCACTGGCGCTGGTACTGCTCGCCTCAGCCTGCTCGGACGACGGACGGGAGCGCCGCCGCGCCCTGGGCGAGACCCCGACGTTCGACGACGTCATGCGGGTGGCCGACGCGGAGCGCGGCGGGCGGCTGTTCGGTCAGTGCGCCGCCTGCCACACGATCAGCCCGGGGGCGGGCGATCGGAACGGACCCGAACTCTACGGCGTGCTCGGCAAGCCGGTCGCCAGCAACAGCCGGCGCTACGGCTATACCGGGGCGCTCCGGGCGCTGGGCGGCGTCTGGACACCGGAGCGGATGGACCTCTGGCTCGCCGCCCCGGCGAAGCTGGCGCCCGGCACGAGCATGACCTTCCGCGGCCTTCCCGATCCCCTCGATCGGGCGGATCTCATCGCCTATCTCCGGACCCGATCACCGGGGGACGGTGACGCAGAGGCGCGCCCGTCGCGGCCTTGAGCGGCTCCCCGGCGGCATCGCGCGTCCTTCGCGACGCGATCGGAGCCGGGATCGTCCTGCCGGTCCAACGAAGCGCGCGGGCAGGGCGACGCCGTGCGCGTACTGGATCAGAGCCGGTGCGAGACCCGCGATCATCGACCAAGCGACGAGCCGGTCGGATCCGGACGCGGTTTCGTCATCCTGCGCGTCGCCATCGGCCGTCCCCTCGCGGACGCGGCCGGTGATCGGCCGGCTCGGAGCGGCGTCGTGGTCAAGCTCCTCTGCCGCCGGATTGCGCGACGTCTCGCGTGGCGGCACGGACTGACCCGGCGATCCCTCAGATCAGCCCGACGGATTCTTCCGGGAAGCGGATCGCGAAGACCGCTCCCAGCCCCGGACCGGCGCTCTCCGCCGTGGCGCGGCCGCCGTGAAGCTCGGCGATCCGACGGACGATCGAGAGCCCGAGACCGGTCGAGTTCTCGCCGCCGGTGGGCTTGGCCGACAGGCGCTGGAACCGCCCGAACACGCGGGCCGAATCCTCCGGCGAGAGGCCGGGCCCGTGGTCGGCGACGGCGCAGATCAGTTCCGCGCCGCGCGGGCCCGGCTCGCGGCTGACCCGGACCGTGATCGCCCCGCCCACCGGGCTGTACTTGATGGCGTTCGAGACGAGGTTGTCGAGGGCCTCGCGCAGGCGCTCGGCGTCGCCGCAGAGGAACAACTCGTCCGGGCCTTCGCAGACCAGGGTCTGGTCCTTCGCGTCGGCGAGCGGCCGGTCGGCCTCGCAGACCTCCCGGGCGAGGCCTGCGAGATCGACCGGTTCCCGGCGCAGGCTGATGTCGAGGGCGTCGTTCATCGCGTCGGCCATGAGGCTGTCGATCATAGTCGTCAGCCCCTTGGCGCTGGTGCGCACGTGCTGCACCTGCGCCCGCATCTGCTCCCGGTCGCCCTGCATGTCGATCAGGTCGGACAGCATCTCGGCGCGGCCGAGAATGACCGCCAGCGGGTTCTTCAGATCGTGCGCGATCGTGCCGAGGATCTCGGTCTTCAGGCTGTTGGCGCGCCGCAGGTCTGAGCGCTGCAGGTCCAGCCGGCGATTCGCCCGGATCAGCTCGGCGGTCCGCTCGACGACCCGCCGCTCGAGGTCGGCGTTGGTCAGCTGCAGCCGCTCGTAGAGGATGACGTTGTCGAAGGCGATCGACAGCCGGCTCGTGAACAGGGCGATGAGCGACCGGTCGGTCTCGGACAACTGGCGGTCGGCCTCGATCAGCGCGACGATCTCGCTGCCGCTCGCCGTGTGCAGATACAGGGTCGACCAGTGCTCGCCGAAGCTGTGCCGGCGCTCGGCGAAGGCGCGTTCGACGAGGGGTTGCACCCGCTCCTCCAGCGGCCAGCACGGCTCGCGGCCGGCGTAGTGGCCGTAACAGCCGGAGCCGGCCAGAACGCAGAAGCGCTCCTGCGGGGCGGCGGTCTCGCGCAGGACCAAGATGCCGGCGCAGGCGACGTTCAGGAGCGAGGCGACCTGGGTGAGGACACCCTCCGCCAAGCGCTGCATCGACTTGTGATCGAGGAGCATCGGCGCGGCGTCGATGATGATCTCGAGCCCGCGCCGGGTCTCGTCGAGGCGCTTGAGCTGCTGATGGGCGCGCAGGGCCGCGGTGAGGCTGGTGAACAGCTTGTCGGCGGTCAGCTCGGTCTTCGCCTTGTAGTCGTTGATGTCGTAGTCGACGATGATCCGCCGCTCCGGCGCCTGCCCGGGCTGGCCGGTCCTCAGGATGATGCGCACGGTCTCCTGCCGGAGCTCGCGCCGGATGTAGTCCACCAGCTCCAGCCCGGCATTGTCGGTCTCCATCACCACGTCGAGCAGCACCACCGCCACGTCGCGGCGCTCGGCGAGCAGCACCCGCGCCTCGGCAGCCGAACGGGCGGTGAGAATCTCCAGGCCGCGCCCGTCGAGGGTGTAGCTCGCCAGCGCGTAGCGCGTGCCGTCATGCACGGCCGGATCGTCGTCGATCACGGCGATCACCCAGGCTCCCGCGGTCGGCTGCGCCTCGTCGAGGTCGTCGGGGATCAGCGTGAGGGTGTCATCGTCCATGGCTATGACCTGAAATGCTGCTCGCAATCGGACGACTACGCTAGAAATCGTGTTGAAAACTTGTCACGCTACCGTGAGCCGATACGATTCCTGCATTCGTTCCAGAGCGAACCCGGAAAGTGCGCACCGCTGCGATGACCATACCAGACAGCCCCGCCCCCGGCGCCGCCCGCGGCGGTGCGGCGATCCCGTCGATCGCCGTGGTGGACGACGAGGCGGCGACCCGCGAGATGGTCGGGGATTACCTGAAGCTCCACGGGTTCTCGGTGGTCCTGTGCGACGGCGGGCGCTCCTTGCGGGAGCACCTCGCCGGCCACAGCCCGGACCTGATCGTGCTCGACCTGAACATGCCCGAGGAGGACGGGCTCTCCATCGTGCGCGACCTCAAGGCCCGGACCGCGATCCCGATCATCATGCTCACCGCCACGGCGAGCGCGATCGACCGCGTGGTCGGGCTGGAACTCGGGGCCGACGATTACTTGCCCAAGCCCTGCGAGTTGCGCGAGCTGGTCGCCCGCGTGCGCTCGGTCCTGCGCCGCGTACAGACGCCGACCGCCCCGCCGGCCCCGATTCCCATGAGCGGGCGCCGCATCCGGTTCGGCACGAAATGGCTGGAGCTCGACGCCCTGCGCCTCAGCGACGATGCCGGTCTGGAGCAGGCGCTCACCCGCTCGGAATTCGATCTGCTGAAGGCGTTCGCCGACAATCCGCGGCGGGCGCTCTCGCGCGAGCGCCTGCTCGACCTCGCGGACGCCCGCGACCCGGACGCGTTCGACCGTGCCATCGACGTGCGGATCAACCGCATCCGCAAGAAGGTCGAGCCGGACCCCGGCAATCCGCGCTACATCCGCACGGTGCGGGGGCTCGGATACATATTCCGGCCCGAGGGCGACTGATGCGACCCGGATCAATGTTGCGTCGTGATGGGGTGACGCAACAATTCACGCTCCAGATCTGGCTGAAAGCAATATCCGCGGTACGGAGCGTCCCTATCAGCGTGGCAGGACCGAGGGCCGGAGGTGCCCGGAGGACGGGCCATGCGACACGTGATCGGTACCTCGTCGGCCGCGGCTTTCGGCACGCTCTGCGTCCTGGCGCTCGTCGGCTGGACCCAAGCGGCCAGCACGGTGCCGATGCAGGCCAGCGGGGGCGCAAAAGCCTCCGCGGCGGCCCGTGACGGCGCCGCCTGTGGCGGGGCGGCCTGGCCGTACCCGCCCGGCGCCTGCGCGGGTGCCGGCCCGGTCGGCGACCCGGCGGGCCGTCGCGTCCGGCTCATCGCGGTCGACGCCGCGCCCGGCCGTCGGTGAGGGGCGCGAACCGCCATGCCGCACTTCAGCGACGACCCCGGTGCCGACGAAGATCCCGACCTGCTCGGTGCACTGCGCCGCATGCTGCGCGCCGGAGAACGCGCTCCGCGGCGACTGCCGACCTGCACCGAGCGGTTCGGCGTGCCGGCGCCGCGCGATCGCGCGCGTGACGCGCAGGATGCCGTGCTGGCCGGCCCGGACCCGCGGCCGCCCCGATCCCGACATCGCTGAGACCGCCCGTGGTGGATGGCTTCGACGCCGTCTCTGCGCGCGCAGCGAAGCGATCCGGCGGCGCCGTATCGGCCGGGCGCGCGCAGCCCTGGGTCGCTCCGCTGCGCGCGCGATGACGAGGCGGGCGGCAGCGACCGAAGACTGCGCGCGGACACCGGGTGATCCGGTCGCCGGAGCGCCGCCCGATTGCACCGCTCTCCGGCACGGCCTTAAGTTGCTGCCGGACCCCTATGTCGGGACGCGGATGCGGGTTGGACCCAAGATCGCCCTGGTCGGTGGCGTGCCGATCCTCGCCGCCGGCGCGATCGCCATGGCCGGCTGGCTCCTCCTGGCGCAGGAGGAGCGCGCCCGGCGCGGCGCGGTCCTGGCCGCCGACGTGTACCACGACATCGCCACCGCCCGCCTGGTCCGCGACCAGTACGCCGCCGCGGACGCGCAGGACCGGCCCGCCTACGCCGAGCGCTTCGCCAGCCTGACGGCACGGGCCGAGGCCGGCCTCGGCCGGCTCGCCGGCTTCGCCCGCATCGACGAGCAGCGCGCGCGGACCGCCTCGGTAGAGCGGGCGCTGGCCCGCTACCGGGGCGAGATGGACGCCTTCGTCCGCCGGACTCGGGAGAATGACGGCCTGATCCGCGAGATGACGCAGCGGGCCGACACCCTGATCGACCTCACCGACCGGGCGCGCCTGCGGCAGCAGGCCTCGAACGCCGACCTCGCGCGCTCGACGGCCGAGAAGGTCGAGGCGCTGCGGGTCGCCCGGGGCCTCGTGGCCCGCCTCAACGCCCTGAGAGCCCGCAGCGCGGAGAGCGCCGTGCTCGCCGCCCAGGCCGCGGCCCGGAGCGAGGCCCCCGCGGCCGGCCCCGCCGGAGCGGCGGTCTCGGAGGGCGACGGCCCGCGCGCGCAGGGCCTCTTCCGCGCCGCCAGCCGCGACCTCGCGGCGGCGCTGCGGGCCGACGGCCGGGACGCCGACGCGGAGGCCCTCGACGCGCTCACCGCCGAGACGGCGGGGTGGAAGCCGGACCTCCGCGCGAAGCTCGACGCCTGGATCGAGCGCACCTTGAAGATCGAGACGTCCGGCCAGGAGAGCCTGCACGACGAGGTGGCGCAGCTGCTGGCCTATTCCGTGGAGGCCAACGAGATCGAGCGCGCCACCCAGAACGTCGCGATCGGCACCCTCAAGCTGGGGCCGCGCACCGCGGGCGCCCTCCTGCACCGGGACGCGGCCCTCGCCGAGCGGATGCGCGACGAGGGCGAGCGCCTCGCCCGGAGCGCCGCCTCGCTGCCGATCTCGCCGCTGATCCAGGCCGAGATGGTCCAGGCCCTCGACGGGTGGCGCGGGCGCCTCACCACCACCATCGGGGGCCTGCGGCAGCAGAACGCCATGATCGTCGCGATGGACGGGCTCGCCGCGACGATGATCGACAGCGCCAAGGCGCTCAACGACGCCTTCGTGGAGGACGCCGACCGGTCCGGCGTCTTCATCCAGCGGATCCTGCTCGCAGGCGCCGCCGGGCTCCTGCTGTTCGGCGCGCTGGTCGTGATCCTCGTCGCCCGCTCGATCCTGGTGCCGCTGCGCGCCCTCCAGGGCGACATGGTCATGCTGACGGGTAACCCGGCGGGGGCGGCCGTGCGGGGCACGGCACGCCGGGACGAGCTCGGCGACATCGCCCGCGCCACCGCGGTGTTCGTCTCCGAGATCACCCGCCGGGAAGGCGCGCTGCGCCGGGCCAAGGATCAGGCGGACGTCGCCCTGGTCGAGCTGCGCCGGACCCAGGACAACCTCGTCCGCGCCGAGAAGCTCGCCTCCCTCGGGCAGCTCGTGGCCGGGGTCGCCCACGAGATCAACACGCCGCTGGGCATCGCACTCACCACCGGGACGCTCATGAGCGACGAGGCGCGGGCCTTCCGCACCGGCCTGTCTGCCGGCACGCTGTCGCGGTCCCGGCTGAACCACTTCGTCGACCGGGTCGAGGAGGGCGCCACCCTGCTCTGCACGAATCTCACGCGGGCCGCCGACCTCGTCCAGGGCTTCAAGCAGGTCGCGGTGGACCGCGTCAGCGACGAGAGCCGCAGCGTCGTGCTGGCGACCTGGCTCGACGACCTGCTGGCGAGCCTCAGGCCGATGCTGCGCAAGGGCGGCCATACGGTGGAGCGCGCCTGCCCCGCGGACCTCGTCATCGACACCAATCCCGGCGTGCTCGCGCAGATCGTGACCAACCTCATCGCGAACGCGGTCGTGCACGGCTTCCGCGCGGGGGAGCCGGGACGGATCACCGTGGACGTGTCGGAGCGGGAGGGCGGCCTCGTGCGGATGGAGGTCCGCGACACCGGTCAGGGCATCCCGCCGGAGCACCTCGACCGGATCTTCGACCCGTTCTTCACGACGGCTCGCAGCGCCGGCAGCACGGGGCTCGGCATGCACATCGTCCACAATCTCGTGACCGCCAAGCTCGGCGGCCGCATCGCGGTCAGCAGCGAGCCCGGCCAGGGGACCGTCGTGCAGGTCGACTTTCCCGCCCAGGGTGCCGGAGCTGCCGCCCGGCCGCGGACCGGCGCGATCCGGACGCCGTGAGGCCGGCCGCGGCATACCGCGCCGGGCAGCGCGCCCTGGCGGCCGGCTTCATCTCGGCGCTGATCCTGGGTCACGGCCCGGCGTCGGCGCGCACCTTCGTGTTCTGCTCGGAAGGCAGTCCGGAATCCTTCGATCCCGCCCGCGCCACGACCACCACCACGATGAACGCCGCGTGGCAGGTCTACAATGCGCTCGTGGAGTTCGCGCCCGGCACCACGACGATCCGCCCGGCCCTCGCCGAATCCTGGACGGTCTCGGAGGACGGCCGGACCTACGTCTTCGCTCTGCGGGACGGCGTCCGCTTCCACGCCAACGCGCGCTTCACCCCCACGCGTGCCCTGAACGCCGACGACGTGGTGTTCTCGTTCACCCGGCAGCGGCGCTCCGGGCCCGACGGCGCCGCGCAGGGCTTCACCTACTTCCACGATCTCGGCCTCGCCGACCTGATTGAGGCCGTCGACGCCCCGGATCCGCGCCACGTCCGCTTCCGGTTGCGCGAGGCCGACACCACCTTCCTCGCCAACATCGCGCAGGCCTTCGGCGCCATCCTGTCCGCCGAGTACGCGGCCGCCCTCGCGGCCGGCAACGCGTCGGACGACCTCGCCCGGGCGCCCATCGGGACGGGCCCGTTCGTCTTCGAGGGGTACCGGCCGGATCAGGTCCTCCGCTACCGCGCCTTCCCGGATTACTGGCGCCGCGCCGCGGACGGGAACGAGCCGGGCGAGCGCCCCGACGGTCTCGTCTTCGCGATCACGCCGAACGCGGCGGTCCGGCTGAACAAGCTGCGGGCCGGCGAGTGCCACGCCATGGCGTTCCCGGCGACCGGCGACCTCGACGCGATCCGGGCAGAGCCGGGCCTGACGCTGCTCGCGCTGGCCGAGCTGAACGTCGCCTATCTCGCCCTCAACACGACCCGTGCGCCCTTCGGCGACGTCCGGGTGCGGCGCGCGGTCAACCTCGCCATCGACCGGCGGGCGATCGTGGCGGGCGTCTACGGCGATGCCGGGATCCTGGCGCAGGGGCCGCTGCCGCCCGGGATCTGGGCCCACGACGCGGACCTGCCGGACACCCCCTTCGACCGCGGCGAGGCGCTGCGCCTGCTGGCCGAGGCCGGGCTCGCCGATGGCTTCGACGTGGACCTGTGGTATCCGCCAGTCAGCCGACCCTACAACCCGAACGGCCGGCGCGTCGCCGACATGATCCAGGCCGACCTCGCGCAAGTTGGCATCCGCGCGCGCCCGGTCACGCGTCCCTGGAACGCTTACCGCGCCGCCCTATACGGCGGAGAGCCCACGCTGATGCTCTACGGCTGGACGAGCGACAACGGCGACCCGGACAACTTCCTGAACGTCCTGCTCGGCTGCAAGGCCGCCCAGACCGGCGGCGCCAACCTCGCCCGCTGGTGCGACCCGGCCTACGACCGGCTGGTCGAGGCCGCCCGCCGCACCGGCGACCGGGAGGCGCGCCAGGCTCTGTACCGGCAGGCTCAGGCCATCGCCCGGCGCGCGATGCCCTGGGTGCCCCTGGCCCACACCAAGGTGCATCTGGCGCTCCGCGACGACGTGCTCGGCCTGACGATGGATCCCCTCGGCCGCCACCTGTTCGAGACGGTGCGGTTCCGCGACTCCCGCTGACGGCAACGACAGCGCCGTCCGTGCGAGCGGAGCGAAGCAATCCAGCAGCGCCACGTCCACTAACGGCGCGCATCCCTGGGTCGCTTCGCGGCGCGCGCGATGACGGTGTGGGCCGACCGCCCGCCACGCTCACTTCTTGGTCCGCTGCTGGAAGACCCGCAGCACCTGATTGCCCCGCGCCACGGCGTCGTCGAGGGCCCGCTGCGGCGCCTTCGCGCCGTCGAGCGCCGCCTCCAGTTCCTCGGCCCAGATGTCCCGGATCTGCAGCATGTTGCCCAGGCGCAGACCGGCGGTGTTGCGTGTCGGCGGCCGCCGGGTGAGTTCCTGCACGGCGACGTGGAGCTGCGGGTGCCGCTCGAAGAAGCCCTCCGCCACCGCGTCGTCGTAGGCGGCGCGCGTGGTGGGGATGTAGCCGGTGTTCCGGTACATCGCGGCCTGCTGCCGCCCGTCCATCAGGAAGGCCAGGAACCGGGCGACGCCGCGGTACTCGTCCGGCGTCTTGCCCTGCATCACGTAGAGCGAGCCGCCGCCCAGGATCGCGTTCTGCGGCTCCGGCACGACGTCGGGATAGAAGGGCATGGGCACGACCGTCCAGTCGAACCGGGCGGCGGTGGCGACCTTGCCGTACAGGCTGGACGAGGTGAGGAAGATCGCGCAGTCGCCCGAGACGAACCGGCTCTCGCCGCGATTGACGCGGTCGTTGTACTCGAACACGCCCGCGCGCTTCAGGTCGACGAGGTTCTGCAGGTGGCGGACCTGGAGCGGGCCGTTGAAGACGAGTTCGGCATCGTAGCCGTCCAGGCCGTTGGAGCGGGTCGCGAGCGGCCGGTCGTGCCAGACGGACAGCTGCTCGAGATGCACCCAGGTCGGCCAGGCGGAGGACAGGGCGCACCGCTTGCCGTCCGCCGCCTTGAGCCGCCGCGCGGCCTCGAAGACCTCGGGCCAGGTCGCCGGGGGCTGCTTGGCGTCGAGTCCCGCCAGACGGAACCGGTCGCGGTTGATCCACATCACCGTCGAGGAGACGTTGAAGGGGAGCGACAGCATCCCGCCCTCGGCATCCCGATAATTGGTGGCGACGACCGGCAGGAAGTCCTCGGGCGTCACCGAGAGCCCGGCCTCCCGCATCACGGTGGCGACGGATCTGACGGCGCCGACGGCGGCCGCCATGGTGCCGTTGCCGACCTCGAAGACCTGCAGCAGGTGCGGCGCCGCGCCGGTGCGGTAGGCCGTGATGCCGCTGCTGATCGTCTCGGCGTAGGAGCCCTTGTAGACCGGCACGACCCGGTAGTCCGGCTGCGATGCGTTGAAGGTCTCGGCGAGGCGGGTCACCAGCTCGCCGTTCGGCCCGTCCAGGGCGTGCCAGAACTGGATCTCGGTGAGGGCCGCGGCGGGCAGCGGGCGCAGCGCGGCGGGCAGCCCGACGAGTAGCCCGACGAGCAGCGTCATGAGCAGGCCGGCGCTCGGCAGCCTCGGGAGGCCGACGCCGCGCCGGGTGAGGTGCGTCGCGCCGCTCATGCCAGCCGCTCCGGTAGCCACAGCCGCAGCACCGTGCCGGCACCCGCGCTGCTCTGCAGTTCGACCCGCCCCTGGAGGCGGTTCACCACGAGGTTGTGGACGATGTGCAGGCCCAGGCCCGTGCCGCCGCGGGCGCGGGCCGTCGTGAAGAACGGGTCGAACACGCGGCCGAGGTCGGCCCCGTCGATGCCGCGCCCGTCATCGGCGATGGAGAGGCCGATGCCGTCCCCGGACCGGATCCCCGTGATGGTGATGCGGCCGCCCTCCCGATCCTGGAAGCCGTGCTCGATCGCGTTCTTGACGGCGTTCGAGACGACCTGCGCCAGGATCCCCGGCAGGGTGTCGACGACGAGATCGGGCGGGCAGTCGACCTCGAAGACGTGGCGGCCCGGCCGCGCCAGGGCGCGCAGGCTCTTCAGGAGCTCGTCGATCCAGTCCGCGAGGTTCAGCGGGCGGCGGTCCTCGATGGCCTGATCGGCCGCCACCTGCTTGAAGCTGTAGAGGAGATCGGCCGCGCGCATCAGGTTGCTGGTCAGGAGCTGCGCGCCCTCCCGCATCCGCCCGGCATACTGGGTCAGCCGCGACCGGGAGAGCTGGTTGTCCCCGACCATGCGCGCGAACGCGGCCGAGTCGGACTGGACCTGCGTCGCCGTGGTGAGGGCGATGCCGAGCGGGGTGCTGATCTCGTGCGAGACGCCCGCCACGAGCTGCCCGAGCGAGGCGAGCCGCTCGGCGCGGATCAGGTCCTCCTGGGCCTGCCGCAGGGTCGTGAGCGCGTCGTCGGCGCGCTGAGAGGCGTTGCGCCGGTCCGCCTCGCGGCGGCGGATCTGCTCCAGGAACGCGTTGGTCGCCCTGGCGATGTCGCCGAGTTCGTCGCGTCGGGTGAGCAGGTGACTGTCGCGGCCGATATCCTCGGGGGCGGGCGCGGCGGCGGCGGTGACGATGCTGTGCTGGAGCGCGTGCAGCGGCCGGGTGATCGAGCGCGCCACCGCGGCGGCGGCGCCGATCCCCAGGCACAGGGCGCCGACCGCCCCCACGACCAGCAACTGCCGGATCACGCTGCCGAACTGGTCGGCATCGTCGATGAAGGCCCGGCTCAAGGTCTGCGCGTTGGCGCTCATCGTGGCGGCGCGGCTGTCCATGTCGGCGATGGTCTCGTTCTGCTCGCCGATCTTCCCGATCGTCGCGGCGAGCTGCGTGCGCCACCCGTCGATCGCCTCCGCCATCTCGTCCCGGATGCTCACCGGGATGAGCAGCGTCCGGGACGTGCCCGACAGCTCCGCGCCCGCCTCCAGCACCCGCGACGCTTCCGCAGTATCCCGGCGCGCCAGGGCCGCATCCGTCCGCCGGGCCAGGCGCAGGGCCGTGAGGGCGATGTCCTGGGCGGAGAGCTCGGCCTCGTTCGAGAGGACCGAGTGACGGATCAGGAGCGCGACCTCCTCGTACAGCCGGTTCTGCCGGGTGACGTTCACTTGGACGAGCTGGTCGCACCACTCGACCAGGACGCGGCCGGCCTGGGTCGCGCGGGTCAGCTCGAAGCCCTCGGAGAGCACCCTGTTGAGGCCGTCCTCGGTCCGGCTCCGGTCGCGGTACGCCTTCAGGAGCTCCGTCGCCCGGTCCGCCGCCCCCGCTTCGCCGTCGACCCGCAGGACGCGGCGCAGCCGGTCGCCCACCGCATCGAGCTGCCGCAGGTCGGCGGCGAGCTCATCGAACTCGATCGGGAAGACCGGGCGGCCGATGCGCGCCCGGTTCAGCTCCGCGGTGCTGATCGCCTCCCGGAGCTCCCGGAGGGCCGTGACGACGCCCTGGTTCCGCTCCAGCTCGGCATCCTTGACGGCCAGGACGGCGATCAGCTGAGCGTTGTCCTGCTGCTGGCGCCGGCGCGCGACGTCGGTCAGCGCCACCAGGGCGTCCGCCCGCCGGGCCATATCGACGATCGTCGCGTTCGCCGTCCGCTCGGAGAGCAGGAGCGAGCGCATGCGCGTCACCTGCGAGTTCAGATCGCCCGTGACGGTCGCCACGAGAGCCGACTGGCCGCGGGTGCGCGCGAGACCCTCCAGACGTTCGAGCTGCCCGGCCGCCGTGGCGGCCCGCTCGTCGAAGCGTCGCTCGGCCTCGTCCCGCCGCGCGGTGCCGCCGCTGACGGCATCCGCCCGCGCCCGGTTCATCGACGTCAGCGTCTGTGCGGTCTCCGTCGCCACCACGGCGCCGGTCCGGGCCCGCTCGGCCTCGTAGAGCAGGATCCAGGCGCCCAGCGCGATGGCGGCCGCGACGAGAATCGGAATCGCGCCGACCACGAGGATGCGGCGCGCGATCCCGGACCTCCCCAACCCGCGGATCATCGCGCCGCGCACCGTGTCCCGCGCCCCGTCACCCGTCCCGCTCCCCGATCCGTCGCTGATTCCGCGACGACACAGTCCGTTATTGTGCCATCGGCGCGATGACTTCCCGAGAGCGCTGAAGCAACACGGGACGCAATATTCCCGCAGCACCGCTTGCGTAGATACCGCCCCGCACAACGGTCCTCGAAGGCCGAATGAGGGGAAACACCATGCTCGACGTCATCGCCCGCCTCCTGCTCTCGGCCGGCATCATGGTCGGCACAACCTACCTGCCGGCGCTCTCGCAGGCCGTCACCGGGCAGCCGGCCGGCACCCGGAGCTACGCCGCGGACGCGCCCGCCTGCCCGGTCAAGCCCGCGATGGCCGGGATCCGCGCCCGGTCCTGCCTGGGCTGACCGGTATGGAGACGCTTCCTCTGATCCTGCTCGTCGGCGGGAATGTCCTGCTCGCGATCGTGATCCCGCTCCTCGTCTGAGCGCGCCGCGATCATGCTCCGCGAGGCCGCCGGAAGGCCGGTCGACCAGGGCCCGCCGCGAACCGCCGCCGCGGTCGGCAGTTGCCCGCCGGTGAGGCCTCGATTAGCCGGTCGATGCGGCCGGCTCGGGCCGCGCCCCGTGTCACGATGCGCCGCCGCCCATGCCCGCGTCTCCAAGCCTCGCCCGGGACCGATCCCGCATCGCGGCCCTCGCTCTGGCGACGCTGATCGGCGTCGGCGATCCCCGCCCGGGCTGGTCCCTCGACATGCCGGACAGCCCGCGTCCCGCCCGGCCGTCCCGGCCGGTGCCGCCGGAGCTGGCCGCGGCCCTCGCGGCGTACAGGACCTACGTCGTGGCCCAGGCCGACGCCTTCGTGCGCGAGACCGCGCGCTTCGTCGCGGCGATCCAGGCCGGGCAGCTCGCGGAGGCGCGCCGGCTCTACGCCCCGGCGCGCGCGCCCTACGAGCGCATCGAGCCGGTGGCGGCCCTGTTTCCCGAGCTGATCAAGCGTCTCGACGTGCGCAGCGACGAGTTCGAGCTGCGCGAGCGCGATCCCGCCTTCGTCGGCTTCCATCGGCTGGAGATGGCGCTGTTCACCCTCGGCACCACGGAGGGGCTCGGCGAGGTCGCGGAGCGGCTCACCGCCGAGACCGTGACCCTGCGCGACCGACTCGCGGCGCTCGCCATCCCGCCCGCCCGGGCGGTCGGGGCGGCCTCGGCCCTGATCGAGGGGATCGCCGCCACCAAGATCAGCGGCGAGGAGGAGCGCTACAGCCGCACCGACCTGTGGGACTTCCAGGCCAATATCGAGGGCTCGAAGGTGGTGTTCACGCTCCTGCGGCCGCTGCTGACGGACCGGGACTTCGTGGCCCGGGTCGAGCGCAGCTACAAGCGAGTCGAGGACCTGCTCGCGCGCTACCGCAGTCCGGACGGCGGCTTCCAGAGCTACGACAACCTCACCGCCCGGGACCGCAACGCCCTGAAGGGGCCCATCACCCTTCTGGCTGAAGATCTGTCGACGCTGCGTGGCCGGTTGGGTCTAGACTGATATCATTGTCGAGGTGCCGCCCTGTGGCCTTTGTTCGAGGCTACAGGGGGCAACACACACAGACCTTGCCGAGCGATGATGCGTTTTCCGTCACCGGTCACCACCCGCCGCCAGCTTCTCGGCGGACTCGGAGCCGCCGCGCTCCTCGGCCCGGCCCGGGCCGAGGACGCCACGCCGACCATCGCCACGGAAGGGACGCTCCTCGCTCAGCCCTTCTACGGCCCCCACCAGGCCGGGATCGTCACCCCGCAGCCGGCCGCCGCCCTGTACGTCGCCTTCGACGTGCTGGCCGAGCGGCGCGGCGAGCTGCCCCACCTGTTCCGGACGCTCACCGAGCGCCTCGCTTTCCTGACGCGCGGCGGTGCCGTGCCCGATCTTCACCCGCAGCTCCCGCCGCGCAATTCCGGCATCCTCGGGCCGACCATCCTCCCGGACAATCTCACCGCCACCGTCTCGGTCGGCGCGAGCCTGTTCGATTACCGGTTCGGCCTGGGTCGCGCTCGCCCGCGCCATCTCGGGCCGATGGAGCGCTTCCCCAACGACGCCCTCGACCCGGCGCAGTGCCACGGCGACCTGCTGATCCAGTTCTGCTCGAACACCGCCGAGACCAACATCCACGCCCTGCGCGACGTCATCAAGGCGACGCCCGGCCTCCTCACGCCGCGCTGGAAGATGGAGGGCTTCCTCCCGCCCCACGTGGTGAAGACCATGGGGGCCGACACCGTGCGCAACATGCTCGGCTTCAAGGACGGCACCGCCAACCTCGACGTGCGGGACCTCCGGATGATGGACCGTTACGTCTGGGTCGGAGCGGGGCAGGACGAGCCGGCCTGGACGACGGGCGGAAGCTACCAGGTCGTGCGGATCATCCGCACCCTCGTCGAGCGCTGGGACCGCACGCCGCTCGGCGAGCAGGAGGCCATCATCGGGCGGCACAAGGGCAGCGGCGCGCCGCTCCGGCAGGGACACGAGCGCGACGTCCCCGACTACGCCGCCGACCCGGACGGCGAGGCGATCTCGCTCGCGGCCCATATCCGTCTCGCCAATCCGCGCCTGCCGGGCACCGAGGGCAGCCTGATCCTGCGCCGCAGCTACAACTATTCCCGCGGGCTGACCGCCGCCGGCCAGCTCGACATGGGCCTGCTGTTCGTCTGCTACCAGGCCGACCTCGCCGCCGGATTCATCACCGTGCAGAACCGTCTGTCCGGCGAGGGGCTCGAAGAGTACATCCGCCCGATCGGCGGCGGCTATTTCTTCGCTCTGCCCGGCGTGCCGGGGCCCGGCTCCTTCCTCGGGGAAGGCATGCTGGCCACGACCTAGACGGCGTCGACGCGGATCCCGGCTCGGACCACCGCCCCCGGATGCTGCGCCCGGGGCGCCCGAGAGACCGGCCGCCCGCGGGACCGCTCCCGCGCTCAGTCGCCGTCCGTCTGCCCCGCGATCAGGGCCATGCGGACGAGTTCGGAAAGGCTGCCGGCCTGGAGCTTGGACATGACGTTCGCCCGGTAGATCTCCACCGTCCGCGGGCTGATGCCGAGATCGAGGCCGATCACCTTGTTGGCCTTGCCGGCGATCAGTCCCTCCAGCACCTGCCGCTCGCGCTCGGTCAATTCGGCCAGGCGCGCCCGCACCGCGTCGCGCTCGGACGCGCGCTTGGCCGTCCGGTCCGAGCGCGCCAGGGCCGAGCGGATGCTGGCGAGGAGCACCTCGTCGTCGAACGGCTTCTCGATGAAGTCGACCGCGCCGGCCTTCATGGCCGCGACCGCGAGGGCGACGTCCGCGTGGCCCGTCATGACGATGACCGGCGGCAGGCTGCCCCGCTGACGGAGGCGGTGCAGGAGCTCGACGCCGTCGATGCCGGGCATGCGCACGTCGGTGACGACGCAGCCGACGCGCTCGGGCTCCGCCGCCAGGAAGGCGGTCGCGGAATCATGGACGCGGACGGTCAGCCCGTCGGTCGCTAGCAGGAAGGCCAGCGCCTGACGCACCGCGAGATCGTCGTCCACGATGTGCACGGGCGCGTCACTCGACATGAGCCATCTCCTCGCGGTCGAAGGTGCGCAGGGTGAAGCGGAAGGTCGTCCCGCCGTCCGGACCGGGTCCGGCCTGGATCTTGCCGCCGTGGGCCTCGACGATGGTCCGGCAGATCGACAGGCCGACGCCCATGCCGTTCGCCTTCGTCGTCACGAAGGGCTGGAAGAGCTGCTCGGCGATCTCGGGCGCGATGCCGGTCCCGGTATCCGACACGCGCACCTCGACCAGGCCCTCGGCGGGCAGCGCCCGCGTGGCGACGGTCAGGTCGCGCCGGGCGACGTCCTGCATGGCCTCGATCGCGTTGCGGATGAGGTTGAGCAGGACCTGCTGCACCTGGATCCGGACCGCCATCACGAGGGGCGCGTCCGGGTCGAGATCGAAGCGGACGCGCACGCCCTTCTCCTTGGCGCCGACGAGGGCCAGGGCGCTCGCTTCCTCGATCAGCTTCGGCAATCCCTCGATGTGGCGCTCGCTCTCGCCGCGCGACACAAAATCCCGCAGGTGCCGGATCACCTGCCCGGCTCTCAGGGCCTGGTCGGCCGCTTGATTCACCGCGTCGGCGAGCAGGGGCACTTCGGGGCCTTCCATGCGCCCGAGGAGGCGGCGGCAGCCCTTCAGGTAGCTCGCGATCGCCGTCAGCGGCTGGTTGATCTCGTGGGCCAGGGTCGAGGCCATCTCGCCGAGGGCGGTGAAGCGCGACATGTGCACCAGCTCGGACTGCAGCTCCTGCAGGCGCGTCTCGGTCTCGTTCCGCTCGGTGAGGTCGCGGATGAAGCCGGTGAAGTAGCGCTCGCCGCCCGAGCGCATCTCGCCGACCGACAGCTCCATGGGGAAGGTCGAGCCGTCCTTGCGCTGGCCGACCACGACGCGGCCGATGCCGATGATCCGGCGCTCGCCCGTCCGGAGGTAGCGGGCCATGTAGGCGTCGTGCTGGCTGCGGTACGGCTCCGGCATCAGCACGCTGACGTTCCGCCCGACCATCTCGTCCGAGCCGTAGCCGAACTGGCGCACGGCGGCCGCGCTGAACGACTTGATCTGCGCCTGCTCGTCGATGACGATCATCGCATCGGGCACCGTGTCGAGGATCGAGCGCAGGTGCGCCTCGCGCGCCCGCAACTCCTCGTCGGCCTGCTTCTGCGCGTGGATGCTGAAGACCACGCCCCGGTGCCGGCACGGCCGGCCGCCGGCATCGACCTGCACGCGCCCGCGCGAGCGTAACCAGTGAACGCGTCCATCGGGATGCACGGCGCGGAAGTCGATCTCGTAGCTTTCGCCGTCCGTCAGCGCGCGCCCGATCGCCGCCGCCCGGGCGGCGCGGTCGTCCGGGTGAACGCGCGCCTGGATCTCGTCCAGGGTGGTGAGACGGTCCGGCGGCACGCCGAACAGGCGGATGCAGGACGGGAGGATCGTGACGCGCCCGGTCGAGATGTCGAGGGCCCAGCCGCAGATGCCGGCCTCGTCGAGCGTCAGCCGCAGGCCTTCGGCGTCGAACGGGCCGCCGTCGCCGGTGGCGGGCGCGTATGGGTGTTCAGGCGTCGTCATGTCAGTCGCGCGCGGGGGGACGGCACCGTCATCATTCCGGGTCGTCGGCGCCCGTCTTACACCGCCGGTTGCATCAGCAAACAGCCGGAGGGCGCGCGTGCGCGCCGCAGCAGCTCACGGCGTCGCCGTCGCGCCCTGCTTCCGCGCGGTGACTTGCCGAAGCAGGCGTCCGAGCTGCTCGGCCGAGTAGGGTTTGTGCAGGACCGAGAATCCGTGCGCGCCGTCCTGCGCGAGGACGTGGCTGTAGCCTGAGGCCAGGAGCACCGGAAGCCGCGGCATCCGGCGCCTGAGTTCCTGCGCGAGGGCCAGCCCGCCCATCCCCGGCATCACCACGTCCGAGAACACGACGTCGAACTCCGTTCCCTCGGGTCCGAGCCGGTCCAAGGCTTCCTCGGCATTCGCCGCCCAGGTGGTCTCGTAACCGAGATCTTCCAGAATCTGCGTGGCGAAGGTGCCGACCTCGACGTTGTCCTCCACCACCAGAACGCGCTGGCCGGAACCGATGGGGGAGGCCGGCTCCGCGGGGGCGACGGCGGCGTACGGCGCGGACTCGGCCGCGACTTCGGGCAGGTAGAGCGTGAAGGTCGTCCCCGCGTCGAGCACGCTCTCGACCGCGACATCGCCGCCGGACTGCTTCGCGAAGCCAAATACCTGGCTCAGGCCCAGGCCCGTCCCCTTGCCGACCTCCTTGGTGGTGAAGAACGGCTCGAAGATCCGGTCCAGCACGTTCGGGGCGATGCCGGAGCCGGTATCGGTGAGCGCGATCGCCGCGAACGGCCGCGCGCTCGCCGCGTGCCCGCGGATCGCCGGCAGAGGGCAGGTGCAGGTCAATCGCAGCGTGAGGGTGCCCTCGCCGTCCATCGCGTCGCGCGCGTTGACGGCGATGTTCACCAGCGCCGTCTCGAACTGGCTCAGGTCGGCGCGCACGGCGCAGGAGACTTCCGGGATCGCGGTGACGACCCGGATCCGCGCGCCCGTCACCGTGTCGAGCAGTTCGGCCACGGCCCGCAACCGGTCGCCGAGGTCGAAGACCTGCGGGTCCAGGGTCTGGCGGCGGGCGAAGGCGAGAAGCTGGCCGGTCAGCTTGGCGGCGCGATCGACCGTGTCGGACACCGCGTCGAGGTAGCGGGCCTTGCGCGCCTCGGGCAGCTCGGGCCGGCGCAGGAAGTCGACGGACGAGCGGATGATGGTGAGCAGGTTGTTGAAGTCGTGCGCCACGCCGCCGGTGAGCTGGCCCACGGCCTCCATCTTCTGCGACTGGCGCAGCGCCTCCTCGGTCTTGAGCAGCTCTCCGGTGCGCTCGGCGACACGGCTCTCCAGGGTCTCGTTCAGCTCGCGCAGGCCGTCTTCTGCCAGCTTGCGGTCGTGGATGTCGGTCGATGTCCCGAACCAGGCGGTGATGGTCCCCCCGGGATCGCGCAGCGGTTCGGCCCGGGCCATGTACCAGCGATACGCGCCGTCGTGCCGCCGATAGCGCACCTCGATCTCGTAGGTGACGCCCCGCTCGCGCGCGTCCGCCCAGACCGCCGCCGTCCGCGCGCGATCGTCCGGATGCACCGCCTCGATCCAGCCATCGGGCAGCGACGCCTGCGTGTCGAGGCCGGTATACGCGCACCAGCGGTCGTTCAGGTAATGCAGGCGGCCGTCCGGCGAGGCGAACCAGACGAAGGCCGGCACGACGTCGGTCAGCGTGCGCAGCCGCGCCTCGGCCTCGCGGCGCTCGTCGATGTCGATGACCGAGCCGAAATAGCCGAGGAACGCGCCGTCGGAGGCGAACCGCGGCGACGCGGCGTCGAGCGCCCAGCGGTACCGGCCGTCCCCGTCCCGGAGGCGGTATTCGAGGCGGAACGACGCCCGGTCGGCGTTTGCCGCCAGGAACACCTGCTCGGAGTGGGCGCGGTCGTCGGGATGGATCGCGTCCAGCCAGCCGAGGCCGAGCGCCTCGGCCTCCGCCTGCCTGGTAAACTCGTACCAGCGCCGGTTGAGGTAGATGCACGCCCCGGTCTCGTCGGTGATCCAGGTCATCACCGGCGCGTCGTCCGCCATGGCGCGGAAGCGGGCCTCGCTCTCCCTGAGCCGCGCGTCGGCCTCGTGGCGGAACGTGACGTCGCTGGCCATCCCGAACCACTCGGTGACGGTCCCGTGCCAATCGATCAGCGGCACCGCGCGCGACAGCGTCCAGCCGACGCCGCCGTCGGCGCGCCGAACCCGGTGCTCGAGTTCGAACAGGCCCTTGCGGCTGACCGCGTCGTTGACGGCGGCCATGACCTCGGGCCTGTCGGCCGGATCGACGTAGCGGTCGAGCCAGCGCACGCTCGGCTCCGCCATGTCGGACAGGAAGCCGCGGCCGTGGAGCTGGCGCATCTCCTGCCAGTCCGGGCTCATGCGGTAGACCACGTCGGAGGTCGCGTGGACCAGGGCGCGGAGCCGCGCCTCGCTGAGCCGCAGGCTCGCCTCCGCGCCGACACGCTCGATATGCGCCCAGCAGCGCTCGGTCGCTTCGCGGATGAGCGCGAGCTCGGCGCGCGACCAGCGGTGGGGCCGCGCGTGGTGGACGGCCATCAGGGCGGCGAGCCGTCCGTCCTTCACCAGCGGCATGCAGATGGTGGCCGCGATCCCGATCGCCCGGAAGGCCTCGGCCTCGTGCGGGGCGAGCTCGGCGGCGTTGTCGTTGATGATGAGCGGCCGGCCGGCATTGAGTTCCTGGACGGCCAGGGCGCCGAAATCGGCGAGGCTGTAGTGCCCGAGGATCGAGGGCGCCGTCGGCACGTGCCAGTTGCCGCGGATGGTGAAGCCGTCGCCGTCCGGATCCATGTCGGCGTAGGCGCAATTCGACAGGTTCAGGTGTGCGCCGACGCAGCGCGTGGTGATCTCCAGGATCGTGCCGGCGTCGTGGGCGTTCGCGGTTGCCTGGCCCAGCTGGTCGAGGAAGCCGAGGCGGCTCTCGTTCTCGGCGATCCGACGCTCGCTGAGGACGCGCTCGGTGATGTCGCGCACCGTGGCGAGCGTGCCGATCGGCGTCCCGTCGTCGTCCAGGATGGGCGTGTAGTCGAGGTCCATCCAGACCGTCTCCGGATGCCCGTGTCGCCAGAGCTCCAGTTCCTGGGCGCGGAAGTTGAGCGGGCGACCGGACAGGCCGCTGGCGATCACGTGCGCGTTGAAGGTGCGGGCTTCCGGCCAGAGTTCCAGGAGACGCCCGCCGAGGGCCTCCGGATGGCGCGGGCCGCAGACCTCCGCGTAGCCCCGGTTGTAGACCAGGATCCCGTCGCTTCCCCAGATCGCCACCGTCGGGACCGGCGAGAGCAGCAGGGTCTGGACGATGGTCCGGACGGGCGCGGGCCAGGAGGCGATGGCCCCGAGCGGCGTCGCCGCCCAGTCATGATCGCGGATCAGGTCGCCGAGATCTCCGCCTCCGACCGGAGACCAGTTCTGCGGGACGGCCGCGCGCGTCATCGATGCGAATACCGAAACCGTTCCATCGCGGCGCTTGTCGACGCGCGGGTGCGCATCGTCAACATCCGCCGGGCCGGGCCGCGGGGTCCGGACGTTTCCTCCCGGAGGTGAATCCGCTAGGCGTGAAGGCCGGTTCAGAGCGCGCCTTCGCTTTCCGGCATCGTTCGCGCGTTCGCACCGAAACCGGTTTCGTTTTCGCCGCGCGGAGGTCTGAAGGCATGCTCTCGGAGCGTCAGAACGCGATCATGGACGTCGCCCGGACCGAGGGGCGCGTCTCGGTCGATGCCCTGTCCGGCCGGTTCGCGGTCAGCGTGCAGACCATCCGGAAGGACCTGAATGACCTGTGCGACGCGCGCCTCCTCTCGCGCATCCACGGCGGGGCGGTGCTCGGCGCGGGCGCCGAGAACCTCGACTACGAGGCACGCAACGCGATCGCGGCGCCCGAGAAGGCGGCGATCGCGCGCGCGGCCGCCGACCTGATCCCGGACCGCTCCTCGCTGTTCATCAATATCGGCACCACCACCGAGGCCGTCGCCCGGGCGCTGCTGAGCCATTCCGGCCTCATGGTCATCACCAACAACCTCAACGTCGCGCTCGCCCTGCGGCCCAGCCCGGAGATCGAGTGCATCGTGGCGGGTGGCCTGATCCGCCGCTCGGACGGGGGGATCGTCGGGGAGGCGGCGGTGGATTTCATCCGCCAGTTCAAGGTCGATTTCGCGGTGATCGGGGCCTCGGCTATCGACGAGGACGGGGCCCTCCTCGACTTCGACTATCGCGAGGTCCGGGTCGCGCAGGCGATCATCGCCAACGCGCGCCACGTCGTGCTGGTCGCCGATTCCACCAAGTTCGAGCGCAGCGCGCCGGTCCGGCTCGCCCAACTCAGCCAGGTCGGCACCTTCGTGACCGATCGCTGCCCGAGCGACACGCTGCGCGACCTGTGCCGCGCGTCCGGAGTGCGGCTCGTCGAAACCGGTCGCTGAGCGTATTGGTTTCGATTGACTTTCCTTTGGTTTCGTATTCAATTCCTCTGCTTTCGCAGCCGCGCGTCCGACGCCGCGGCACGAGAGGGGGAGGATCATGCGGACGTTCGACGTTGCCGTCATCGGCGGGGGGATCAACGGCTGCGGCATCGCGCGGGACGCGGCCGGCCGAGGATACTCGGTGTCGCTGACCGAGCAGAATGACCTGGGCAGCGGCACCTCGTCATGGTCGACCAAGCTGATCCACGGCGGCCTGCGCTACCTGGAGCACTACGAGTTCCGCCTCGTGCGGGAGGCGCTGGCCGAGCGCGAGGTGCTCTGGGGGATCGCGCCCCACATCGTGCGCCCGCTGCGCTTCGTCCTGCCGCTCCACGCGGGCCTGCGTCCGGCCTGGCTGCTGCGGATCGGCCTGTTCCTCTACGACCATCTCGGCGGCCGCAAGCGCCTGCCCGGCACGCGCCCCGTGGACCTCTCCGGCCCGGTCGGCGCCCCGCTCAAATCCGAGTTCCGGCGCGGCTTCGAGTACTCGGACGCGCGCGTCGACGACACGCGCCTTGTGGTGCTCAACGCGCGCGACGCCGAGGCGCGGGGCGCCGAGATCGCGGTGGGGACCCGCGTCGTCTCGGTCCGGCGCGAGGGCGATCTCTGGCGCATCGTCCGGCGCGAGCTTCGGACCGGCCGCGAGGAGGAGATCGCCGCGCGCTTCCTTGTCAACGCGGCCGGCCCCTGGGTCGACCGGGTGATCCAGGGCCCGCTTGGCCGGAGCGAGGCCAAGCACGTGCGCCTCGTGCAGGGCTCGCACATCGTGTTGCGCAAGCTCTACGACCACGACCGGGCCTTCATCTTCCAGAACGCGGACGGGCGCATCATCTTCGCGATCCCCTACGCGAACGACACGACGCTCGTCGGCACGACGGACCGTGACTTCTCCGGCGATCCCGCCGACGCGGCGATCACCGAGGAGGAAATCGAGTATCTCCTGAGCGCCGCCAGCGAGTACTTCGCGACGCCGCTTCGCCGGGACGACATCGTCTGGACCTTCTCGGGGGTGCGCCCCCTCTACGACGATCACGCCTCCGCGGCGCAGGAGGCGACGCGCGACTACGTGCTGAAGACGGACGGCGCGGCCGGCGAGGCGGCGGTGCTGAACATCTTCGGCGGCAAGATCACCACCTACCGCAAGCTGGCCGAGGATGCCCTGAAGGAGATCGGTCAGCGCCTCGGGGCGCGCGGCCGCTCGTGGACCGGAGGCGCCGCACTGCCGGGTGGCGATTTCCCGGTGGACGGGGTGGCCGAGCTCGAGGCGCGCCTCGCCCGCGCCGCGCCCCGGCTCGGCGCCGCCACGGTCCAGCGCATGGTGGCCGCCTACGGGACGGACGCGCTGCGCATCGCCTCGAATCTGGGACCCGATCTGGGACACGGCCTCCACGAGGGCGAGCTGCGCTGGATGATGGACCGGGAATGGGCCCGCACCGCCGAGGACGTTCTCTGGCGCCGGTCGAAGCTCGGTCTCGCCTTCTCGCCCGACGAGGTCGCGGCGCTCCGAGCGCGGATCGCGTCCATGACCGGCCGCACCGACGGCGCGATGGCCGCCGCCGTCTGAGACCGGCAAGGACGCAGCGAGACCGAGAGACGGCGACCCGGCCGAGCCGGAGAGGCGCCGCATCACAGGAGGAAACGATGCCGCGACCGGACCATGCCGTCCACCATCGCCACAGGTCGAGACCGGACGCGCGGATCGCGCGTCGGCGCGCCGATACGGCGCGACGCTGAGCGCTGCACCTCAGCACCCCGTCCAATCCGAGATGCGCCCGGGATGAGCCCGGGTCCATCCGCGGTCTCAAGCACCAAGGCGCGCCATGATCGGCTTTCTCGCTCCCGCGGCCCACAGGCCACCCATCCAGACGGATCGCGTCGATCCGACCTACCGCAAGCTGCGCTGGCAGATCTTCGCGGGCATCTTTCTCGGCTATGCGGGCTATTACCTGCTGCGCAAGAACTTCTCGCTGGCGATGCCCTACCTCGTCGAGCAGGGCTACAGCCGCGGTGAGCTCGGCACCGCGCTCTCCGCCGTCGCGATCGCGTACGGCCTGTCCAAGTTCCTGATGGGCATGGTCTCGGACCGCTCCAACCCGCGCTACTTCCTGCCGATCGGCCTCGTGCTCTCGGCGCTGGTGATGTTCCTGTTCGGCTTCGTGCCCTGGGCGACCTCCAGCGTCGGCATCATGTTCGTCCTGCTGTTCCTCAACGGCTGGTTCCAGGGCATGGGTTGGCCGCCGAGCGGCCGCACGATGGTGCACTGGTGGTCCCAGAAGGAGCGCGGCGGCGTCGTCTCGGTCTGGAACGTGGCGCACAATGTCGGCGGTGGCCTGATCGGCCCGCTCTTCCTGCTCGGCCTGGCCTGGTTCAACGACTGGCACGCGGCGTTCTACGTGCCCGCCGCCGTGGCGCTCGGCGTCGCGGTCTTCGCCTTCATCACCATGCGCGACACGCCGCAATCCTGCGGGCTGCCCTCCGTGGAGGCCTGGAAGGACGATTATCCGGACGGCTACGACGCGAACCACGAGCGCGAGTTCTCCACGCGCGAGATCTTCGTCGAGCACGTGCTGAAGAACCGGATGCTCTGGTACATCGCCTTCGCCAACGTCTTCGTCTACCTGCTCCGCTACGGCGTGCTGGACTGGGCGCCGACCTACCTGAAGGAGGCCAAGCACTTCTCGGTCGACAAGACCTCCTGGGCATACTTCCTCTACGAGTGGGCCGGCATTCCCGGTACCCTTCTCTGCGGCTGGCTGTCCGACAAGCTGTTCCGCGGCAACCGGGGCGCGACGGGCGTGGTGTTCATGTTCGGCGTCATGGCGGCGACGCTGGTCTACTGGCTCAATCCCGAGGGTAATCCGGGCGTCGACCTCGCGGCCCTGATCTGCATCGGCTTCCTGATCTACGGGCCGGTGATGCTGATCGGCCTCCAGGCCCTCGAGCTCGTGCCGAAGAAGGCGGCCGGGACGGCGGCGGGCTTCACGGGCCTGTTCGGGTATCTCGGCGGCTCCGTCGCGGCGAGCGCGCTGGTCGGCTACACGACCGACCATTACGGCTGGAACGGCTGCTTCATTCTCCTGCTGGCGGCCTGCGTCCTCGCCATCGTCTGCCTGTCGCTGACCCTGCGGCACAGCAGCACCGCGGTCGCGCAGCCTGCCTGAGCGGCGGTTTCCGGACACGGCAGGGATGCTCAGGCTTCCTGCCGGCCCGTGCCGGTGCGATCGGGACGGGCGCCCGGAGCGGCCGTCCCGGCGCCGAGCGTGACGGTCAGGTCCTTCCGCCGGTCGTCAGGCCGTCACATCGCCCCGAGCGCCCGCGGGAGCCACAGGGACAGGGCGGGCCAGTAGGTCACTAGGACCAGGAAGGCCAGCATCGTCAGCAGCCAGGGCAGTACGGCGACGGTCAGCTCGGAGATGCCCATATGGGCGATCCCGCTCGCCACGTAGAGGTTGAGCCCGACCGGCGGGTGGCACAGGCCGACCTCCATGTTGACCGCCATGATGATCCCGAAATGGATCGGGTCGATCCCGAGCTTGACCGCGATCGGGAACAGGATCGGCGCCATGATCAGCAGAATCGAGGACGGCTCCATCACGTTGCCGGCGATCAGCAGGATGATGTTGACGACGAGCAGGAAGACCAGCGGGCTGAAGTTCATGGCGATCAGCCACGCCGCCATCGTCTGCGGGATGTTCTCCGACGTCATCAGGAACGAGAACAGCACCGCGTTGGTGATGATGTAGAGCAGCATCGCGCTCATGTTGGCGGACGCGAGGAGCACGCGGGGCACGTCCGACAGCTTCAGGTCCCGGTAGACGAACACCGCGATGACGAAGGCGTAGACGGCCGCCGTCGCGGCCGCCTCGGTCGGGGTGAAGATGCCGGCGTAGATGCCGCCGATCACCATCACCACGAGGAACAGGCCCCAGGCGCTCTCGCGGAAGGCGCGCAGGCGCTCGGCCCAGGACGCCTTCGGCATGCGCGGATAGCCGCGGCGCTTGGCGATGACGAAGGTGACGCTCGCCAGCATGGCCGACAGGACGATGCCGGGCATCACACCGGCGAGGAACAGGTTGCCGATCGAGGAATTCGTCGACACCCCGTAGAGCACGAGGATGATCGAGGGCGGCACGAGGATGCCGAGCGCTCCCGAGGTGGTGATCACCCCGGCGCCGAAGCGGCGCGGATACCCCTCCGCGACCATGGCGGGCAGGATGATCGAGCCGATCGCCACGACCGTCGCCACGCTCGATCCCGACACGGCGGCGAACAGCGCGCAGGCGACCACGCCCGCGAGCCCGAGGCCGCCCGGCCAGTGCCCGACGAGGGAGGTCGTGAAGGCGATCATCCGCCGCGCCACGCCGCCATGGGCCAGGAAGTTGCCGGCGAGGATGAAGAACGGGATCGCCATGATCGAGAAGTTCTCGATCCCGGTGAACAGCTTGAGCGCGACGCTCTCGATCGGCACCTGCGTGAGGGTGAACAGGAAGGTCAGCACCGTCAGGCCGAGCGCGATCGAGATCGGCATGCCGGTGAGCATGAGGGCGATGAGTAGCCCGAAGATGATCAGGCCGCTCATGCGGGGCCTCCCTCGCGGCCGAGCTGGATCGGGTCGACACCCTCGACGGTCGGGACGCCGTCGACATGGGCGTGGTCGCGGGCGGGCAAGTGTCCGGTCTTCCAGTAGCTCCACGCGACCTGCAGGAAGCGGAAGCACATCAGGTAGGAGCCGAGTGGGATCGCGAGGTAGACGATCCAGACCGGGATCTCCATGTCGGGCGTCGTCTGGTCGGTGTGGCCGATGCGCCAGACGAAGTTCGTGCCGAGCGTGCCGACGATCCCGGTGAACAGCGCGCCCGCCGCGAGGCTGATCAGGACCATCACCCGGCGCGCGCCCGGCGGCAGGCGGTTGACCAGCACGTCGACGCCGACGTGGATGCCGGTGCGCACGCCGTAGGCCGCGCCGAACTTCGCGACCCAGATGAACATGTAGATGCACAGTTCCTGCGACCAGCCGAAGTCGATCCGGTCGGTGTAGTCCTGCAGCGCCGGGATGCCGGAGAGGAACCGGTGCACCACCGTGGCGAAGGTGATGACGGTCGCGGCCGCCATCAGGGTTCCGATCAGCACCTCTTCGAGCCGATCGAGCAGTTTCAGCAACATGGTCGGTCCGGGCGCGGCGGCGGGATCAGTTGTTCGGCGCCGCCTCTGCTTCCTTGTTCAGCGCCGCGACCAGATCCTTGCCGACGCGGGAGGCCATCTCGCGCTGGACCGGCGCCAGGGCCTTGCGCCACGCGGCGTTCTCGGCATCAGTCGGCGTGTAGACCTCGGTCTTGCCGGTGGCGCGGATGTCGGCGAGCGCCTTCTCATTCTGCTTGTCGGCGATCTCGTGCTCGTAGGCGGTCGCATCCTTGATGGCGCCCTCGAGCGTGGTGCGGATGTCGGCCGGCAGCCCGTCCCAGAAGCCCTTGTTCACGATGACCGCGTAGCCGATGTAGCCGTGATAGGTCAGCGTGGCGTGCTTCTGCACCTCGTTGAGCTTCTGGGTCGTCACGTTCGACGGCGGGTTCTCCTGGCCGTCGACCACGCCGGTCTGCAGCGCCTGGTAGAGTTCGGAGAAGGCGAGCACCTGCGGCAGCGCCCCGAGCTGCTTGAACTGCGCCTCCAGAACCTTCGAGGACTGGATCCGGAACTTCAGGCCCTTCACGTCCTCGGGGGCGTGCATCGGCTTGTTGGCGGTGAGGATCTTGAAGCCGTTGTCCCAGTAGCCGAGCCCCTTGATCCCCTTGGTCTCGAGCTTCTTGAACAGGCCCTGGCCGATCGGTCCGTCCTGGACGCGCCGCAGCACCTGCTCGTTGGGGAAGATGTAGGGCAGGTCGAAGGCCTCGAACTCCTTCACGCCGAGGGGTCCGAATTTGCTCGTGGACGGCGCCAGCATCTGCACGGCGCCGAGCTGGAGCATCTCCACCTCCTCCTTGTCCTTGTAGAGCGTGCTGTTGGGGTAGATCTCGACCTTGACCGCGCCCTTGGTGCGCTCCTCGGCGAGCTGCCTGAACCGCTCGGCGCCCTGGCCCTTGGGCGTGTCGGTGGTGGTGACGTGGCTGAACTTGATGACGATGGGGCTCTGCGCCGCGGCCGGCGTGACGAAGGCGAGCGCACACACGAGCGCACCGAGTATCCGAGCCGTCATCGCGTCCTCCCAGACGTTAGCTCCGCGTCGTTGCGCGGATTGAATTTTGGATAGACTTGCAGGTGGGCGCGGTGGCGACAAGCGCGAAAGTGCGACGCCGGGGGGAAGATGTCGCCCGCACAAACGTTTTGGTCTTGATGCGGGCGGCAATGGGACCGGGGCCCGACGCGTCAGGTCCTGTCGCGCCCCCCGATGAAAGCCTGCACGGCCTCCCGATGCTCGGGCGTCGCGGTGACGACGGCGTAGTGCGAGGAGATCAGGTCTAGGTTGGTGCGCAGGTCGTTGCGCATGCCCTGGTAGACCGCGCGCTTGATCAGGCTCAGCGTCAGCGGCGGCGCCTTGGCGATTTTCCGCGCCAGCGCCGCCACGGCCGGCATCAGGTCCGCGTCGGCGTGGACGCCGTTGACGAGGCCTATCCGCAGGGCCTCGTCGGCATCGACGAAATCGCCGGTGAAGAACAGCTCCAGCGCCTTCGCGGTCCCGACGAGGCGGGGCAGGAAATGGGCGCCGCCCGCGCCGGGGACGAGGCCGACCCGCACGTAGGTCTCGGCGAAGCGGGCGCTCCTGGCGGCGAAGCGCAGGTCGCACATCAGGGCGAGGTCGAGGCCGGCGCCGGTGGCCACGCCGTTCAGGGCGGCGATCACCGGCTTGTCGAGATCCTCCAGCGTCAGCGGGATGCGCTGAATTCGCCCGTAGAGCTCCTCCTTGCGCCGGGCCGGCGGCTGGTCGAGGCGCTCGCCCATCTCGACGATGTCGCCGCCGCTGCAGAAGGCCGAGCCCGCGCCGGTCACCACCACGACGCGGATCGCCGCGTCGGCGCGGCAGCGCTGCAGGGCAGCCGTCCAGGCTTCGATCATCGGGAAGGTGAAGGCGTTCTTCCGCTCGGGCCGGTTCAGCGTGATGGTGGCTACGCCCTCGGCGACGGAGAACAGCAGGTCCTCGCCCGCGCCGTGGGGTTCGGTCTCGGCTTCAGCACTCATCGGGCGGCCTCCAGGGGCGCGGTGTCGGGCTTGTCCGGCGCGTCCATCAGGGCGGCGATCTCGGCCGGTTCGAGCCCGGCCTCGGCCAGGACCTCGGCGGTGTGCTCGCCGAGCCGCGGGGCGTGGTGGCGGATCGCGAAGCGGCTGCCGCTGAACGAGACCGGCCGGCGCATGGTGCGGTAGCGCCCCTCGCTCGGGTGCTCGGCACTGCCGAAGAAGCCGACCGCCTTCAGGTGCGCGTCCTCCGGCAGGTCCTCCAGGCCGAGGACCGGCATGCACGGGATGCTCACCGAGTCGCAGAACGCCACCCATTCGGCGGTGGTCCGGCGCGCCGCCTCCTCCTCGACCAGGGCGTAGAGGATCTCGATGTTCTCCACCCGCACGGCGAGCGGCGCGAAGCGGGGATCGTCCACGAACTCGAGCCGGCCGGTGTGGATGAAGAAGTCGCGCCAGTTCCGGTCGGAATAGGGCAGGATGCAGGCGTGGCCGTCCCGGGTCCGGTAGGGCTTGCGCCGCGGGCTCAAGACCCGGTTGAAGCCCGGCGGACCGAGCGGCGGCTCGAAGGCGTAGCCGACCATGTGCTCGACGAAGTTGAACTCCACCATGGTCTCGAACATCGGCACCTCGACCGCCTGCCCGCCGCCGCCGGCCCGGCGCTCGTAGAGGGCGGCGAGGATCGCGCAGGCGATGGCCTGCCCGGCGATCTTGTCGCACAGCACCGTGGGCAGGTACCCGGGCTGGCCATAGGCGGCGGTCTGGAGCGCCGCGAGGCCCGAGCCCGCCTGGATCAGGTCGTCGTAGGCCGCCTTGTGGGCGTAGGGACCGTCGGCCCCGAACCCGTAGGCGCCGCAGTAGACGATGTCGGCGTTAAGCGTGCGCACCCGCGCGTAGCCGTAGCCCAGGCGCAGGATCGCGTCGGGCCGCATGGAGTGGACGAAGACGTCGGCCGTGGCGATCAGCCGGTCGAGGGCGGCCCGCGCCGCGGCCCGCTTCAGGTCGAGGCGGACGCTGCGCTTGTTGCGGTTGAGGTGCAGGAAGTTGCCGCCCATCCCGGCGCCCCGGGCCGGCCGGTAATGCCGGAAGGAATCGCCCTCCGGCGTCTCGATCTTGATCACGTCGGCGCCGAGATCGGCGAGGATATGCGTCGCCGAGGGCCCCATGATCACGCTGGTCAGGTCGACCACCCGCACGCCCGCGAGCGGCCCGGCCGTGTTCGTCTCTGCGGGATGAGTCTCGGCGGAGTGATCCGGCACGAACAGGTCTCCCATCTCAGCCGGCGCCGCCGCGCAGGCGGACCAGCATCGGCCAGAGGGCCGCGCCGCCGCCCGCGCAGACCGCGCGCCCGATCCGCTCCTGCCAGAGGGCGTCGGATCCGAACTCGTCGCGCCAGGACCACAGCCGTCGCGTCGCGCGGTGAAGCGGGTGCTCCTGGGTGAAGCCCATGGCCCCATGAATCTGGTGGCCGATCGCCGCGACGTGGCCCGCCGCCTCGCCGCAGCGCGCCTTGGCGATGGCGGTGGCGAGGACGAAGCGGGGGTCGCCCCAGCAGGCGGCGGCAAGGTCGGCGGCTGCGGTCGCGGCGGCGACATGGCCCGCGGCCTCGGCCAGCATGTGCTGGATCGCCTGGAACTTGGCGAGCGGCCGGCCGAATTGCTGCCGCTCCTGGGCGTGAGCGAGGGCCAAGCCGAGGCAGGTCTCCAGGGCGCCCACCATCTGCTGCGCCCGGACCCAGGCGCCGACGGATTCGACGGACGGCGCGTCCGCTCCGGCGGCCCAGCCCGGCGCGGCCCGGACGTCGGCGGCCGCGACGGTGCAGCCGGTCAGATCGAGGGTGTCACGCGGCTCGCCGGCGAGGTTGTGGTGCGTGTCGCGGAGCGTCCCGGGCGCGGCGATCCGCACGAGGTGCGGGATGCCGGCCGCGTCGACGGCGTCGAGGAGGAGGGCCGCGGCCGAACCGCCCCAGGGCACCTGCGCGACCCGTCCGTCCAGGACGAAGCCCTCCGCGTGCGGCGCGATCCGCACGGGGCCACCGCCCGGGGCCAGCGACAGGGCGCCGTCGCCCGCCTGTCCCCCCGCGGCGACCCAGAGCGCCGCGCCCGCGACGGTCTCCGGCAGGGGCAGGGGGAGGGCGGCCCGGCCGCAGCGCCGGATCAGCCGGGCGGCGGTGGCGGCGGCGAGGCCGATCCCGCCCTCCGCCTCGGGCACCAGCACCAGCGGCAGGCCGCTCTCGGCGAGCGCCGTCCAGAGATGCGCCGGCCAGAGATCCGCCGCCCTTGCGGCCGCGCCCGCGGCCCCGTCGCAGGCGGCCAGCAGCGCCGGCGTGAGGTGCTGGGCGAGCAGCCGCTCGACCTGATCGAGGACGATCCCGTCGACCGCGTCGCCGGCCTCGGCGTGCTCCATCCGGCTCATCGCAGCCCCAGCCCCCGGGCGATGACGCCGCGCAGGACCTCGCGGGTGCCGCCGCGCAGCGTGAAGGACGGTGCCCGCAGTGTCACGCCGCCCAGAGCCTCGCGGAAGGCGTCGCCCTGCGCGGTGAGGCTCGGCTCGACCGGCACCAGCCGCCGGGCGATCTCCGGCACCGCGCGCTCGAAGCCGTTGCCGACATCCTTGACGAGCGCCGCCTCGACGCCCGGCACGACGCCCTGGTCGAGGAGGCGGGCCACCGAGGCCGACATGCCCAGCAGCGCGGTGAGCTGCGCCACCATCCGCCCGGTCTCGACCGCCTGGAACCGGTCCGGCTCCGGCCCGATCCGGTCGACGAGTTCGACGAGCAGCCGGTAATCCGACAGGAAGCGGTCGGGCCCCGAGCGCTCGAAGGCGAGCTCCTCGGTGACGAGACCCCAGCCCGCGCCCTCGGCGCCGACCCGCATCGCGTCGGGGACGCGGTAATCGGTGAAGAACACCTCGTTGAACTCGTGATGGCCCGATAGGTCGAGGATCGGCCGCACCGTCACCCCGGGGGCCGCCATGTCGACGATGAACTGGGTCAGCCCGCCGTGCCGGTCCGGCCCCGGCTCGCCGGTCCGGACCAGGGCCAGCAGGTAGTCGACCTGATGGGCGTTCGTCGTCCAGATCTTGGAGCCGTTGATCACCCAATCGTCGCCGTCGCGGACCGCGCGGGTCCGGACGGCGGCGAGGTCCGAGCCGGAATTCGGCTCGCTCATGCCGATGCCGAAGGCGCAGTCGCCCCGGCAGATCCGCGGCAGGATCGCCCGCTTGGCCGCCTCGGTGCCGTGCCGCAGGATCTGCGGGCCCGACTGGCGGTCGGCGATCCAGTGCGCGCCGCAGGGGGCGCCGGCCGCCAGCATCTCCTCGGTGACGACGAAGCGGACGAGGTCGGAGCGGCCGTGGCCGCCATAGGCCTCCGGCATCGTCAGGCCGATGAGGCCCGCGGCCCCCGCGCGCCGGCTGAAGGCGGCGTCGAAGGTCGTCCACGAGGTCCGGTGCGGGACGAAATGCCCGGCCGCCCGTTCCGCGTCGAGGAAGGCGCGGACGGACGCGCGGGCGGCCTCGGCCTCGGGCGGGAGCGGCTCGGCGCTGAAGCGGAAACTGTGCATCGGGGCTCCCTGAGCGGCGGGACGGGCTGGCGGCGCCGAATCCGCGGCGCTCAGCTGCCGTCGCGGCCCTCGAGGCCGGGGAAGAAGATCTCCTGCCAGTCGCCCGGCACCTTCCGCAGGAAGCCCTGCGTCGCCATGGCCTTGGCGAGGGCGACCATGCCCTTCGGGGCCACGTCGTAGACGATGGAGCCGTCGGTCAGGATCGTCTCGACCTGCGCGCGATCGATCTGCACCTGCTCGGAGGCGAGGTAGATCGACGCCGCGCGCTTGGGGTCGCTGCGGATCAGCGCGACTGCGTCCTCCATCCCGGCGCGGATCGCCTGCGCCACCTTCGGATTCGCGTCGACGAAGCCCTGCTTGGCGTTCAGGGTCGCGGCGGTGATGTCGCCGCTGCCGATCAGGCCGGTCGAGGTCATGACCGTCCGGATCTTGGGATCCGCCTGCAGGACCTGCGTGAAGGGTGGCGTCGCGAAGTAGCCGGCGATCCCCTGTCCGGCGCGCATCGCCGCGGTGGCGTCCGGATGGGGCAGGCTCACCATCAGCGCGTCGGCCTTGGCCGATCCGCCGAGCTGCTGGGCCGCCGCGACCCGCAGCAGGATCGCCTGGGGTGAGTTGAAGGCCGGGACCGCGATCTTGTCGCCGAAGGTGAAGTCCTTCAGCGCGGCGACGCCGGGCTTGCCGGTGAACAGCGTGTAGACGACCGAGCTCAGGGCGGTGAGGCTCTTGATCTGCTGGCTCCCGCGGGTCTTGTCCCAGGCGATCAGGGCACCGGCCGAGCCGAGGGTGCCGAGCTCGACGCTGTCGGAGAGCAGCGCGTCGTTCATCGCGGTCGAGCCGCTGAAACGCGTCAGCGTGACCGACAAGCCGTCGAGCCCCGCGGCCTTGGCGCGTTTGTCGAACAGCCCCTCGCTCTGCGCGATCATCACCGGCAGGTAGACGAGGCCGTATTGCAGGCCGATGCGGACAGAGGCCGTCTCGGCCCGCGCCGCCCCGCCGAGGGCCGGGAGCATCAGCGCGGCGGCGAGGAGGCGCGCGGCGACGGCCGCGTGGCGGAGCGACATCGGCATTCCTCCCGAGCAGGGCCGCGCTTGCCGCGCGGTCTCCCGGTGCCGGTCAGTCAGGCGGGTCCGACACCGCGCACGAGTAGGGCAGAGCCCGAACCCGGCATCAACCGCCATCGCCCATATGCTGAAGAATATCACGTATATGATGGGAGTCGCCGGGCATGCCGGATCTATAGTGCCGGCGAGCGGCGCGGGCTGTTGGCGCGGCGGAGGAGGGAACGTGCCTGCGATGCGCTGCGATCACCACGGATCCGGGCGTGGGCGACCAGGGCCGTTTCGAGCTGTGCGGCCTCCGGGACTGTCGTTTCGCGCGTCGCGTCATGGTTGAGCGCATCGCTCCGCGGGGCACTGCGTCCACCGACCTGACGGTGGGGGCCGATCCCGCCGGTTCGGATGTGGCCCTGGTGAAGTCCGCCGGACGGGTGCTTCAGATCCTGGAGCTGTTCGACGAGATCCAGCGGGAAGCCAGGGTCTCCGAGATCGCCGAGCGGCTGAGCGTCCCGCAATCCTCGACTTCGGTGCTCCTGAAGAGCCTCGTCCGGCTCGGCTATCTCGACTACGACCCGGCGAGCCGCAGCTTCCTGCCGTCGCCCCGGGTGGCGCTCCTCGGCGCGTGGCTCGACAAGGGACCGGTGCGAGACGGCAGCCTCGTGCGCATGCTCGAGCACCTCTCGGAGCGCACGGGTGGGACCGTGATCCTCGCCGCGCGCAACGCGATCTTCTCGCAGTACCTCCACGTCCTGCAGGCCCGCACCGCCATGCGCTTCCACGTCCCGCCCGGGACGCGCCGCCTCGTCGTCTGGTCGGCGACCGGGACCGCGCTCCTCGCCGACAGCCCGGAGGCCGAGATCGGTCCGCTGGTCCGCCGCACGAACGCGGAGGCGCCGGCCGAGCAGCCGCCCATCGCGCTCGCGGCCGTCCTGGCCAATCTGGCGCGGCTGCGTCGGGACGGGCACTTCTTCTCCCGCGGGCTCGTCACGACGGGCGCAGGCTCGATCGCGGTCCCGCTGCCCAGGCGCATCGACGGCAAGGGCCGCCCGCTGGCGGTCGCCGTGTCCGGCCTGCTCGACGAGTTCGAGCGTCGGGAAATGGAGATCGCCGCGACGATCCACGACGCGGTGGCGCGGTTCCTGCCGGAGGATCCGTCGCGGCCCTGAGGCCGGTCGCCGTCGACCCCGCCGTCACCTCCGAACCCCGCGCACGGCTGCAGATCGAGGATTGCGGGGCTGATCGGCCCGGTAGCGCGCTAGTGAGGCTCGAGGCCCTGCAGCCTCGAAGACGACCACGTGGAGACATCATCATCGTGCCCGGCGCCCCAACCGCGCGCGGCTCAGAGCCGCCCGATACGCTGCCGCGTCCGACCATCGCCGGCAACGTCGCCCTCGGCGTCACGCAGATCGTCCTGTGGGGCGGCACGTTCTTCCTCACCGCCGTCGTCTCGGACCCGATCGTCGCCGAGACCGGCTGGCCGCAGGCGATGGTGGTGGGCGCGCTCTCGCTCGCGATCTTCGTGTCGGGCCTGCCCGCGCCGTTCGTCGGCCGCATGATCCGGCGTCACGGCGGGCGGCCGGTCCTCGTAGCCGGCGCCACGATCATCGCGGCGGGCCTCGTGCTGATGGCGGTCGCGCAGTCCCTCCCGGTCTTCCTGCTCGCCTGGATGGTCGCCGGTCTCGGCATGGCGGCCGCACTCTACGACCCGCTCTTCGCGGCGATCGGCCAGGCCTACGGCGCTAACGCGCGCGGGGCGATGACCCAGATCGCGATCTCGTCGGGCTTCGCGGTCTCGCTCTGCTGGCCGGCCACGCGGTTCCTGGTCGACCATGTCGGCTGGCGCGGGGCCTGCCTCACCTACGCGATCCTGTCCGTCGCGCTCGTGGTCCCACTCTTCGCCTGGGCTCTGCCGGCCCGGAGCCGGGGCGCGGTCGAGCCCGCCGCGGCGCCCCGGCCCTACGAGCCGACCGGCTCGACCGAAGCGGCGCGCCTGCCGGCGGAGCGCCTGCTCGCCGTGACCTTCACGATGGCGGCGATGATCATGACCGCCACTTCGGTGCAACTGCTCAACCTGCTGCAGACGCTGGGCGTCGGCGCGACCGCCGCGGTGGCCCTGACCGGCCTGATCGGTCCCGCCCAGGTCGGCGTGCGCGTCGTCGAACTGGCCCTCGGCCGCCGCGCCCATCCGGCCTGGTCCCTGCTCCTGTCGAGCGCCAGCGTCGGGCTGGGGCTCCTGCTGCTGGCGACGATCCCGTCCCTGGCGTGGCTCGCGATGGTGCTCTACGGCGCCGGCAACGGCATGCGCACCGTCGTGCGGGGCACGCTGCCGCTGGCGCTCTACGGACAGGGCCAGTACGCGGCGGCGATGGGCCGGCTCGCCCGCCTCCCGCTCCTCGGCCAGGCGATCACGCCCCTGGCCTGCGGCTACGTCGCCGAACGACTCGGCCTGCTGCCCCTGCTGGAGGTGATGCTGGCCGTGGCGGCGATCAATCTCGGCCTGTCCCTGTGGGTGTTCGGCTTCGCGATGCGTCGCCCGAGGGCGCCGGCCTGACCGGCGATTGCGGACCAGATTTTGCCAGATTGACAGATTGTCGGACGATGTGCTCCATTCGGCTCGCGGATGAGAGGCATCCGCGAGGATGAGCCGGGTCAACCGGCCGTCCGAAGGAAACGCCCGCATGGACGCAGAGATCTACGAGATCTACGCGATCAAGTACGCGCATCATCACCGTATGGCCCGCGAGAACTTCATCGGCGGGGACATCCACGACGGCCCGATGCCGATCGATTACTTCGTCTGGGTCGTCGTCGGCGGTGGCAGGACGATCGTCGTCGATACCGGCTTCGACCGCGCGATGGCGACGAAGCGGGGCCGCAGCATCGTGCGGCCGGTCGAGGAGGGCCTGGCGCGGATCGGTGTCGACCCGCTGCGGGTTGAGGACGTCGTCCTGACCCACCTGCATTACGACCACGCCGGCAACCACGACCTGTTCCCGACGGCCCGCTTCCACGTCCAGGAACGCGAGATGGCGTTCTGCACCGGCCGGTGCATGTGCCATCCGGAGGTCCGCCACCCCTTCGCCGCCGAGGACGTGAAAGCGATGGTGGACCGCCTGTTCGAGGACCGCGTCCGCTTCCGCGAGACGACCGACACGCTGTATCCGGGGATCACCCTCCACCGGGTCGGCGGCCATTCGGACGGCCTGCAGATCGTCCGAGTCCGGACCGCGCGCGGCTGGGTCGTACTGGCCTCCGACGCCGCGCACTTCTACGCCAATATCGGTCGCCGGCTCGCCTATCCCATCGTCTACAATGTCGGCGACATGTTCGAGGGCTATCGGACGGTCCGGCATCTGGCCGAGTCCGAAAATCACATCGTCCCGGGCCACGATCCGCAGGTTCTCGCGATCTACCCGCCGGCGTCCGCGGATGTTGCCGGCTGGATCGCGCGCGTCGACCTGCCTCCGACCGCTTCACCGACCTACTGACCGGAGGATTCCATGATCGTCGAGATGCGCGTTTACTACTGCGCCCCGACCCGATTGCCGGCCCTGCTGGAGCGGTTCCGCTCCACCACGCTCGGCTTCTTCCAGAAATACGGCATCGAGCAGGTCGGCTTCTGGACCACGCTCGTCGGTCCCGACAACCACGCGCTCACCTACCTGCTCAAGTGGGAGGACATGGCCCAGCGCGAGGCGCGCTGGAACGCCTTCCAGGCCGATCCGGACTGGATCGCCGCCCGCGCCGAGACCGAGAAGGACCGGCCGATCGTCGCCCGGATCGAGAACACCTTCCTCGCCCCCACGGACTTCTCCGCCCTGCGCTGACGGGGACACGCGGCGCCGGGCCAGTCCGGCCGTCGCTCAGAGGGATATTCACGGCATGGAACAGAGAACCATCGGCGTCATCGGCCTCGGCATGATGGGCGATCCCATGAGCCGGTGCCTGGCCCGAGCGGGGCACGCGCTCCGCCTGCTGGACGCGGATGCAGGCCGGACCGACGCGCTCGCCCGGGATCTCGGCGCGGCGACGCTCACGCGGGACAACGCGTCCGAACTCGACCTGCTGATCACGATGCTGCCGAACTCGGCCATCGTCGAGGCGGTGCTGCTCGACGAGGGCTGGGCCGACGCGCTCCCGGCCGGCGCCACCGTGATCGACATGAGCTCGTCGGAGCCGGTGCGCTCCCGCGCGCTCGGCGAGACGCTCGCCGGGAAGGGGCTCGGCTATCTCGACGCGCCGGTCTCGGGCGGCGTGCGGCGGGCCGTGGACGGCACGCTCGCGATCCTCGTCGGCGGCGAGGCGGATCTCCTCGCCCGCTGGCGGCCGGTGCTGGAGGCGATGGGCTCATCCGTCCTGCATATCGGCCAAGCGGGATCGGGCCACGCCGCCAAGGCGCTGAACAACTTCGTCTCCGCCGCGGGCCTGCTCGCCACCGTCGAGGCGCTCCACGTGGCGCAGCGCTTCGGCATCGCGCCGGAGGCCATGACCGACGTGCTCAACGCCTCGTCCGGGCGCAGCAACACCTCCGAGAACAAGGTCAAGCAGTTCATGCTCAGCGGCAGCTTCGCCTCGGGCTTCTCGCTGAAGCTGATGGACAAGGATCTCGGCATCGCTGGGGCTTTGGCTGACTCGGTCGACTACCCGCTCGGCTTCGGCCGGCACTGCATCGAGACCTGGCACGCCATCGCCGGCGAGGTCGGGCCCGCGGCCGACCACACCGAGATGTACCGCCTGCTGGCCGAGGGAGCCTGAGACCATGGCGCTTACGGACCTGAGCCGCTTCTACATCGACGGCGCCTGGGTCGAGCCGGTTTCGGCTCAGCCGTTCCCGCTGATCGACCCCGCCACCGAGACGGCGTTCGGCACCCTCGCGCTCGGCGATGCCGCGGATGTCGACCGGGCCGTGCGCGCGGCCCGCGCCGCCTTCCCGGCCTTCTCGGAGTCGGCGCCCGCCGAACGCGTCGCGCTCCTCCGCCGGATCCTCGCGCTCTTCGAGGAGCGGTTCGAGATCTTCGCGGAGACGATCCGGCAGGAGATGGGCTCGCCCATCGGCTTCGCGCGCAAGGGGCAGGCGGCGCGGGGCCCGGCGCACCTCAACGCGCTCATCGCGGTGATGGAGCGCTTCGCCTTCGAGGAGGATCGCGGCACCACCCGGATCCGGCGCGAGCCGATCGGCGTCTGCGGCCTGATCACCCCCTGGAACTGGCCGATCAACCAGATCGTCGTGAAGATCGCCCCGGCGCTCGCGGCCGGCTGCACGATGGTGCTGAAGCCCAGCGAGTACTCGGCGGTCAGCGCGATGCTGTTCGCGCAGGTGCTCCACGACGCGGGCGTGCCGCCGGGCGTGTTCAACCTCGTGAACGGGGACGGCCCCGGCGTCGGCGCCGCGATCGCCGCGCATCCGGGGATCGACATGGTCTCGTTCACCGGGTCGACCCGCGCCGGGATCGAGATCGCCCGGGCGGCAGCCCCGACCATCAAGCGCGTCGCGCAGGAACTCGGCGGCAAGTCCGCCAACATCCTGCTGGAGGACGTCGACTTCGATCGGGCGGTCCGGCGCGGCGTCGCGGCCTGCTGCACCAATTCCGGCCAGTCCTGCTCGATCCCGACGCGGATGCTCGTGCCCCGGGCCCGGATGGACGAGGCGGCCGCCATCGCGGCCGAGGCGGCGGCGGGCTTCCGGCTCGGCCCGACCGCGGACCCCGAGACGGATCTCGGCCCGGTGGTCAACCGCACCCAGTACGAGCGCGTCGTCGGGCTGATCCGCACCGGCATCGCGGAGGGCGCGCGGCTCGTCGCCGGCGGCCCGGAGCGGCCGGACCACCTCGACCGCGGCTTCTACGTCCGCCCGACAATCTTCGCCGACGTGACTCCCGACATGACCATCGCGCGGGAGGAGATCTTCGGCCCGGTCCTGTCGATCCTTGCCTACGACAGCGAGGACGAGGCGATCGCGATCGCCAACGGCTCGCGCTACGGGCTCGCCGCCTACGTGCAGGGACGGGACCGCGACCGGGCGCGCGCCGTGGCGCGGCGGCTCATCGGCGGCCAGGTCCACATCAACTACCCGCCCCCGGACGTCCACGCGCCGTTCGGCGGCTACCGCCAGTCCGGCAACGGCCGGGAATGGGGCGAGGCCGGTCTCCAGGAATACCTCGAGACCAAGGCGATGATCGGCTTCGGCCTCGACTGAACCGTCCCGCGCGATGCGGCCGGCGCCCGCGCGCGTCGGCCCCGACCAGGAGAACCAGATGTCCGACGAGAGCGAGCTGTTCGGCCAGGGTTTCGAGAACCGCAAGACCGTCCTCGGCGCCGCCCATGTCGAGAAGTCCTGGGCCAATGCCGACGCGTTCAACCGCCCGGTCCAGCGGCTCGTGACCGAGTATTGCTGGGGCGCGGTCTGGGGCGACGAGACGCTGCCGTTCAAGACCCGCAGCATGCTCAACATCGCGATGCTGACCGCGATGAACCAGCACCACGAACTCGGCGTCCACGTCAAAGGCGCGCTCAACAACGGCGTGACCCGGGACGAGATCCAGGCGGTGCTGATGCAGGCGCTCGTCTATTGCGGCGCCCCGGCGGCCCTGGCGGCCTTCCGGACCGCCTCCGCAGCGATCGCCGATTGGGACAGAGAGCACGCCAGCGGGCGCTGAGCCCGCACCCGCGCCCAGGTCCGACGCAGTCAGAAAACTCGCGCGGCAGACGAACAGGGAGGGAGACGCCATGTCGGTCACGTCGGCAGCCTTGACAACGGAGACGGCGGGCGCGCGCCCGGCCGCGTCCCAGTCGATCGAGGAGAAGCGGAAGAGCGCCATCCGCGGCGCGTTCTTCTCCGAATACATCGACATGTTCGACATCTACCTGCCGGTGGTCGCGCTGGCGCCGGTGATGTTCATGTTCCAGCCGAAGAACCTGTCTCCCCAGATGGAGACGGTGCTGGCCTCGCTGGTGTTCATCACAACCCTGCTCGGCCGCCCGATCGGCGCGCTCATCTTCGGCCTGATCGCCGACAAGGTCGGCCGCCGGGCCGCCTCGATCTACTCGGTGGCGGGCTTCGGGGTGATCACGCTGCTGATCGGCCTGCTGCCCGGCTACGAGACGCTCGGCCTCGCCTCGTACATCCTGCTGGTGCTGCTGCGCTTCCTCGACGGCATCTTCCTCGGCGGCGGCTACACCGGGGCGATGCCGCTCGCCATCGAGTATTCCAAGAAGGACAAGCGCGGCTTCGTCGGCGGCCTGATCATCGCGGGCTTCCCGGCCGCCTATGTCAGCATCAACCTCATCACGATGCTGATGTTCTACCTGTTCCCGCTCGACGGGCCCGGGTCGCCCTACACAATCTGGGGCTGGCGCATCCCCTTCATCGTCGGCGCGGCGCTCGCCGGCCTGCTCGCGCTCTACTACGTCCACAAGGTCTCGGAATCGGAGGTCTGGAAGAAGGAGGCCGCCGCCGGGGCAGAACAGGCCGAGGCATCGCCCATGGCGGGCCTGTTCTCCGGGAAGGGCGGGCGCGACCTCCTGCAGGTCCTGCTGCTGATGACCGGCTTCTGGACGACGCAGAACATCATCACGATCTACATGCCGACCGGTTTGCTGGTGAAGACCCTGCACCTCAACGGCTTCGCGCTGACCGCGACGCTGATGATCTGCTACACGATCCTGTTCTTCAGCTACATCGGCTCCGGCCTCCTCGGGCAGCTCATCGGCCGCCGGCGGTTCTTCGTGATCGTCGGCCCGCTGATCGCGACGGTGGGCGCGTACATCCTCTACACGCTGACCGTCACGCCCGAGATGGCGTTCGGCACCCGCGTGCTGCTGGTCAGCCTCCTGGCGGTGATCGTGACCTCGCCCTGGGGCGTCATCGTCACCTACATCAACGAGCGCTTCGCCACGGATGTCCGCGCCACCGGCTTCGGCATCGGCTTCAGCCTCTCGGTGGTGATCCCGTCCTTCTACGCCTTCTACATGGACTGGCTGAGCGCGCTGATGCCGCTCGCGCTGACGCCCGTGGCCCTGCTCATCGTCGGCGGCCTGATCGGCACCGTGGGCGCGCTCATCGGGCCGGAGACCAAGGACGTCGATTTCGGCACCGGCCACTGAGCCGGACGCCGCGCGGAGGACGCAGCATGAACGGGAACCGGATCGGCTTCATCGGGCTCGGCAACATGGGCGGCCGCATGACGCGCCGCCTGACCGGCGCGGGGATCGATGTGGTCGGCTTCGACACCGACCGGGAGGCCGCCGCGCGCTGGGGCGCGACGGATGCGGGCTCGATCGCCGCGGTCGTCGGTGAGACGGACGTGGTCCTGATGTCCCTGCCCGACAGCAAGGTGGTCGAGCGTGTCGTGCTCGGCGCGGGCGGGGTCCTCGCGGGCTGCCGGGACGGGCAGATCGTCGTCGACCTCAGCACGGCCTCGGCCAGCTCGACGCGCCGCATCGCCGCGGCGCTGGCCGAGCGCGGCGTCGCCTACGTCGACGCGGGCATCTCCGGGGGCGCCGCCGCGGCCGAGAAAGGCACGCTGACCTTGATGGTCGGCGGTAATCCCGCCGTCATCGACCGGCTGGACTGGGTGTTCGCGCCGATCGCCCAGAAGGTCGTCGTGATGGGCGGATCGGGGGCCGGCCACACGACCAAGCTGCTCAACAACTTCCTGAACGCGGTCAGCCTCGCCGCCACCGCGGAGGTCATGGTCGCGGGCCGGAAGGCCGGGCTCGACCTGCACCGGCTCCTAGAGGTGCTGAACGCCTCCAGCGGCGTCAACTTCGCGACGCTGAACCGTTTCCCGAAGATCGTCGACGGCGACTACCTGGAAGGCGGCCTGACCGGCAAGCTGATGACCAAGGACGTCGTGCTCTACACCGATCTGCTGCACGAGCTCGGCGTCGCCTCCCTCAACGCGTCCGGCCCGATGGCGAGCTTCGGCCTCGCCACGGCGCTCGGCTACGGCGACGTCATCTCCAACCGCGTCGTCGACGCCATCGGCGACGTCTCCGGTGGTGTCCGGCTCCACGGCAACCGACACGAGAACTGAGAGGATACGATGCAGATCTTCCACGGCCGCGAGAACAGCGCGAAGTCCGAGAGCCGCGGGCCGACCTTCACCGGGCAGGTCTGGGCCGACCCGGTGATGCCGTCGACGGGCGGCGTGATGATCAACAACGTCTTCTTCACGCCCGGCGCGCGGACCTTCTGGCACGCGCACGCGCAGGGCCAGATCCTGCAGGTCACGGCCGGCAAGGGCTGGATCTGCGTCGCGGGCCAGCAGGCGCAGCCGATCCGCGCGGGCGACACCGTCTGGATCCCCGCGGACGAGCGGCACTGGCACGGCGCGGCCGCCGACAGCTACCTGCTCCACACGGCGATCTCGCTCGGCAAGACCGACTGGCAGGACGAGGTGGTCGAGGCCGACTACGCCGGAGCCACGGCATGACCGGGCCCGCGCCGAGCCCGGAGAGCCTCCGGCACACCGTGCAGGGCGAGCTCGGTTACTGGGACGCGGAGCAGGCGGCCCTCGCCGAGCTGGCCCCGGGCTTCCTCGACGCCTGGGCCCGGCTGGCGATGGTCCCGGTGCGCAAGAACCATCTCGGCGCCAAGGACCGCGCCCTGATCGCGCTCTCGGCCGCGACGGCCGCGACCCACCTCTACGCGCCCGGGACGCGCCGCCAGATCCGCAACGCCCTCGACGCGGGCGCGACGGCCGAGGAGATCACGGAGGTGCTCGCGCTCACGGCGACCCTCGGCATCCACGCCTGCAACATCGGCGTGCCGCTGCTGCTGGAGGTGCTGGAGGAGGCCGGTCAGCGGAGCGGCCCCGCGCCGCTGACGCCGCGGCAGGAGCAGCTGAAATCCGACTTCACCCGCGACCGGGGCTACTGGCACGCGTTCTGGGACGGTCTCCTTGAGCTCGATCCCGACCTGTTCGAGGGCTATCTCGACTTCTCGGCCTGGCCCTGGCGCCACGGCGTGCTCACGCCGAAGATGAAGGAGTTCGTCTACTGCGCCTTCGACGCGGCGGCGACGCACCTCTACGTGCCGGGCCTGAAGATGCACATGAAGAACGCCCTCGGTTACGGGGCGACCAAGGAGGAGCTGATGGAAGTCCTCGAGATTGTCAGCCTGATCGGCATGCACGGCGCGGAACTGGCCGCGCCGATCCTGCGCGACGAACTGGCCGCGCGGGGCCGGGGCTGACCGACGCGCGCCGGGGCACGCCTTGCCACCCGAGGCTGCGCCATGCCACCGCTTCGGCTCGCCAATGATCCCCGAATCCCCAGCGATGAACAAGATCAGGGCCATCCAGCCGGACACGCTCCGGCAAAAGGTCGAGGACGCCGTCCGCGAGGCGATCACGTCGGGCGTCTACGCCCCCGGCGAGCGGCTGATCGAGCGCGAGTTGTGCGAGGGGCTCGGCGTCAGCCGCGCCTCCGTGCGCGAGGCCCTGCGCCGGCTCGAGGCCGAGAAGCTCGTCCACACGGTGCCGCATCGCGGCCCGGTCGTGGCCTCGATCTCGGTGGAGGAGGCGCGTCAGCTCTACGCGCTGCGGGCCGTGCTGGAGGGCTACGCGGCGCACGAATTCGCCACCCAGGCCACGGACGCGGCGATCGTCGAGTTCGGACGCGCAGCCGGTGATCTGCGCGAGGCCGCCGGCAGCGGCGACACGGACCGCGTCCTGCGCGCCAAGGGCGTCCTGTACGACGTGATGCTCAGCCATTGCGGGAACGATCTGGTCCGCGAGACCCTTCGCGGCTTCTACTCCCGGATCAACCTGCTGCGCGCGACATCGCTGATGCATCCCGAGCGGCTGCCGCACAGCCTCGCCGAGATCGACGCCCTCGTCGCGGCCTTCCGGGCCCGGGACGCCGCGAAGGCCGAGCAGCTGGCCCGCCTCCACGTCACCAACGCGTGCGCGGTCGCCCTCAAGCAGCTCGCGTTCCGCATCGCGCAGACGTCCCTCGACGCGGTGAGCTGAGCGCGCGGTCCGCGGGCGCGCAGACCCTGCGCGGGGGAGGGCGGCGAGGTCGCCTCCGCGGCGACGCCCGTGGCCGAGGCGGTCCAGATGATCGATGCCGTGTCGGTGATGTCGCGCGCCCTGCGCCGAGCGACCGGCGGCGACACGCCTTGCGATCCCCCGGCGGAAGGCCCAGAACCGCACGGTCCTTGCTTCCCCATGCTGGCGCCACGGGAGTTCGTCGCTTGGTCCGGACCGTCTGCCCGCACGATTGCCCCTCCGCCTGCAGCCTCGACGTTGAAGTCGCGGACGGGCGCGTCGTCTCGGTCCGGGGCGGCGACAACCCCTACACGGCCGGGGTGATCTGCGCGAAGGTCAGCCGCTACGGCGAGCGCGTCCACCACCCGGACCGGATCCTCCACCCCATGGAGCGCGTCGGGCCGAAGGGCGGCGGGGCGTGGCGCCGGATCTCCTGGGACGCGGCGCTCGACCGGCTGGCCGCGGCCTTCTCCGAGACGGCGGACCGTTGGGGGCCGGAGGCGGTCTGGCCGTACAACTCGGGCGGCACCATGGGCCTCGTCCAGCGCGACGGCATCCACCGGCTGACCCACGTGATGGGCTACTCGCGGCGCAAGCGCACCATCTGCACGGCGGTGGCGATCGCGGGCTGGAGCGCCGGGGTCGGCCGGATCGCCGGGCCGGATCCCCGCGAGATGGCGCTGGCCGACCTGATCGTGGTCTGGGGCGGCAACCCGGTCAGCACGCAGGTCAACGCGATGACCCACATCAGCCGCGCCCGCAAGACGCGCGGCGCCAAGCTGGTGGTGATCGATCCGTACCGCACCGGGACCGCGGCGGCGGCCGACCTCCACCTCGCGCCCCGGCCCGGGACCGACGGGGCGCTGGCCTGCGCGGTGCTCCACGTCCTGTTCCGCGACGGTAACGCGGACCGGGCCTATCTCGCCGCGCACGCGCAGGACACGGCCGCGCTGGAGGCGCATCTGGCGTCGCGCACGCCCGAATGGGCGGCGGCGATCACCGGCCTGGAGCCCGCCGCGATCGAGGCCTTCGCGGCCCTCTACGGCAACACGCCGCGCAGCTACATCCGCTGCGGTTTCGGCTTCACCCGGAGCCGCAACGGCGCGGTGAACCTGCACGCGGTGACCTGCCTGCCGACCGTCACCGGCGCGTGGCAGCACCCGGGCGGCGGCGCCCTCTGGCAGCACGCCGCGATCTTCAACTGGGACAAGACCCTGACGGAGGGTCTCGACGCCCGGGCGCCGGGCGTGCGCGAGCTCGACATGAGCCGGATCGGCGCCGTGCTCGCCGACGATCCCGACGCCCTGCAGGGCGGCCCCCCGGTCCGCGCCATGCTGATCCAGTCGGCCAATCCCGCGGTCTCCGCGCCCGACAGCGCCCGGGTGCGCGCCGGGCTCGCGCGGCCGGACGTGTTCGTGGCCGTGCACGAGCAGTTCCTGACGGAGACGGCCGCGCTCGCCGACCTCGTGCTGCCGGCCACCACCTTCCTGGAGCACGACGACATCTACGGGGCCGGCGGCCACAGCCACATCCAGGCCGGCCCCGCGATCCTGGAGCCGCCGGGCGCGTGCCGGTCGAATCACGCGCTCCTCTCGGCGCTCGCCGCCCGGCTCGGCGCGGACCACGCGGGCTTCCGCCTGAGCGCCCGGGACCTCGCCGACGCGACCCTGGCGCGCTCCGGCTGGGGCGGCCTCGACAGGCTGGAGGCGGAGCGCTGGATCGACGCGCAGCCGGACTTTGCCGAGAGCCACTTCCTGAACGGGTTCGGCCATCCCGACGCGCGCTTCCGCTTCGCGCCCGACTGGGCGTCACTGGGCCCGCGCGCGGCCGGGATGCCGTCCCTGCCGGATCACTGGCCGGAGGCCGAGCCCGCCGACGCGGAGCACCCGTTCCGCATGATCGCCCCGCCGGCCCGCCAGTTCCTCAACGCGACCTTCACCAACGTGCCCGAGTCGCTCCGCCGCGAGGGGCGGCCGACCTGCCTGATCCACCCCGCGGACGGCGACCGGCTCGGGATCGGCACGGGGGACGCCGTCGAGGTCGGCAACGCCCGCGGCCGGGTCCGGCTGCACGCGCGGCTCGCCGAGGGGCAGCAGCCGGGCGTCGTCGTGGTCGAGAGCCTGTGGCCGAGCGCGGCCTTCATCGGCGGGGGCAGCGGGATCAACGCGCTGATCGGGTCCGCGCCGGCCGCGCCCAACGACGGCGCCGCCTTCCACGACACCGCGGTCTGGGTTCGCGCAGCCTGAATTCCGGACCGCACCGGGCTGAGGCTGAACCGGCCTGCGCGGGCGCGCTATTTCTCGACGAAGGCCTTCTCGATGACGTAGTGGGCGGCCTCGCCGTGGTTGCCCTCCTCGTAGCCGCGCGACGTCAGGAGCTCGCGAGTGTCGCGGATCATGTCGGGGCTGCCGCAGAGCATGAAGCGGTCGTTCTCGATCGCCATCGGCGGCAGGCCGATATCCTCGAACAGCTTGCCCGAGACCATCAGGTCGGTGATC
>NZ_JBKFAP010000080.1:0-713 GCF_053345715.1 Methylobacterium sp. D48H
CAGGAGCTCGCGAGTGTCGCGGATCATGTCGGGGCTGCCGCAGAGCATGAAGCGGTCGTTCTCGATCGCCATCGGCGGCAGGCCGATATCCTCGAACAGCTTGCCCGAGACCATCAGGTCGGTGATCCGGCCGCGGTTGCGGAACGGCTCGCGGGTCACGGTCGGGTAGTAGACCAGCTGGTTCGAGATCATCTCGCCCAGGAACTCGTGGCGCGGCAGCGTCTCGGTGATGGTCTCGCCGTAGGCGAGTTCCTGCACCTGCCGGCAGCCGTGGACCAGCACGACCTTCTCGAACCGGTCGTAGGCCTCGGGATCCTTGATGATCGACAGGAACGGCGCCAGCCCGGTGCCGGTGCCCAGCAGGTACAGGTTGCGGCCCGGCAGCAGGTTGTCGAGCACCAGCGTGCCGGTCGGCTTCTTGCCGACGATGATCGGGTCGCCGACCTTCAGGTGCTGCAGCTTCGAGGTCAGCGGGCCGTCCTGGACCTTGATCGAGAAGAACTCCAGCTCCTCCTCGTAGTTGGCCGAGACCACCGAGTAGGCGCGCAGCAGCGGCCGGCCCTCGACCTCCAGGCCGATCATGGTGAACTCGCCGTTGCGGAACCGGAACGCCGGATCCCGCGTCGTGCGGAACGAGAACAGGTTGTCGGTCCAGTGGTGGACCGACAGAACGCGCTCCTCGTAGAACTTGCTCATCGACGGATCAGTCCTCG
>NZ_JBKFAP010000081.1:0-706 GCF_053345715.1 Methylobacterium sp. D48H
GCTTCGGGGTCGGCCAAGCAACCGCGATCCGCTGGATGGCGGCGCTCGCCGCGACTGGGACGGTGGCCGCCCGGCCGCAGGGGCGTGCCCGCCGCTCCAAGCTCGACCCGTACGAGACGTTCCTGCGTACGCTGATCGACGAGACGGTCGACATCACCCTGGAGGAGATGCGCGCCCGGTTGCAGGACGAGCATGGCCTCACCGTCGGGCTCGGCACGTTGTGGGCCTTCCTCGACGCGCGCGACCTGACGTACAAAAAAAGACGGCCCACGCCGCAGAGCAGGATCGGCCGGACGTGAAGGCCGCCCGGGAAGCGTGGTTCGAGAGCCAGCCCGATCTCGACCCGGACCGGCTGGTGTTCCTCGACGAGACGTGGACCGCCACCAACATGGCCCGCACCCGCGGGCGCTGTCCCCGCGGCCAGCGGCTGCGCTCCCCCGTCCCGCACGGTCATTGGAAGACCACGACCCTGGTGGCGGGCCTGCGCCTGTCCGGGATCGCCGCGCCGTTCGTGCTCGACGGGCCGATCAACCGCGACGCCTTCCAAGTCTACGTCGATCAGGTCCTGGTGCCCGAACTCGCACCCGGGGACATCGTGATCATGGACAATCTCGGCAGCCACAAAGGCCCGGCCGTGCGCGCGGCGATCGAGGCGGCGGGCGCGCGGCTCCTGTTCCTCCCGCCCTACTCGCCGGACTTCAATCCG
>NZ_JBKFAP010000083.1:0-605 GCF_053345715.1 Methylobacterium sp. D48H
CTCGGCGTGAACTTCCGCTCGACCTCCGGGCCGGTGATCGCCAAGGCCGGGGATCTGGCCGCCCAGCTCACCAACCTGGAGGAGCGCGACGTCCTGTTCATCGACGAGATCCACCGGCTCAACCCGGCGGTCGAGGAGATCCTCTACCCGGCCATGGAGGATTACCAGCTCGACCTGATCATCGGCGAGGGCCCGGCGGCGCGCTCGGTCAAGATCGAGCTGCCGAAGTTCACGCTCGTTGGGGCCACGACGCGGGCGGGGCTGCTGACGACGCCGCTGCGCGACCGGTTCGGCATCCCGATCCGGCTGGAGTTCTACGAGATCGACGAGCTGGAGCAGATCGTGGCGCGCGGCGCGCGGGTGCTGGGTCTGGGCATGTCGGCGGAGGGCGCCAACGAGATCGCCCGTCGGGCGCGGGGCACGCCGCGGATCGCGGGGCGGCTCTTGCGGCGGGTGCGGGACTTCGCGGTGGTGGCGGAGGCCGAGACGGTGACGCGGGCGATCGCCGACCGGGCGCTGCAGCTCTTGGACGTGGACGGGGCGGGTCTCGACGTGATGGACCGCAAGTACCTGAGCCTGATCGCGCGCTCGTTCGGGGGCGGGCC
>NZ_JBKFAP010000084.1:0-601 GCF_053345715.1 Methylobacterium sp. D48H
TGAACCGCACCCCGTTTTGACCGGACAGGCGGCATAGCTCACGAAGGCATAGGCGTTGGCCTATGGGTAAGGCTATGTCATCCGATCCGACCGCCCCACCGGTGCACGGCGAGATCCTGTCCGGCGTTCAGCGTCGACGGCGCTGGTCTACCACCGAGAAGATCCGCCTCGTCGAGGAGAGCCAGCAGCCCGGCTCGTCCGTGTCGTTCGTCGCCCGCCGCTACGGCCTCTCGCCCAGCCTGCTGTTCTCGTGGAAGCGGCGCATGCTGGAGGGCGGCCATCAGGCCGTGCACGCCGACGAGGAGGTCGTCGGCACCAGCCGGGTTCGTGAGCTGGAGCGGCGCGTGCGCGACCTCGAACGTCTGCTCGGGCGCAAGACCATGGAGGTCGAGATCCTGAAGGAGGCGCTCGACCTCGCCCGCACAAAAAAACCGACCTCGCCGCTCAGCTCCTGGGGCGGTTCGATGGGCGGTTCGCGGTGAAGGCGGTTGCCGACACGCTCGGCGTGGCCCGCTCCCACTTGGCCGAGCGCCTGAGCCGCCCCGCCCAGCCGCGCGGTCCCTACCGCAAGCCCGAGGATGCGCAGCTGCTGCCGACGATC
>NZ_JBKFAP010000085.1:0-589 GCF_053345715.1 Methylobacterium sp. D48H
GCCTGCCCGACGTTGCGGACGATCTCGTGGGTCGCCGCGCCCTGCTGCTCCACCGCCGCCGCGATCGTGGTCGCCACGCCGTCGATGTCCCGGATGCGGGCCGTGATCGTCCCGATCGCCGCGACGGCCTGCCCGGTCGAGGCCTGGACCCGCCCGATCTGGCCCGCGATCTCTTCCGTGGCCCGGGCGGTCTGCTCGGCCAGCGCCTTCACCTCCGTGGCCACCACCGCGAAGCCGCGCCCGGCTGCGCCCGCGCGCGCCGCCTCGATCGTGGCGTTGAGCGCCAGCAGGTTGGTCTGGCCCGCGATGGTCGAGATCAGCCCGACCACGTCGCCGATCCGCGCCACGGCCTCGCTCAGGTCCCGGACCAGCGCGCCGGTCCGGTCGGCCTCCGCGACCGCCGCCCGCGCGAGGCCGGCCGAGCCGTCGACCTGCCGGCCGATCTCCTGCACGGAGGCGCCGAGTTCCTCGGCCGCCGCCGCCACGGTGCCGACGTTGCTGGCCGCCTCCTCGGCCGCGGCCGCGACGGTGGTCGACTGCCCCGCGGTCTCGGCCGCGGTCTCCGTCATGCCGCGGGCCGTGGCCTGCA
>NZ_JBKFAP010000086.1:0-579 GCF_053345715.1 Methylobacterium sp. D48H
GGACCGTCTGCAGCACGTGCTGCTCGATCGGCTCGGTCGCCGGAACGGCATCGACTTCAGTCGAGCGTCCCTCGACAGCGCCTCGATCGCCGCCAAAAGGGGGGCCCGGCGACGGGCCCGAACCCGACCGATCGGGGCAAGCCGGGCACGAAGCGCCACATCGTCACCGATGCGAATGGCATCCCCCTCGCTCTGAAGCTGACGGGCGCGAACGTCCATGACAGCCGAATGCTGGAGGCGGTGGTGGATGCCGTCCCGCCGATCCGCTCATGCTGGGGACCGCCGCGCAAGCGTCCCTCGAAGCTGCACGCCGACAAGGCCTACGACCACCGCCGCTGCCGTCAGGCGCTGACCCGCCGTCGCATCCAGCCTCGCATCGCCCGGCGCGGGATCGAGAGCAGCCAGCGGCTGGGACGTCGCAGGTGGGTCGTCGAGCGCACGCTGGCGTGGTTCGCCCAGTTCCGTCGCCTCGCCATCCGCTACGAGCGGCGACACGACATCCATCTTGCCTTCTCCACCCTGGCCGCAGCCCTCATCGTCTGGCGCTTCATCGAACGATGGTTTTGTTAGGCGCTCTAA
>NZ_JBKFAP010000087.1:0-569 GCF_053345715.1 Methylobacterium sp. D48H
GCTTCACCGCCGCGGCGTCGGCGCTGTCGGCCTGGATGGCACGCCCGCGGCGGCCCTTCGCCTCGATGGCGCGGACGATCTCGGCCGCCCGCTCGGCGGTCCGCTCGTACGTGATGGCGACGTCCGCGCCCCGGTCCGCGAGCGCCAGGGCGATGGCCGCACCGGTGCCGCGTGATGCGCCCGTCACCAGGGCGCGCTTGCCTGCCAGCTCACTCACGTCCGCCTCTTTCTGTAATGAACGACACAGAAATGGCTAGATGCGTTGCCGGCCCGGGTCAAGCGGTTTATATAACGATCGATGCAAAAATCCGCTTCGATCCAGGCAGGGGACCAGGCAGGGGATCAGGCAGGGGACCGGGCCGCGCCCGCCCGCGGTCGCGACCGGCCCCGCGCCTTCGACCGGGAGGCGGCGCTCGATCAGGCGATGCAGCTGTTCTGGCGCCGCGGCTCCGCCGCGACATCCATCTCGGATCTCACCGCGGCCATGGGGATCGGGTCGCCGAGCCTCTACGCGGCGTTCGGCTCGAAGGAGGCGCTCTACGCCGAGGCGCCGCGCCACTACGGGGACC
>NZ_JBKFAP010000088.1:0-559 GCF_053345715.1 Methylobacterium sp. D48H
ACCGTGGTGGCGTTGCGTTCGAACGTGGAGCGGGTCGCTCGGATCACCTCGAACTGCGCTGCCGGGACGGTGCGGTCGTCCGCGTGCTGTTTGCCATCGACGCGTGCGACCGTGAGATCATCGCGTGGTCGGCGACCACGACGGGCGTCTCGGCCGAGATGGTCTGCAACCTGATGATCGCCTGCTGCGAGCGCCGGTTCGGCGCGACGAAGACCCCGCACCCGGTCGAGTGGCTGTCCGACAACGGCTCCGCCTACATCGCCAAGGAGACAGCGCAGACGGCCGCCGCGCTCGGCCTGCGGCTGCTGTTCACCCCGGTGCGTTCGCCGCAGAGCAACGGCATCGCGGAGGCGTTCGTGAAGACGCTCAAGCGCGACTATGCCCGCCTTGCCATCTTGGTCGACGCCGAGACCGTGATGCGGCTTCTGCCGGCTTGGTTCGAGGACTACAACACCATCCACCCGCACTCCGGCCTGCGCATGCTCTCGCCCCGAGAGTACCTCAGCCGGACTGCCTAAACCCGCCCCGCTGCCTGTCCGGTCAAACAGGGTGCACTCCA
>NZ_JBKFAP010000089.1:0-537 GCF_053345715.1 Methylobacterium sp. D48H
CGTGATCGATGTCCGTCGCTGATCCGACAGCCGTAAGGCTGGCTGATCAGCGCGACACGGTCACAAAAAGACCAGTGGCAGATCCGTTTCCGGACCCACCACCGTATGCTTGCCGAACATGACCGCCAGGGCTGGCAGATCTCTCTGCCCCAACGGCCACATTCCCTCTTCACGATGTCACTGATGTCTTCGCCAAACAGCACGTCCAGCCGAACCTGACGGTCCTCGCTGATCATTGCTGCGGCAAACGCAATGTCCGGACAAGCTCGACGCTCAGACACGACGGGCGCGTCAGCGGAGCTTGATCTGTCCGGTACGAGAAAGAGAAACGAGGACGGCGCGTGTCCCGCCAAGGGGCTCTGACTGAGCCCTGATATCCTAATGACGCCGTCCGAGGAGCGGACCGGATAAACCGGTCATCCTGCTGTCAGCATCCTTAGAAAGGAGGTGATCCAGCCGCAGGTTCCCCTACGGCTACCTTGTTACGACTTCACCCCAGTCGCTGACCCTACCGTGGTCGCCTGCCTCCTTGCGGTT
>NZ_JBKFAP010000009.1:0-230635 GCF_053345715.1 Methylobacterium sp. D48H
GCCGGCGCCCGGCAACGCAGCCTCGGGCGCCGCGGCGCCGGCCGCCGCGACCCCGCCGACCCCCGCCGCGCCTGTGCCCGCGCCCGCGCCCGCCCCGCCCCCGGAGAAGGCACCGGATAAGTGACGGTGGCCCGGTTGAAGGTCAGAACCGCCGCCGCCCCCCGCGAGCGCGACGTGCCCCGGCAGGACATCCGTTCCCGTCCGACCCGCCTGAAGGATCAGGCGGCCGAGGCCGCGCGCGCGCCGGCAGCGTCGGCGGTCCACGGCGAACGCGCGATCTCCTCGGCGAGCCGCTACGGCCTCGACGCCTTCGCGTTCTTCGTCGCGAACCTGCAGACCGGGTTCGGCCCGTTCCTGGCGGTCTACTTCTCGCAGGCCAAGTGGACCCAGTCCGACATCGGCTTCGCCCTGACGGTGGGCAGCCTCGTGGCGCTCCTCGGCCAGGTGCCGGGTGGCGCCTTCGTCGACGTCGTGCGCTCGAAGCGCTTCGCCGCCGCCGTGGCGGTCATCGGGATCGCCGGCAGCGCCTTCGCGCTGGCGGTCTGGCCGAGCTTCCTGATCGTGCTCCTGGCGATGGCGCTCCACTCGGCCGCGAGCTGCGTGCTGACGCCGGCCATCGCGGCGATCAGCATCGGCCTGGTCGGGCGCGCCCGGGCCGGCGAGCGCCTTGGCCGGAACGCGAGCTTCGCCGCCCTCGGCAACGCCCTCGGCGCGGCCGGCATGGGCGCCATCGGCTACTACCTGTCGAACGGCGCCGTCTTCTACCTCACCGCCGCCCTCGGGATCCCGACGGTGATCGCGCTGGCGCGCATCCGCGCCCAGGACATCGATCCGGGCGTGTTCAAGGAGCCGGCCCAGGCGGCGGCGGCCTCGACGGCGCCCGCGTCCGGCCAGGACGGCATCCGCGCGCTCCTGACCAACCGCGGCCTCCTGTGCTTCGCGGCCTGCATGGTGCTGTTCTTCCTCGCCAACGCCGCGATGCTGCCCCTCGTCGGCAGCGTCCTGACCCTGCGGGCGAGCGAGACCGCGACCGCGTTGGTGGCGGCCTGCATCATGGTCCCGCAGGCCGTCCTCGCGGTCAGCGCCCCGGCGGTCGGCCGGGCCGCCGAGCGTTTCGGCCGCTACCCGGTGCTGCTGTTCGGCTTCGGCGCCCTCCCGGTCCGCGGCCTGCTGCTCGCCTACACGACTAACCCCTACGGCCTCGTCGCCATCCAGGTGCTCGACGGGATCTCGGCCTCGGTGCTGGGCGTGATGGTACCGCTGATCGTGTCGGACCTCACCCGCGGCACCGGCCGCTTCAACCTCGCCCTCGGTGCGGTCGGGACCGCCATGGGCATCGGCGCGGCCCTCTCGACCTCGCTCGCCGGCATCATGGCCGACCATCTCGGCAGCCACAGCGCCTTCCTGGGGCTCGCGGTCGTCGGCTTCGCGGCCTTCATGCTGGTGGCGCTGATCATGCCGGAGACGCGCCAGCCGGAGCGCGCGGCCTGACCCGGCGCGGCATCGGATTCGCTTGGGTGTTTCCAAGCCGCTCAAGCGGCGTTCAGGTTCTGCGGATAAAAGCGCGACGAAGGTGCGAGCCGGTGAAACATATGGCAACGCTCTCGCGTTGCCGCTGCGGGTCAGACTGCGCCCGCGCTGCACTCCGCCTCAGCCCGTAAGCCAAAGCCGCGCGAATACGGAATGGTCACCGCGATGGAAGAGCTGCACCGATACGCCGACAGGCCCTTCGCCTTCGTCGGACGGTATCTCCGGCGCCGCTGGCTGCCGCACCTGGTCATCCTGATCTCGGTGCTCGGCGCCGTCGGCTTCTCGGTCTCCACCGACTACGCCCTGAAGGGCGTGGTCGACGCGCTGACGAAGGGTCCCGGCCCCGACAACACCGTGATCTGGGGCGCCCTGGCGGTCCTGATCGCCTTCATCGCCGCCGACAACATGCTCTGGCGCGTGGCCGCGCTGACCGGCGCCTTCACCTTCGTGGGCATCACGGGCGACATCCGGCGCGACCTGTTCCGGCACCTGACCGGCCACTCCCCGACCTTCTTCTCCGACCGCCAGCCGGGCACCCTGGCGTCGCGGATCACGGCGACCTCGAACGCGATCTTCACGGTCGAGAACATGTTCGTGTTCAACGTGATGCCGCCGACGGTCGCGGCCTTCGGGTCGATCGCCTACATCGCCACCGTCAACCTCACCATGGCGGGCATCCTGGCGGGCGTGTTCGCCGCCGTCGTCGTGCTGATGTTCAAGATGGCCGCGGCCGGCAAGCCGCTGCACCACGACTTCGCCGCCAAGGCCGCCTCCGTCGACGGCGAGATGGTCGACCTCGTCGGCAACATGTCGCTCGTGCGCGCCTTCTCGGCGTTCAAGCGGGAGGGCCAGCGCTTCGAGGGCACCGTCGCCACCGAGATGCGCGCCCGCCGCTCGTCCCTGCTCTACCTCGAGAAGCTGCGCATCGTGCACGCGGTGCTCACCGTGCTCGCCGTGTTCGGCCTGCTCTACTGGGCGATCCAGATGTGGGAGGCCGGCCAGGCGACGAACGGTCAGGTGGTCCTCGTCTGCACGCTCGGCATCCGCATCCTCGCCGCGACCCGCGACCTCGCGGTGGCGCTGGTCGACGCGACCCAGCACACCGCCCGCCTCTCCGAGGCGCTGCACACCCTGCTCCAGCCCCACGACCTCGTGGACCATCCGGAGGCGCAGCCGCTCAGCGGCCAGGGCGCCAAGATCGAGTTCGAGCACGTCGCGTTCAGCTATCCGGACGGGCGCCCCGTCTTCACCGACTTCGACCTCGTCATCGAGCCCGGCCAGCGCGTCGGCCTCGTGGGCAGGTCGGGCGGCGGCAAGTCGACCCTGTTCTCGCTGATCCAGCGCTTCTACGACGTGCAGAGCGGCGCGATCCGCATCAACGGCCAGAACATCGAGCGCGTCACGCAGGAATCCCTGCGGGAGGCCATCACGGTCGTGCCGCAGGACGTCTCGATGTTCCACCGCTCCCTGCGTGAGAACATCCGCTACGGCCGGCCCGAGGCGACCGACGAGGAGGTCTGGCAGGCGGCCGAGGCGGCGCACTGCACCGACTTCATCAAGGCCCTGCCGGAAGGCTTCGACACGATCGTGGGCGATCGCGGCGTGAAGCTCTCGGGCGGCCAGCGCCAGCGCATCGCCATCGCCCGGGCGATCCTGAAGAACTCGCCGATCCTGCTGCTCGACGAGGCGACCTCGGCGCTCGACGCCGAATCCGAGCAGGCGATCCGTCACGCCCTCGCCAACCTGATGAAGGGCCGGACCGTCATCGCGATTGCGCACCGCCTCTCGACGCTGCAGGATTTCGACCGGATCGTCGTGCTCGACGGCGGCCGCATCGCGCAGGACGGCTCGCCCGACAAGCTGACCCATCTCGACGGCTTCTTCCGGGAGCTGATGAAGAAAGAATCCATGGCGATGGCGCTCGCCGCCGCGTGATGATCCTTCTCGCCGAGCGGACGCACCGCAGCTGTCTTTGCGAGCGCAGCGAAGCAATCCAGTGAGGCACGCGATGCCCGAGCGTGGCGCATCCCTGGGTCGCTGCGCTCGCGATGACGGTGCGGATCGAGTGACGGCCCGGCGGCCGGCGCACGCCGGCCGATCGTCGCGCGGGCACAGCCGCTCCGGTTCCCACGCCCGCCCGGCACTGCTAGATCACCGCGCGGCCGGACCGGACCTTGCATCGCCTGAGACGTCGCGAACCGGCCCGGTTCCGACGCAACGCGACGCCCGAGCCCGACCGTGCCCGACCTTGCCCACGTCATCCGGGAGATCTCCGAGGAGATGGCCCAGCGCCCCGACCGGGGCGCGGTCGCGGACTACATCCCAGAGCTCGCCCGGGTCGATCCCGGCCAGTTCGGCCTGGCGGTGATCGACGCCGAGGGGCAGGTCTTCACCGGCGGCGACAGCGAGACGCCGTTCTCGATCCAGAGCGTGTCGAAGGTGTTCACGCTCACCCTCGCCCTCGGAATGGTCGGCGACCGCCTCTGGAAACGGGTCGGCCGCGAGCCCTCGGGCAATCCGTTCAATTCCATCGTGCAGCTGGAGCGGGAGCGCGGCGTGCCGCGCAATCCCTTCATCAACGCGGGCGCGATCGCGGTCACCGACGTGATCCTCTCGGGCCACGAGCCCCGCGAGGCGCTGGGCGAGATCCTGCGCTTCATGCAGTTCCTGGCCCAGGATTCCAGCATCACCATCGACGAGACGGTGGCGGCTTCGGAGAAGCGCACGGGCTTCCGCAACACCGCGCTGGCCAACTACATGAAGTCGTTCGGCGTCCTCGACAATCCGGTCGACTACACGCTCGGCGTCTACTTCCACCACTGCGCCATCGCGATGAACTGCCGCCAGCTCGCGCGGGCCGGCCGGTTCCTGGCGCATAACGGCGTCAACCCGTCGACCGGCCACTCGGTGGTCTCGGCCGAGCGCGCGCGCCGCATCAACGCGATCATGCTGACCTGCGGCCACTACGACGGGTCGGGCGAGTTCGCCTACCGCGTCGGCCTGCCGGGCAAGAGCGGGGTCGGCGGCAGCATCCTGGCGATCGCGCCCGGCAAGGCGTCCATCGCCGTCTGGTCGCCCGGCCTCGACGCGGCGGGCAATTCCCATCTCGGCCGCATCGCCCTGGAGCGGCTGACGCAGCGCATGGGCTGGTCCGTCTTCGGCGCCTGACGGCTCCGCCGCGCGGCCCGCGTCGCGCCCCCTTGCGCGCTGCACGCTTCCGCGGCACTGCGCCGGCGGGGCGCCGCGGCGCCGAGACGAGGCTCACCGGCATGGCGACGCGTACGGCAGTCCGGGCTTCCGACGAAGGTCTCGATCCCGGCGCCATCCTGGCCCGCCTCGACCGGCTTCCGGCGACGCCGTCGGTCTGGCGCCTCGTGGTGCTGCTCGGCCTCGGCTTCTTCTTCGAGCTCTACGACCTGCTGTTCACCGGCTACGTCGCGCCGGGCCTCGTCAAGGCCGGGATCCTCACGCCGACGACCCCGGGCCTGTTCGGCGCCAGCGGCGTCGCGAGCTTCGTGGCGGCCCTCTTCACCGGCCTGTTCATCGGCACCATCGCCTGCGGCTGGCTCGCCGACCGGTTCGGCCGGCGGGCGATCTTCACGTGGTCGCTGCTGTCCTACACCGCCGCCAACGTGGTGATGGCCTGCCAGAGCGACGCCTTCGGCCTCAATCTCTGGCGCCTGATCGCGGGGATCGGCCTCGGCCTGGAGATGGTGACGATCGGCAGCTACCTGTCCGAGCTGGTGCCGAAGGCGATCCGGGGCCGGGCCTTCGCCCTGTGCCAGGGCATCGGCTTCACCGCCGTGCCGGTCGTGGCGTTCCTGTCCTACCTGCTGATCCCGGCGGCACCCCTCGGCATCGACGGGTGGCGCTGGGTGGTGCTGATCGGCGCCTCGGCGGCGATCGTGGTCTGGTGGATGCGGGCGGGCCTGCCGGAGAGCCCGCGCTGGCTCGTCGAGCACGGCCGTCTGGCGGAGGCCGAGGCGGTCCTGCGGCGGCTGGAGGCGCGGATCGCGGCCGAGCACGGCGGCGCGCTTCCCGCACCGGCCGCGCCGGAGCCGGTGCAGCCGCGCGGCGCGTTCCGCGACATGTGGGTCCAGCCCTACCGGCGCCGCGCCCTGATGATGGCGGGGTTCAACGTCTTCCAGACGGTCGGCTTCTACGGCTTCGCCAACTGGGTGCCGACCCTCCTGGTGGCCCAGGGCATCACGGTGACGTCGAGCCTCGCCTACACGGCGCTGATCGCGCTCGCCGCCCCGGTCGGGCCCCTGATCGGCCTCGCCATCGCCGACCGGTTCGAGCGCAAGCACGTCATCGTGGCCGCCGCCCTCCTCTACATCGCCTGCGGCCTGGCCTTCGCGCAGACGCGGGACGTCACCGTCATCGTGGCGCTCGGCATCGGCCTGACGCTGGCCTCGAACGTGATGTCGTACAGCTTCCACGCCTATCAGGCCGAGCTGTTCCCCACGGGCATCCGGGCCCGGGCGGTCGGCTTCGTCTATTCCTGGAGCCGCTTCTCGGCGATCTTCACCGGCTTCGTCATCGCGTTCGTGCTGCGGGAGGCCGGGACGCCGGGCGTGTTCCTGTTCATCTCGGCGGCGATGCTGGCCGCGGGCCTGCTCGTCGGGCTGCTGGGGCCCCGGACGCGGGACGTCGCGCTGGAGAAGATCGCGGGGTGAGGCCCGTGAGGAGCACAGCTCCCGGCAAGCCGAATCCGTGCTAACCTCGGGCATGGTCGCTCAGCCGAGATCCCGGATGACGGTCGACGAGTTTCTCGCCTGGGCCGAGGGGCAGCCGGGGCGCTTCGAGCTGGTCGATGGCGAGGTGTTCGCGATGTCGCCGGAGCGCGTTCGGCATGCCGAGGTCAAGGCGGCCACCTATCTGGCGCTCCGGTCCGCACTGAAGCAAGCGGGGAGCGCCTGCTACGCGCTGCCGGATGGCATCAGTGTTCGCGTCGATCGGGATACGGTCTTCGAGCCCGACGCCCTCGTTTACTGCGGGATGCGCGCTGACCCCGATGCGACCGAGATCACCGATCCCGTCATCGTCGTCGAGGTTCAGTCGCCGGGCACACGCGCGGTGGACTCGGGCCTGAAATTGACCCGCTACTTCGGTCTGGAGAGCGTCATCCACTATCTGATCGTGGATCCGGTGAAGCGTCTCGTCATCCATCACCGCCGCGCGCAGGGCGGCCTGATCGAGACCCGCATCGCGATCCGGGAGACGCTGGACCTGACGCCCCCCGGCCTGCGCCTGCCCGTGCCGGAGCTGTTCGCCGACCTCGCGCCCGCCGACGACGGCGCTTGATCCGATCCGAGGCGGATGCCACAGCGGCGCGAACGCGAATCAGGACGCCCGGATGACTGCACCCCTCGATCTCCTCGTGCTCGGCAACGCGATCGTCGACGTGATCGCCCGCACGGACGACGCCTTCCTGTCGGCGCAGGGCGTCACCAAGGGCGCGATGCAGCTCATCGACGAGCCGCGGGCCGAGGCGCTGTTCCAGGCGATGGGACCGGCGACGATCGTGTCGGGCGGCTCGGGCGCCAACACCGCGGTCGGCGCGGCGCTCCTCGGGGCCAAGACCGGCTTCGTCGGCAAGGTCCGGAACGACGAGCTCGGCGGCCTGTTCAGCCACGACCTCAAGGCGACCGGCGTCGACTTCGCCGTCCCGGCCGCCGCCGAGGGGCCGGCCACCGCCCGGTGCTTCGTGCTCGTGACGCCGGACGGCGAGCGCACGATGAACACCTATCTCGGCGCCTGCCAGGGCCTGTCGCCCGACGACGTCGACAAGGCGCTCGTGAGCGCGGCCCGCGTCGTCTATCTCGAGGGCTACCTGTGGGATCCGCCGGCCGCCAAGGACGCGTTCCGCAAGGCCGCGCAGCTCGCCCATCAGGCGGGCAACGCCGTCGCGCTGACCCTCTCGGACGCGTTCTGCGTGGGCCGCTACCGCGACGAGTTCCTCGGCCTCGTGCGGGACGGCAGCATCGACATCCTGTTCGCCAACATGGCCGAGCTGCAGAGCCTCTACGAGACCGAGGATCCCGAGGCCGCCGTGGCGGCCCTGCGCGACGAGCGCAACGCCCGCGGCCGGCACCTGCTCGGCCTCGTCACGCGCTCGGCCGACGGCGCCCTGGTGGTTCAGGGCGGCGAGGTCCGGGCCGTCGAGGCGAGCCCGGTCCAGACCGTGGTCGACACGACCGGCGCGGGCGACCTGTTCGCGGCCGGCTTCCTGGCCGGGCACGCCCGCGGGCTCGACAACGTCGCCAGCGCCCGCCTGGGCACGCTCGCGGCCGCCGAGGTCATCCAGCACATCGGCGCCCGCCCGCAGGCGGACCTGGTCGGCCTGGCCAAGGCGCGCGGGCTCCTCTGAGCCGGCGCGCCGGGCGCGCGGTCGGAGATCCGCGTCCGCGCCGATCCGGCGCGCTCAGGCCGCGCGGACGGTCGCGAGGAAGCGCGTCACCTCGTCCCTGAGGTGGCCGGACCGGTTCGACAGCTCCGAGGCTGCCGTGAGAACCTGATCGGCCGCCGCTCCGGTCCCCTTCGCCGCGTCGGCGACGCCCGTGATGGTGCTGGTGACGTCCGCTGCCCCCTGGGCGGCCTGGGAGACGTTGCGGACGATCTCCTGCGTCGCGGCGCCCTGCTGCTCCACGGCGCCGGCGATCCGCGTCGCCACCGCGCTGAGTTCCTGGACCCGACCGCCGATGCGTCCGATCGCCGTGACGGCGTCGCCGGTGGAAGACTGGATCCGGGCGACGTGGCCGCCGATCTCGTCGGTTGCCCGCGCGGTCTGACCGGCCAGTTCCTTCACCTCCGCGGCCACGACGGCGAAGCCGCGGCCCGCCGCGCCGGCCCGCGCCGCCTCGATCGTGGCGTTCAGCGCGAGGAGATTCGTCTGCTCGGCGATGGTCGAGATCAGGGTCACGACATGACCGATCTGGATCGCCGCCCCGTTCAGCTCTTGGACCAGATGCGCGGTCGCCTCCGCGTCCGCGACCGCCGACTGTGTCAGTTCCGTCGAACCCGCGACCTGGCGGCCGATCTCCTGGACGGAGGCGCCGAGCTCCTCGGCCGCCGCCGCCGCGACGCTGACGGTGCTGGCGGCGCGTTCGGCCGCGCTCGCCACCCGGATGGAGCGATCGGCGGTGTCGGCGGCTGCCTCGTTCATGGCCGAGGCCGTGTCCTGCAGCGCGGCGACGGCGGCCGAGACCGTGCCGATGATGCCGCCGACCGTGCCCTCGAAGGCGTCGGCGATCCGGTGCATGCCGCTCCGCCGCTCCGCCTCGGCCGTGGCGCGGGCCTGTGCGGCGTCGTGCTCGAGCGTGCGCGCCCGGATCAGGCCGTCCTTGAAGACCTGGACGGACGCCGCCATGACGCCGATCTCGTCCCCGCGCTCGGAACCGCCGACGGCCGCGTCGAGGTCGTCGGCCGCGAGCCGACCCATGGTTCCGGCCAGGGACCGGATCGGGCGGGCGACCCGGTGCCAGACCCACCAGACCGCCGCGCCGGTCATGAGCAACCCGATGACCGCGAGCGCGACGGTGACGGACCACGCCGTCCGGAACGCGTCCTCGGAGCGCTGGACCGAGACGTTCGTGCCCTCGGCGGTGACCTGGGCCAGATCCGCCAGGGCATCGAAGGCGGCCACGAGCGGCGGGCGGGCGGGCGCGATGGCGTCGCGGGCCGCGTTCCGGTCGCCGCGCCTGAGCGGGGCGAGGATCGCCTCCTGGGCGGTGCGATAGACCTTCCACCGCCCCTCGAACGCGTCCCAGAGCGCGCGCTCCCGGGGCGTCGTCGCGCGCGCGCGGTAGCTCTGGAAGGCCTCGGGGATGGACCGATCCATCTCGACGAACTCGGCATCGAGGTCCCGGTTCTCACCGTCGTCGACGGCGACCACCTTGCGGATCGTCGTCGTGTGGTACCGCAGCATCAGGAATCGAATCGTATGGAGATCGTTGTCCTTGCGCACCCAGACGTCGCGGGTCTCCACGGCGGCGGCTTTGATGGCCTGTATCTGCATCAAGCCGACGGCCGAGCTTGCCAGAAACAGCAGAAAGCCGACGATCGAGGGCAGTATCAGCTTCGATACGATACTTCTTCGCAGTCTCATCTCGGGTACCACAGAGGACGACACCGTCGCGTCGGGATGCATGAAGATGAAAGACAGATTTTTCCGCAACCTCTACTGCGGCAGCGATCTGCGCCGCAGATCGGCGCGGAACGCATAGCGCGTCGCCCGCCGACTCCGCGCCGCGGGTCGCGCGCCGATCCGGGCTGAAGCGGGCGGCCGCGCCCCGGGTCAGGGCCGCAGGAGAACCTTGCCCACCGCCGCGCGGCGGGTCAGGAGGCCGAAGGCCTCCGGGTACTCCGCCAGCGGGTAGACGCCGTGGACCTGCGCGGTGAGCCTGCCCGCGGCGACCCAGTCGAGGAGCCGGCGCTGATCGGCCCGGTGCGCCTCCGGCTCCCGGTCCAGGAAGGCGCCCCAGTGGACGCCCTGCACGTCGAGTTCCTTGAGGAGCATCAGGTTCAGCGGCAGCCGCGGGATGGCGCCGGCGGCGAAGCCGATCACGAGGAAGCGCCCGCGCCAGCCGAGCGCCCGCAGGGCCGGCTCCGCGTAGGCGTCGCCGACCGCGTCGTAGACCACGTCGATCCCGCCGCCCGAGATCCGGCGCAGCTCGTCCTTGAGCGTCGCCGGATCGTAGACGACGCCCGCCTCGGCGCCGTGGGCGCGGGCGACCGATAGCTTCTCCTCCGAGGAGGCGCAGGCGATCACCCGGGCGCCCATCAGCCGGCCGAGCTCGACGGCGGCGAGGCCGACGCCCCCGGAGGCGCCGAGGACCGCCAGCCACTCGCCGGGCCGCAGGCGCGCGCGGTTCGCCAGGGCGTGGAGCGAGGTGCCGTAGGTGATGGTCAGCCCGGCCGCCTGCTCGTCCGGCACGGCGTCCGGCACCGGCGTGAGCCGGGCGGCGTCGAGGGCGATCAGCTCCGCGCAGCAGCCGTGCCCGGCATGGACGATCACCCGTTCGCCCACGGACACGCCCGCGGCGCCCTCGCCCAGCGCCTCGACCACGCCGACCCCCTCGCCGCCCGGCGAGAACGGCAGGGTCGGCTTCACCTGGTAGCGCCCGGCGGTGATCAGCGTGTCGAAGAAGTTCAGGGCCGCCAGCCGCATCCGCACCAGCGCCTGCCCGGGGCCCGGCACCGGGTCGGGCCGCTCGACGATCTCCAGATGCTCCGGCCCGTCGAGCCTCGTGCACAGCAGCGCCCGCATGGCGTCCCTCCTCCCCGGCGTGTCCCGGCCGATCAGGCCCGAACCGACCGTGCGGTCAAGCCGTTCCGATCATCTCGCGGATGCGGGCGCCCAGCACCTCCACCACGAACGGCTTGGTGATGACCTGCATCCCGGCCTCGAGGGGCCCGTTGCCGAAGACCGCGCTCTCGGCGTAGCCGGTGACGAACAGGACCTTGAGGCCCGGGCGCGTGAGCCGCCCGGCCTCGGCCATCTGGCGCCCGTTCATGCCCCCCGGCAATCCGATGTCGGACACCAGCAGGTCGATGCGCACGTCGGATTGCAGCACTTTGAGGCCGGCCGCGCTGTCGGCGGCCTCGATCGCCGTGTAGCCGAGATCCTCCAGCACCTCGGTGACCAGCATGCGCACGGTCGGCTCGTCGTCGACCACCAGCACGGTCTCGCCCGGCGCGGCCCGCGGCGGCGCGCCGACGGCGGCGTGCGCGTCCTCCTCGGCGACCGCGCCGCGGTGTCGGGGCAGGTACAGGCAGACCGTCGTGCCCCTGCCGACCTCCGAGTGGATCCGCACCTGGCCGCCCGATTGCTGCGCGAAGCCGTAGATCATCGACAGGCCGAGGCCGGTGCCCTGCCCCAGGGGCTTCGTGGTGAAGAACGGCTCGAACACCTTGCCGACGATCTCCGGCGCCATGCCGCTGCCGGTGTCGGTGACGCACAGCGACAGGTACTGGCCCGGCGGCATGTCGTGGCGCCGGGCGGCGCGCTCGTCGAGCCACGCATTGGCGGTCTCGATCGCGATGCGGCCGCCCTCCGGCATCGCGTCCCGGGCGTTGATGCACAGGTTGAGGAGTGCGTTCTCGAGCTGCGGCGGGTCGACCAGGGCCGGCCAGAGGCCGGGCGGCGCCACGACCTCGACTACCACGGCGGGGCCCACGGTGCGGCGGATCAGCTCCTCCATGCCGGCCACCAGCCGGTTCACGTCGGTGGGCTTCGGGTCGAGGGTCTGGCGACGCGAGAAGGCGAGCAGCCGGTGGGTCAGCGCCGCGGCCCGTTTCGAAGCCCCCTGCGCGGCGCTGATGTAGCGGTCGACGTCCATGACGCGGCCCTGGCCGAGCCGGGTCTGGATCAGCTCCAGCGAGCCGGAGATGCCGGCGAGCAGGTTGTTGAAGTCGTGGGCGATGCCGCCGGTCAGCTGGCCGACCGCCTCCATCTTCTGCGACTGGCGCAGGGCCTCCTCGGCGGCGGCCAGGGCGTCGGCGCGCTCGCGCTCCGCGGTGAAGTCGCGGCCGACGGCGTTGATGACGCCCTCCCCGGGCCGGGCCGCCCAGCTGATCCAGCGATAGCCGCCGTCCCGGTGGCGGTAGCGGTTGTCGAAGCGCGCGAGGCTCGACCCCGCGGAGAGCTGGCGCGCGCCCTCGACGGTGCGGTCGAGATCGTCCGGGTGGACGAAGGCGATGAGCTTCGTTCCGATCAGCTCGTCCGGGCGCCAGCCCAGCACCTCGGTCCACGCTGGGTTCACCGCGGTGATCGTCCCGTCGAACAGGCAGCGCAGCATCATGTCGGACGAGAGCGTCCACAGGGCGTTGCGGTCGGCCGTGCGCTCCTCGACCTGGTGCGCCAGGGTCGCGTTCAGGTCGCGCAGCTCCGCGAGCGCCGCCTCGAGCCGGCCCTGGCTCTCCTTGAGGGCGGCGTCCGCGAGGACCCGGCCGGTGGTCTCGTTGGTGAGGATGAACAGGCCGGCGACCCGGCCCTCGGCGTCGAGAACCCGCGAGTACGAGAAGGTCCACCACGTCTCGCGCGCGCCGCGGTCGGTGTCGAGCTGCCACGGCAGATCGACGAAGCGCTCCGGGCGGCCCGCCATGGCGGCGTCGATGATCGGTTTGGCCTGATCCCAGGCATCGGCCCAGACCACGTCGAACCGCTCGCCCATCGCCCAGGGCAGCCGCGGGCCGAGCAGCGGGAAGTAGGTGTCGTTGAAGAAGAAGTGGAGGTCGGGCCCCCAGGCCAGGATCATCGATTCCGGCGAGTTGAGGACGAGCGACAGGGCCGCGCGGAACTCCGCCGGCCATGTCTCCGGAAGCCCCAGGGGATGACCCGACCAGTCGCGCGCGCGGATCATGCGCGCGGCCTCGCCGCCGCCGGAGAGGAAGGGGAAGGGGTCGGTCACGGGCTCTGAGCGATGCAGGTCATGGGCGTACGGCGTATGACCGTCTTCGGCGGCATCTCCAAGCTGCCCGGTCGCGGTTCGACGACGTCGTCTCAGCGCGCCGCCGTCCTCGCGAGCGGAGCGAAGCGACCCAGGGCTACGGGACGTCGGAAAGCGCGGCGCCGACGGGATCGCCTCGCTCCGCTCGCGAAGACGGCCGGCTGAGCCTCGGTCCGACCCGTCAATGCGCCTCCTGCCAGTTGCCCGCCGCGTTGGCCTCGACCACCAGCGGCACCTTCAGGGTCAGGGCCGGCGCCGGCGCCTCCTCCATGACGCCGCGGATGATCGGGATCGTCCGCTCCACCTCGTCCTCGGCCGCCTCGAACACCAGCTCGTCGTGCACCTGCAGCAGCATGCGCGCCCTGAGCTTCTTCGCGGCGAGGGCCGCCTCCATCCGCGTCATGGCCCGCCGGATGATGTCGGCGGCCGAGCCCTGGATCGGCGCGTTGATCGCCTGCCGCTCGACGCTGGCGCGCTCGGAGGGGTTGTTGGAGCGGATCTGCGGGTAGTGGCACACCCGGCCGAACAGGGTCGTGACGTAGCCCTTGTCGCGGCAGCTCTTCTTGGTGGTCTCGATGTAGTCCCGGATGCCCGGGAACTGCTCGAAATACTGCTTGATGAACGCCGAGGCCTCCTCGCGGCCGATGCCGAGCCGGTCGGCGAGGCCGAAGGCCGAGATGCCGTAGATGATGCCGAAGTTGATGGTCTTCGCCCGGCGCCGCAGATCGGGGGTCATCGCATTGAGCGGCACGCCGAACATCGCCGAGGCGGTCGCCGCGTGGATGTCGATCCCGTCCTCGAACGCCTTCCGGAGCTCCGGGATGTCGGCCATGTGGGCCAGCAGCCGCAGCTCGATCTGCGAGTAGTCGGCCGAGATCAGCCGGTTCCCGGGCGCGGCCACGAAGGCGCGGCGGATCCGGCGACCCTCCTCGGTGCGGATCGGGATGTTCTGCAGGTTCGGCTCGGAGGAGGACAGCCGCCCCGTGGTGGTCGCCGCCAGCGAGAACGAGGTGTGGACCCGCGCCGTCTCGCGGTCGGCATGGGCCTGGAGCGCGTCCGTGTAGGTGGATTTCAGCTTCGAGAGCTGCCGCCATTCCAGGATCTTCTTGGGCAGCTCGTGGCCCGCCTGGGCCAGCTCCTCCAGCAGGGTCGCGGGCGTGGCCCACTGGCCCGACGGCGTCTTCTTGGCCCCCGGCAGACCCATCTTCCCGAACAGGATGTCGCCGATCTGCTTCGGCGAGCCGACGGAGAATTTCTCGCCGGCATCTTCCTGGATCTCCTCCTCCAGGCGGACGAGGATCTGCGAGAAATCTCCGGACAGGCGGCTCAGCATCTCCCGGTCGACGCGGATGCCGCGCTGCTCCATCCGGGCGATCACCGGCAGCAGGGGCCGCTCCAGGGTCTCGTAGACGGCGACCCGGTGCTCGGCCACGAGGCGCGGCTTCATCATCCGCCACAGGCGCAGGGTCACGTCGGCGTCCTCGGCCGCGTAGGCAGTGGCCTTGTCGATGGCGACGCGGTCGAACGTCACCTTGTTGCGGCCGGTGCCGGCCACGTCCGAGAAGGTGATCGGCTGGTGGCCGAGATGCCGGCGGGCCAGCTCGTCCATGCCGTGGCCGCCCTTGCCGGCGTCGAGCACGTACGAGATCAGCATCGTGTCGTCGAACGGCGCGACCTCGATGCCGTAGCGGGCGAGCACCACCCAGTCGTACTTGAGGTTCTGGCCGACCTTCAGGACGCCGGGGTGCTCGAGGAGCGGCTTCAGCCGGGCGACGGCCTCCTTCAGGGGGATCTGGCCCGGCACCGGCTCGACCACGTCGGAGGGCGCGGCGCCCTCGCCGAACAGGTCGGTGGCGTCCGCCTGCACCTTGGCGGCCTGGACGTGGGCGAGCGGGATGTAGCAGGCCCGGCCGGTGGCGACGGCCAGCGAGACGCCGACGAGGCCGGCCCTGTGGGCATCGAGCGAGTCGGTCTCGGTATCGACCGCGATCACGCCGGCCTCCTCGGCCTCGGCGATCCAGGCGTCGAGCTGCTCCAGCGACGAGACCGTCTCGTAGGCGGCGGTGTCGAACGGCGCCACGGATTCCGCGGCCCGTGCCGCCACCACGTTGCCGGGCGTCGCCTCGACGGGCGCCCGGGGCTTGGCGGGCGCGTCCGGCAGGTCGAGATCGGCGAAGGGATCGATCTCGCCGCCCTCCGGCGGGGCGGCGCCCGGCGGTCGCTCGGCCCCGGCGGCCGCGGTCTCGGGATCCGGCGGCACGGAATCGCCGAAGAACGGCACCGCGTCGCTGCCGCCGGCGGCGTTGCCGTAGCCGTGCGGCCGGGCGCCCGGCAGGAGCCGCGGATCGGGCTTCACCGCCTCGGGATCGACGTGCAGCATCTGGGCGATGCGGCGCGTCAGCGTGTTGAACTCCATCGCCTTCAGGAAGCCGACCAGCTTCTCGGGATTGGGCTGAGGCACGCCGAGGTCGTCCAGCGGCACCGGGACCGGTACGTCCTCCATCAGCGCCACGAGCCTGCGCGACAGCTTGGCCTGATCGACGTTGGCGAGCAGCGTCTCCCGCCGCTTGGGCTGCTTGATCTCGCCCGCCCGCTCCAGCAGGGCCTCGAGGCTGCCGAACTCCTTGATCAGCGCCGCGGCCGTCTTCAGGCCGATGCCGGGCACGCCCGGCACGTTGTCGGAGGTGTCGCCGATGAGCGCCAGCGCGTCGCCGATCTGGTTCGGCTGCAGGCCCTCCCACTTGGCGACGATCGCCTCGACGTCGAGGTTGCGCTCGGGCCGGTAGCCGGGCTTGCCCTTGGCGCCCGACTCGAAATCGTAGAACCGCACCTGCGGCCCGACGAGCTGCATCAGGTCTTTGTCGGACGAGACGATGATGACGCCCGCGCCCCGCGCCTCGGCCTGGCGGGTGTAGGTGGCGATGAGATCGTCGGCCTCGTAGCGCTCCAGCTCCACCGCGTGCAGGCCGAAGGCGCGCACCGCGTCGCGCATCAGCGGCATCTGGCGCTTCAGGTCGTCGGGCGCGTCCGGGCGGTGGCCCTTGTAGTCGGGGAACATCTCCTTGCGGAACGAGCCCTCCGACTTGTCGAAGACGATCCCGAGATGGCTCGGCATGGTGCCGGCGGCGCCGTCCTGCAGGAACTGCGCGATCTTGGTGCAGAACAGCCGCACGGCGCCGGTGGGCAGCCCGTCGGAGGGGCGCGAATTGTACTTCTGGTCCTGGTTGATCGACTGGAAATAGGCCCGGAAGATGAAGGACGAGCCGTCGACCAGGATCACCTGATCGCCGGGTCCGACGGGCTTGGTCTCGGGGCTCGAGTCGGGCTTCGAGTCGGTCATGGGCTCAGGCGGCTCGGGGCGATCAGGAGTCGGGCGCGCGCGCGATTTCGGCGCGGCAGGCCGCGACGAGAACGGGCAAGCGCTCGTGGACGGTCCGCCAGACGATGTCCAGCTTGACGCCATGGTAGCCGTGACGAAAGACGTTTCCGATGGAGGCGATGTCGCGCCACGGCACATCCGGATGGCGCTCGCGCATCGCGTCGGTCAGCCGTCGGCTCGCCTCCGAGACGATCTCCAGGCAGCGGACGACCGCGTAGTTGGTCCGCAGGTCCGCCACGAAGGCCTCGAACGACATGCCGGCGACGAAGCGCTGAGCGGCATCGGCGTTGTCGATGATGTCCTCGCAGGCGGCGAGCGCCCGTTCAGAAGGCGGAAACCGCATCGTGCTCGGCCCGCTGACGGACGCGCGGCTTCAGGCTTTCCCGGTCGGCCACGTCGACCGGAACCGGGAACAGTTCGTCGATGAAGCGGCACAGGCCGGCATAGGTGAAAAGGTCGCGCACGCGCTCCCGGTCGATCTCGATCATCACGTCGAGATCGCTGTCGGCCTGCGCGTCGCCCCGGGCAACCGAACCGAACAAGGCCGCGTGCAGCACGCCGCGGCGGCGCAGTTCCGCCTCGTTGGCGCGCAGGATGTCGAGGGCGGCGAGCTTGTCCATGGCGGCGGGACCGGAGGGAATCGGCAGCCGCCAGCATAGCAGAAGCGCGGCAGAGGAGGATCAGGCCGCCAGCTCGCGCCCGAGCGCCTCCACCCGGCGCAGGTCGTCCACGAAGGCCGCGTAGGCCTCCGCCTTCGCCTCGTCCGGCAGCCGGAGCAGGTAGGACGGGTGGACCGTGATGAAGCCCTGGAATCGGTTGTCGTGCCGGTCGAAGCGGAACGGGCCGCGCGCCCGGGTGATCGGGATCGCCTTGCCGGTCAGCGCCAGCACGGCGGTCGCGCCGAGCGCCACGACGAGCTTCGGACCGACGAATTCGAGCTCCCGGTCGAGCCACCACCGGTAGTGGCTGACCTCGCCGGCTGTCGGCTTCTGGTGGATGCGGCGCTTGCCGCGCTCCTCGAACTTGAAGTGCTTGACCGCGTTCGTCAGGTAGCTCGCCCCCCGGTCGATCCCGGCCTCCGCCATGGCGCGGGAGAGCAGCTGGCCGGCGGGCCCGACGAAGGGCCGGCCCTGCCGGTCTTCCTGGTCGCCGGGCTGCTCGCCCACGAAGGCCACCGTCGCCCCGACCGACCCCTCGCCGAGCACGGCCTGGGTGGCCCCCGGCACCAGCGGCTCGGTCCGGCGGATGATCGCGTTCAGCTCGTCGAGGCTCTTGGGATCCTGGTCGGCCATGGCGGCGACGGCCCGGGCGGGTTCGCGGCGTGTGGGCAAGGTCGGCTCCCTCTCGATCATGGCTTCGGTGCGCCCGGCCGCCGCCCGGACCAGGGCCGGGATCGCGGCCGTCTCGGGCATGTTGTGCCAGTACTTCTTGGGCATCTCCGCCCGCATCGCCTTCAGGTTAGTGCGGGCCGGGTTGAACGTGCTCTCGTAATAGGTCTGCCAGCCGGCCTCGAAGCCGTCGCCCTCCGGAAGTTGGGCACGGTCGCCGGGCGGCCCGAAAGTCAGGGTCTCGGTGTCCCAGAGGGCCGAGCCCTCGGGCGTCAGGATCGACCAGCGCATCCCGCGGAAGCGGTCGACGAAGAACGGTGCCGCCGCCTCGAGGATGTGGTGGTCCGGCTCGAACCACGCGACGTAGCGCTCGCCGTCCGGTCCCTCCGCCCGGCGGAAGCGCAGGAAGGCGTGCATCTTGTGGAGGTCGCGCCCGATCGCCTTCGCCATCCGGTGCAGGCGGTGGACCAGCGGGTCGCTGCCGACCTCCATCAGGTGCCGCTCGCCGCGGCAGACCCGCCAGATCAGCGCGTAGAGCAGGCCGTAGCGCTCCGGATCGCGGTGGGGAATGACCTGCGGGATCAGGCCGGCGACGGCCTTCGGCAGGACGAGCGGCGTGCCGGTCGCCGGCTGGGCGTCGCTGCCGAACAGGCCGGGCGCGTCCGTCACCGACCACGTCACGGCCTCGGGCGGGACGCCCTGCGCGACGAGGCTCCGGGCGGCTTTGCGGAAACCGTCGAGATCGGCGCCGGGGCGCAGCGCGACGGCGCGCGGCGACCGCGCATCCCCCCTCTCCACGGAGGCAGACGGAAACGGCGCGGGCCCCGCCCCCATCAGAAAAGGCTCAGCTGCGCCGCGGGCTCGACCAGCCGCGTCCGCAGGTCGAGCCGGTCGGTGAGCCCGACCGGCCGATGGTCGGCGGCGACGAGGAACGGCCGCGCCCGCTTCAGGCCGGAGGTCAGCCGGGCGACGTCGTCAAGGCGCAAGGTCGCGTGGCGGCGCGCCCTGACGATCTTGTCGACCGCCCGCGCCCCGAGCCCCGGAACCCGCAGCAGCCATTCCCGGTCGGCGCGGTTCACGTCCACCGGGAACTTGTCCCGGTGCTTCAGCGCCCAGGCGAGCTTCGGGTCGATGTCGAGGGCGAGCATACCGCCCTCCGACGCGTCGGCCACCTCGTCGGGGGTGAATTCGTAGTACCGGAGCAGCCAGTCGGCCTGGTACAGCCGGTGCTCGCGCTGGAGCGGCGGTGGCTTCGGAGGCAGGATCGCGGAGCCGTCCGGGATCGGACTGTAGGCGGAGTAGTAGACCCGCTTCAGGCCGACGCTGCCGTAAAGGAGCGCGCTCTTGCGGATCAGGGCCTCGTCGGTGGTGGTGTCCGCCCCGACGATCACCTGCGTCGAGTGGCCAGCCGGCGAGAAGCGGCGCTTCTCGGCCTTGGCCTGCACGATGCGCTCGCCGATCTGCGCCATCGCCCCCTGGATCGCGGCGCCGTCCTTCTCGGGCGCGAGCCGCTCCAGGCTCGCCTCGGTCGGCAGCTCGACGTTGATCGAGAGCCTGTCGGCGTAGAGGCCGGCCTCCTCGATCAGCCAGGGGCTCGCCTCCGGGATCGACTTGAGATGGATGTAGCCGGCGAAACCGTGGTCGCGCCGGAGCGACTTCGCCACGCCGGTCAGCAGCTCCATCGTGTGGTCGGGCGACTTGATGATGCCGGAGGAGAGGAACAGCCCCTCGATGTAGTTGCGCCGGTAGAAGTTCAGGGTGAGGTTCACGACCTCCTCCACGGTGAACTTCGCCCGCCGCACGTTCGAGGAGCGCCGGTTCACGCAGTAGGCGCAGTCGAACAGGCACCAGTTCGTCAGCAGGATCTTGAGGAGCGAGACGCACCGCCCGTCTGGCGTGTAGGCGTGGCAGATCCCGGCGCCGGTGGTCGACCCGAGCCCGTCCTTGCCGGCCGCCCGCTTCGGCGCGGCCGAGGAGGCGCAGGAGGCGTCGTACTTGGCGGCGTCCGCGAGGATGCGCAGCTTCTTGGCCAGGGTCTCGTCCATCGAACAGACAATGAACAACGCGGCCGAAGGTGCAAGGCCGGCGCGGCGTTCACCCCGGGCCGCGATGCCGCACCCGTCACGCCGGCGCGTCGGGCTCGCCGGATTCGTCGGGCTCCCGGTCGACCACACGGCGGGCGAGGCCGTAGGCGAAGCCGGCCCGGGCCAGGGCGGCGAGGTCGCGGTCGCGGTGCGTCGCCCGCTGGTCCGGGCGGCGATACGGTCCCAGGCGTCGCCGCCTAGCGTAGGCCTGGGCGGCCTGCTCCTCGATCGCGTCCGCCTCCCCATCCGGCAGGGCTTCGCGCTCCGCCAGCATGGCGGCCTCCACGACGTCGCGCGGGACTCCCTTGGCGGCGAGCTTGGCCGAGACGCCGCGGGTCGAGGTGCCGCGACGCCGCAGGGTGGCGAGGCGGGTATCGGCGAAGCGCGCGTCGTCCACGAGGCCGGCCGACACCGCCCGCGCGACGGTCGCCGTCACGAGGTCGGCGAAGCGTTCGGGATCCTCGCCCCGGGCCCGCGCGCGCTTCTGGACGCGGCGCGCGAGCGTCCGGCGCAGCATCTCGGTCGAGGCGCTGTAGCGCTCTAGATAGTGGAGCGCCGCACGCTCCAGCCAGGCCGGGCTCACGGGGCCGGGCGGCTTGATCTCGCGGTCGCGACCTTCTGGCGCGGATCCTGCAACGAATGGAGATTTCACCGGTTCTTCACGATCTCGACAGGTTTGCGTTCCATGACTCGGGTATGGAACGCGCGCAACGCGACAGGCTCGGCCATGGCCCGAACCACCGTTCTTCGCCCGGCACTCCGCAGGGCCGATGGCGCCTGCGGCTGCACGGCGCGGCGGCCGTACTGATGCGGCGCGAGTGGCTCCTGGTCCTCGTGGCCCTGGGGCTCGCCGCGGCCGCGGCCGCGATCGTCTACCTGTCGCGCCCGAACACCCTGACGGTGGCGGTCGGCCCCCAGGACGGGCCCGAGGCCGCGCTGATCGAGGCCTATGCCGGCGCCCTCGACCGGGCCCGGGAGGACGTCCGTCTCAAGGTGGTGCGCTACGGCGACGTGCGCGACAGCGCCCTGGCACTCCAGCGCAACAAGGCCGACCTCGCGGTGGTGCGGCCGGACGTTTTCCTGCCCGAGAACGGGCTGACCCTGGCGATCCTGCACGACGAGGCGCTGGTCATCGCGGCGCCGGAGGCGGCCGATCTCGACGACGTGCCGGCCCTGGCGCGCAAGCGGCTCGGCATCGTGGTCCGCCACAGCGCCGACCTGTCGTTCCTCACGAACCTGCTCTCCTTCTACGACCTCGTGCCGGACATCGTGGGCGAGGACGCGCCGGAGGCCGGCCACGCCGCCGAGGCGGAGCCCGGCCACGTGGTCGTGGTGCCACTGAAGGTCGGCGACGTCACGGCCGCACTCACCGAGAAGCGGGTCGACGCGGTGGCGGTGATCGCGAGCCCGGCCTCCAAGCCGGCGGCCGCGGTCGTCCGCGCCGTCGAACTGGGCGCGCCGGACCGCAAGATCGGCTTCGTCTCGATCCCGGACGGCGACGCGATCCTGCAGCGCTTCCCCGAGCTGCAGGCGGTGACGATCCCGGCCGGCACCTTCGGCGGCCGCCCGAAGCGGCCCGACGAGGAGGTCAAGACCGTCGGCGCCTCCTATCGCCTGATGGCCCGCGGCACGGTCAGCCGCGTCGCGGTCGCCTCTGCGACGCAGCACCTGTTCGAGTGGCGCTCGCGGCTCGCCTCGACCGCGCCGGTGGCCAAGCTGATGAAGGCGCCGGACTTCGACACGACGGTGGCGGCGACCTCGGCGCGCCTGCCGAACCACCCTGGCGCCGTCGACTATTTCGAGCGCGAGCAGCAGACCTTCCTCGACCGCTACGAGGATTACATCTACCTGTTCGCCTTCTTCGGCGGCACGATCGGCTCCGGCTTCGCGTGGCTCGGCCAGCGCCTCGCCCGCAAGCGCCGGGAGCGGGTCGATTTCGTCCTCGACCGGCTCCTCGACATCATGCGCGAGGTGCGCGCGGCGACCAGCGCCGCCGAACTCGACGCGATCGCGATCGAGACCGACGGACTGGTGGCGGACGTGGTCTGCTACGCCCGCGAGCGCAGCATCGACGCGCGCACGGTCAGCGCGCTGATCCTGGCGGTCGACGGCGTCCACGCGGCCATCGCCGACGCGCGGCGGCAGACGAGCGAGACCGAGCCGCGGGCGGCGACCCGCAACCGCACGGCCCGGCTGCTCGCCCTCGATCTGCCGGCCGCGGAGTAGCGGCGGGCGCCGCATGGCTGGCGGCTTAGGGATATCATGCTAACGGGAACCATGTTCGATCCCGTCGCCGCCCTCGATACGGTTCTCGAGAACCTCGACCGCGAGGCCCGCGAGCCCACGAAGCTCCGGGCCGCGCTGGTGCCGCAGCTGCGCCGGGTGATCGAGGAGGGCCACCGGGCCGCCGAGGCGCAGCTCCTCGAGGACCGCAACGGGCTGCTGTGCGCGCAGACCCTGTCGAATCTCACCGACGCGGTGGTCCGGGCGATCCACGACGCCGTGGTCTGGCGGCTCTATCCCAACGACAACCCGTCGACCGGCGAGCAGCTCGCGGTGGTCGCCACCGGCGGCTACGGCCGGGGCACGATGGCGCCGGGATCGGACATCGATCTGCTGTTCCTGCTGCCCTACAAGCAGACCGCGTGGTCCGAGAGCGTCGTCGAGGGAATGCTCTACGTCCTGTGGGACCTGAAACTGAAGGTCGGCCACGCCACCCGCTCGGTCGAGGAGTGCCTGCGCGAGGCGCGGGCCGACATGACGATCCGGACGGCCCTCTTGGAGGCGCGGTACCTGTTCGGCACCCGGGTGCTCTACGAGGAGCTCGTGACGCGCTTCGACGCCGAGCTGGTGGTCGGGTCCGCCGCCGAGTTCGTCGAGGCGAAGCTGCGCGAGCGCGACCTGCGCGTCTCCAAGGCCGGCACCTCGCGCTACCTCGTCGAGCCCAACGTCAAGGACGGCAAGGGCGGCCTGCGCGACCTCAACACGCTGTTCTGGATCGCCAAGTACACCTACCGGGTCCGCGACCAGATCGAGCTCGTCAGCGCCGGCCTGTTCACCCCGGAAGAGTACGCGCTGTTCGAGCGCTGCGAGGAGTTCCTGTGGCGGGTGCGCTGCCACATGCACTTCGCCACGAAGCGCGCCGAGGAGCGCCTGTCCTTCGGTCTGCAGCCGCGCATCGCCGAGCGCTTCGGCTACGAGGCCCGGGGCGGCCTCTCCGGCGTCGAGCGCTTCATGAAGGCCTATTTCCGCATCGCCAAGGATGTGGGCGATCTCACCGCCATCGTCTGCGCCGAGCTGGAGGCGCGCCACGCCAAGCGCACGCCGGTTCTCGACCGCTGGATCGGCCGGTTCCGCGACCGGTTCCGGGCGACCGCCATGGAGGCGGAGGATTTCTGGATCGACCACGGCCGGGTGAACCTGCGCGCGGAGGACGCCTTCGAGCGCGACCCGGTCAACCTCATCCGGCTGTTCTGGCTCGCCGACCGGCACAACCTCGCGATCCATCCGGACGCCAAGCGGCTGGCCAACCGGTCCCTGCGCCTCGTCAACCCGTCGCTGCGCGTGGACCCCGAGGCGAACCGGCTGTTCGTCGAGATCCTGACCTCGCGGAACGCGCCGGAGGAGGCGCTGCGCGAGATGAACGAGGCGGGCGTGCTCGGCCGCTTCATCCCGGATTTCGGCCGCATCGTCGCGATGATGCAGTTCAACATGTACCACCACTTCACGGTGGACGAGCACCTGCTGCGCACGGTCGGCGTGCTGGCGGACATCGAATCGGGCCGGGCCCAGGAGACCTACCCGCTGGTCTCGCGCCTCGTGCACTCGATCCACAACCGCACCGCGCTCTACGTCGCGATCCTGCTGCACGACATCGCCAAGGGCCGCCCGGAGGACCACTCGATCGCCGGCGCCGCCATCGCCGAGAAGCTCTGCCCGCGCTTCGGCCTGAACCAGGCCGAGACCGAGACGGTGCGCTGGCTCGTAGAGCACCACCTGCTGATGTCGATGACCGCGCAGAGCCGCGACCTCTCGGATGCCAAGACGATCGAGCGCTTCGCCGCGAGCGTGCAGAGCCTGGAGCGGCTGAAGCTCCTGACCATCCTGACGGTGGCCGACATCACCGCCGTCGGCCCCGGCGTCTGGACCGCCTGGAAGGGCACCCTGGTCCGCACCCTGTACGACGAGACCGAGGTCTACCTCTCGGGCGGCCATTCCGAGATCGCCCGCACCGACCGGGTGCGCCTCGTGCAGATGGGCCTGCGGGAACAGCTGCCCGGCTGGGGCTCGGAGGAGTTCGACGCCTACGCGGCCCGCCACAGCCAGGCCTACTGGCTCAAGGTCGACGGCACGCGCCAGCTCAAGAACGCGATCTTCCTGCGCGACGTCGTGCGCGACGGGCGGACCAGCGCGACCGACGTCGCCCTCGATCCCGTCCGGGGCGTGACCGAGATCACGGTCTACTCGCCGGACCATCCCCGCCTGCTCGCCATCGTCACCGGCGCCTGCGCGGCGGCCGGCAGCAACATCGTCGACGCGCAGATCTTCACCACCACGGACGGGTTCGCCCTCGACACGATCTTCATCTCGCGCGCCTTCGAGCGGGACGACGACGAGCTGCGTCGGACCAAGCGCATCACCGCGGCGATCGAGCGGGCGCTGAAGGGCGAGATCAAGATCGCCGACCTCGTGGCCGACAAGCACCCGCCGACCAGCACCCGTGCCAAGACCTTCCCGGTGCCGCCGGACGTCATCATCGACAACGCCCTGTCGAGCCGGGAGACCGTGGTGGAGATCACCGGCCTCGACCGGCCGGGCCTGCTCTACGAGCTCACCACGGCCTTCAGCCGGCTGTCGCTCAACATCACGTCGGCGCATGTGGCGACCTTCGGCGAGCGCGCCGTGGACGTCTTCTACGTCACCGACCTCACCGGCACGCGGGTGACGCAGCCCGACCGGCAGGCCGCGATCCGGGCCGCCGTGATGGACGTGTTCGCCCACGACGTCGCGACGCTCAAGGCCGAGGGTCTGGAGGCGCTGGTGGCGGCGCCGCCGCCGCGCGAGGCGTGAGCGTACGGGTTGATTTCGCGGCCCCGTGGCCAGATATCAGCGCCGATTCCACCATCCCTCACCGATTCCTGCCCACGACTGAAACGTGATGACGAGCAACGACATGCCCCAGGATGACCAGCGCCAGACCACGGTCGAAGCCGGTGCCGGCGCGGCCCAGGATCCCGCGCCCGCGGGTCAGGGCAGCGAGTCGGCCACCGTCGATCCGGTCGCGGAGGCCCTGGCCCTGCTGACCGCCGAGCGCGACGAGCTCAAGGACCGGACGCTGCGCACCCTCGCCGAGATGGAGAACCTGCGCCGCCGGACGGAGCGCGAGGTCGCCGACGCGCGCGCCTACGCGGTGACCAACTTCGCCCGGGACGTGCTCAACGTCGCCGACAACATCCGCCGCGCCCTCGACAGCGTCCCGGCCGACGCGAAGGCCACGGCCGACGGCGCCCTGAAGGGGCTGATCGACGGGATCGAGCTCACCGAGCGCGACCTCGGCAAGACCCTCGAGCGCCACGGCGTGAAGATCGTCGAGCCGCAGGGCCAGAAATTCGACCCGAACCGCCATCAGGCGATGTTCGAGGTGCCGAACGCGGAGGTTCCGGCCGGCACTGTCGTGCAGGTCGTGCAGGCGGGCTACGTCATCGGCGAGCGCGTGCTGCGCCCGGCCCTGGTGGGCGTCGCCAAGGGCGGCCCGAAGGCAGCCGCCAACCCGGCCGACGCCGCCTGAGCGGTCCCGCGGCGCGCCCTACTGGCAGGGCAGCGCCGCGGCGAAATCCGAGATGAACTGCGCGGTCTGGCGGGTCTGGGCCGGCGCGGCCGGATCGCGGGCGACGAGCCCCGCCTCGACGCGGAGGCGGCCGTTGCAGGCGCAGGTCGGCAGCGTTCCCGCGGCCGGCTCGGGCGAGCACGCGTCGTGGTGCGCGCAGGCGAGATCCAGCGCGTCGATCGGCTTGTAGCCGGGACCGCGGCTGCCGGGGCCGCAGAAATTCCCGTAGATCAGGATGGCGCCGCGCCCGTCGGGCCCGGGTGGCACGATCTCCTGCGCCCGCGCCGGGACGGTGCAGGCTGCGAGCGCGACGGCGAGCAGCATTGTCGTGAGGGAGGTCGAGCTGGGCATGCTCACGGCCGATCCTGTCGGAGAGAATCCGCGGTCCCGCGGGGCTGCACCCGCGCGGTATCCGGCCTCACCGACATCCCTCGGCCGTGGACAGGCTCGCGCGGCCGACAGATTCGCGAAGCCGAATGCAGGGCATTGCGGCCCAGCTTGACCGCTCCGTCAAGCTATCGTCCAACGAATATTGCTCAGAATCGGTAATTCACACCGGCCCGAACCACCGCAAAGCCGGAGTCCTGTTTGCCGGCACCATAAAACGCCGGAACACTGGCGTTGTAGTACGTGGCGGCGTTCGTTCCGCGGCCGAGATGGAGGTAGAGCGCCTCCACCTTGGCGGAGAGCTTCTCGGTGAAGGCGTACTCGATGCCGCCGCCGGCCGCGTATCCGGTCCGGTCGGTCGATGGCAGGGTGTAGGGGTAGGCGCCCGCGTCGGTCGCGCGCGCCCCGCCGCCGTAAGCGAAACCGCCGGTCCCGTAGACGAGGACCCGGTCGAACGCGTAGCCGAGTCGGGCGCGGACCGTGCCGAAATAGTCGAGGCTCGGTCGGACACTGTAATACGGCGTGGTGCCGAGATAGGCGGCGTCCGCCTTGGCGAAGGCCGCGCCCTGGATGTCGGCCTCGACGCCGACGACGACGCCGGAGCCCGGCGTGAATTGGTAATTGTAGCCGATCTGGCCGCCGCCGGCGAAGCCGCCTGACCGCCCGCCGCCCGTGACAGTGCCGTAGGTCGGGTCGGTGAAGCCGCCGCTCCCGGTCGGGAACGCGTATCCCGCATTCACGCCGGCATAGAAGCCCGTCCAGGTGAAGACCGGAAGCGACGGCAGTGGCGGCGGCGGCGCGCGGCGGGGCAGGTCGGCCGCCTGGGCGGCGAGGGCCAGGCAGCCGCATGCGGCGCCCGCGAGGGCTGCGGAGGTTCGTGCGTTCATGGAAATCTCGTTCGGCGCGCGGCGGAGCCGCGGGATCAGAGGGCCAGGAGGAGCAGCCCGACGACGGTCACGGACAGGATCAGGCAGAGAGCGAGATCGAGAATGGCCGCTCCACCGCAGGTCGGCGCGGTTCGTGCGCGGTCGATACCGGAGAGGGCGATCAAGAGCGGACCTCGCGGTTCTCTCCCGTGCGTGCCGCGACCCTCAGGGTTCTCGCGGCGCGTCGGGGCCCGACGGCGCCCGAGGGTGCCGCCGCCCCGCCTGAGGGGATGGCGGGAGCGGCGGCCTGCGGCGCCCTCGGTGAACCGGCGCGGTGGACCGTTTCCGCGACGGCGACCCCGAGGACGGGCAGTGTGAGCGCGGCGACGACGCAGACGAGGCGTCGGAGCCGCGGAAGGGGATCACTCAGGCTTGCCCGTCGCGCCTGGGCGGTGGGAAGCGTGAGCGGCGGCAGGGGCATCGCCACGAGCGTTCGCGTATCAATCGTCATCGGCCGGCCCCGCATTTCGTGGGAAATTTGACCACGAAGCGGTTTTACGTGTGCAAAAATCCCACGTCAACGCGAAATCGAGGGATCAGCGTGCGCCTTCGCACGCGGTGGGATTGTGTCCCACGGGATGAGCCGTCACGATGCGGCCATGTCTGATACTGCCGATACACCGCGGGAGGGCGCCAGCCTGCACGCGCCGCTGGCGCGGCTGCTGCGCCCCCTCGTGCGCCTGCTCGTCGCCCGCGGCATCACATTCCCGGCGCTCACCGACCTGCTGCGCGAGCTCTACGTGAACGTCGCCGAGTACGACTTCGCCCTCGCCGGAAAGGAGCAGACCGACAGCCGCGTCTCCCTGCTCACCGGCATCCACCGCAAGGAGGTCCGGCGCCTGCGGGGCGCCGGTGCTCCGGTCAGCGCCGTCCCGGCGGTCGTCTCCCGCACCAGCCGGATCATCGCCCGCTGGATCGCCGACCCGGCCTTCACCGACGCGCAGGGCCAGCCCCTGAAACTTCCGCGCACGGCCGAGGGCGGCGCACCCTCGTTCGAGTCGCTGGTCGCGGGCGTGACGCGGGACCTGCGGCCGCGCGCCGTCCTCGACGAGTGGCTCGATCGCGGGCTGGCCTTCACGGATCCGCAGGACCGGATCGTGCTGGCCGAGGCCGCCTACGTACCGAGGGGCGACGGCGCCGAGGGGCCCCAGCTCTACTATTTCGGCCGCAACCTGCACGACCACATCGCCGCGGCCGTCGCCAACATCTTCGGAGACGCGCCGCGCTTCCTCGAGCGGGCGGTCCACTACGACGGGCTGTCCGAGGACCTCGCGACCCGGCTCGAGGCGCGCGCCCGCGAGATCGCCATGGAGGCGCTGCAGCAGGCCAACCGGGAAGCGCACGCGGCCTGCCAGACCGATCCCGGCGGCACGCATCGCTGGAACTTCGGCCTGTACGTCTACACCGAAGCGGCGCCGCCGGCGCGGCGAGCGGACGAGCGGTGAGAGGCCGGCCGGTGCGCGCCACGCTCAACCGCCGGTTCGTCCTGCGCCTGCTCGCGGGCGCCACGACCGTGCTGCCCGGCACCGTCCGGTCGCAGGAATCCCCGCGCGATCAGGGCATCGGCGGGACCGGCATGATGCGGACCGACGCGCCGAAGAGCGGGCCCCTCGGCGAGGGCGACCGCGGCATCGGCGGCACCGGCGTGATCGGCACGATCCGACGCTTCGGCTCGATCGTCGTCAACGACCTGCGCATCGCCTATCCGCCCGAGGTGGAGGTGCATATCGACGGCACGGCCGCGAAGGCCGCCGACCTGAAGATCGGTCAGGTCGTCCACGTGGTGGCGCGGCCCGAGGGCGGCGGACTCGCCACGGGGCGGATCGACGTCACCAGCGAAGTGGTCGGGTCGGTGGAGTCGGTCGCGCCCGGGCGGCTCGTGGTGCTCGGCCAGCGGGTTTCCATCGCAGGTCTCGGCGGCGTGTGGCAGCCGGGCGCGCGGGTCGCGGTGAGCGGGCTGCGCCGGCCCGACGGCGTGATCGTGGCGAGCCTGATCGAGCCGCGGGACACCGGGCCCGACCGCGTCGCCGGCCCGGTGCGGCGGGTCGCGGGCGGCCTCGGGATCGGCGGCCTCCGCCTCGCGGGCGCCGACGCCCTGCCGCCGGGCCGGCGCGCCCTGGTGACGGGCCGTGCGGCGAACGGCGTGCTCACCGTGACCAACGCCGCGCAGGTCGGCCTGCCCTTCCCGCCGGGTCTGAAACAGGTCTCGATCGAGGCCTATATCGGCCGGGATAGCGGCAGGCTCGACGTCGGCGCGGGCTACGCCGTCGCGGGCCGCCCCGGCGCGCAGGTTCCGCGCACCGGGAGCGTGCGGGCGGTGCTGACCGCGGCGATCGCGCGGGACGGGGACCTGACGGTGGAGCGGCTGCGGATCGAGGACCGCATCGCGCCCGAGCCGCAGCGGCCGGACGCCCCGCGGTTCGAGCGGGAGCGCGACCGGCTCGACCTCCGCAACCTCCCCGACGAGGCGCCCGGCCGCTTCGGCGCCGAGCCCGGAGGCCGCCAGGGCGGCCTGGGCGGCATCGGCGAACCGCGCGGACCCGCGATCGACACTCGGCCGGGGGGCGCGGTCGTCCCCGGATCGGAGGGCACCGGCGGATTCGGAGCGCCGCGCGGCGGCTTCGGCGGCACGCCGCCGGCAGGCCCCGGGGCGTTCCCGGGCGGCCCCGGGGGCTTCGGCGGCTCGCCCGGGGGCCCCGGCCCGGGCCCGGGCGGAGGCGGCTTCGGCGGCGGTGGTTTCGGCGGCGGTGGTTTCGGCGGCGGTGGTTTCGGCGGCGGCGGTTTCGGCGGGCCTGGCGGTCCTGGCGGCGGCCGGCGCTAGAGCCGCGCCCGGTCGGGACGACAATGTAGCCGGGCCCGTGCCGGGCGAGGCGCGGGTCCCCCCTGCGGGAGAGGGGTGTGGGGCGGCTGTCTCGACCGGATCGGCCTTCGTCCCGCACCGTCGCAACGCTTCGGAGGCGGCTCTAGAGCAGACCGCGCGGGACGGAGGGACTTCAGCCCTCCGCCTCCCGGTCGAGCAGCGCGCGCTTGCGCGCGACGCCCCAGCGATAGCCCGACAGGGCGCCGTCCGAGCGGACGACACGGTGGCAGGGGATGGCCACCGCGACGGGGTTCGCCCCGCAGGCCTGCGCGACCGCGCGCGTCGCCGTCGGCAGGCCGATCGCCCGGGCGATCTCCGCGTAGGTCGCGGTGGATCCCACCGGGATCTTGCGCAGCGCCGTCCAGACCCGCTGCTGGAACGCCGTGCCGCGGATGTCGAGGGGCAGGTCGAGGCCGGTGCCCGGCGCCTCCACGAGCCCGATGACCCGCGCCATCCAGCCCTCGAAGGCCGGGTCGCCGCCCTCGATCTCCGCGGCGGGGAAGCGGTCCTGGAGATCGTGCAGGAGCGGCTCGGGCGCGTCCCCGAGGAGGATCGCGCAGACGCCCGCCTCGGTGGCGGCGACGAGGATCGCGCCGAGGCTGCAGGCGCCGATGCCGAACCGGATGCGCAGGCCCGCGCCGCCCGTCCGGTAGGCGGCGGGCGCCATGCCGAGGCGAGGCGCGGCCGCCGCGTAGAACCGGCTCGCGGCAGCGTAGCCGGCCTCATACAGCGCCTCCGTCACCGAAGCGGCCCCGGGCAGCCGCCGCGCCACGGCGGCGGCACGGTGGGCTGACGCGTAGGCTCTGGGGGTCACGCCGGTGGCGTCCTTGAACACCCGGTGGAAGTGGTAGGCGCTCAGGCCGGCGGCGCGGGCGAGCGCGGCGAGGGACGGAACCGTCTCCGCCGTCTCGATCAGGCGGCAGGCGCGGGCGACCGCCTCGGCCCGGCGCTCGGCGAGGGCGGGCTCGTCCGGGCGGCAGCGGCGGCACGGCCGGAAGCCGGCAGCCTCGGCCTCGGCGCAGGTCCGGTGGAAGCTGACATTCTCGGGCCGCGCCGCGCGCGCGGCGCAGCTCGGGCGGCAGTACACGCCCGTGGTGCGGACCGCGTACACGAAGGTGCCGTCGGCCCGCGGGTCGCGGGCGGCGAGGGCGGCCCAGCGCTCGGCATCGCCGGGGTCTGTCGCGGGAACGGGGCTCATGGCAGCCGTACTATGCGGCTTGGCGCGGGCCTTGAGGAGGGGCATGACGGGGCCTGCCGGGTGGTGGATGACGCGTGCGGCACTCTGCCGGTCCGCCGCTCCGGCATCCCGCGCCTTGCGGCCGAATTCGACATCGGCGGCCGCCGAAACGGGCGACCCGCCTCACGAGTGCGTCATGGCTTCGAGCACGCCCGATCACATCCATGTCGGCCAGGACGGCTGGCTGTTCCTGAAGACGGGCACGAACGACGTGCTCGGCCAGTACGAGCGGCCGGAGGAGACGACCGAGCTGATCTGGCAGTGGCGCAGCCTCGTGACGACGCGGGAGCGGCGCCTGCGCGCCCAGGGGATCCTGTACCGCCACGTCGTCGCTCCGGAGAAGCTGATGATCTACGATCACCGGCTCGACGGGCTCACCATCCGGCCGGGCGCGTCGCCGGCCTACCGCCTCCTCCACAGCGAGCCCCCGGCGGGCCGCTTCCCGGGTCCGGTCGGGCTGTACGCGGCCTGGCGCCGGCGGAAGCGCTGGCGGCAGACCTGCATCGATCTGGTGAAGCCGATGCGGACGCAGCGCGACGCGGCCGACCTCTACTGCCGGACCGACACCCACTGGTCCGCCGACGGCTGCTATCTCGCCTACGCGGAGATCTGCCGGGCGCTGGGCGCCGAGCCGCGGCAGGACCTGCGGGACCGGCCGTCCTTCGAGACCGACCACGACGGCGATCTGGGGAGCGCCTTCGATCCACCCCGGCGGGCGCGCTCGCGCACCGTCCTGATGCAGCAGGACGCGGTCCGGACCTACGGCAGCCCGATCGTCGAGGCCCGGGAGAAGGCCGGCCTGCTGCACACGCTGCATGTCGGCGCGCACGTGATCTACGGGAACACCGAGGCCACCGACCCGCGCCGGCTGGTCTTGTTCGGCGATTCCTTCTCGCACGTCATGCCGTACATGCTGACGATCATGCTGGCCGAGACGTTCCGCGAGGTGCACTTCGTCTGGAGCACCTCGCTGGACTGGCCGTATATCGAGCGCGTCCGGCCCGACATCGTGCTGACCGAGGTGGCCGAGCGCTTCATGGTGCAGCTGCCCGACGACACCTTCTCGGTGGAGCGCTACGCGCAGGACCGCTTCGGGGCCGAACTCGCGGCCGCGGGCGCCTGACGGGCGAGCCCGGAACTCCGGAGGGCGAACACGCCGCCTCCCGACTTCGCCAGTCCGGGATTGCCGAGCGGGATCCGGAGCGCGAGCGGGCGCCCGGCATGGCTGCGACCGGAACTGTCCGTTCCCGGCTCGCCGGCCGTACCCCTCACGCCTGCAGCTTGGCCACCAGCGCGTCCGACAGGGCGAAGTTCACGTAGACGTTCTGGACGTCGTCCTGATCCTCGATCACCTCGACGAGGCGGATGAGCTTCTCGCCGGTCTCGTCGTCGACATTGATGGTGTTCTGCGCCTTCCAGATCAGGCCCGTGCGCGCGGGCTCGCCGAAGCGCGCCTCGAGGGCCTTGGTGACCTCGCCGTAGGAATCCTGGGCGCAGATGACCTCGTGTCCGTCCTCGCCGGAGCTGACGTCGTCGGCGCCGGCCTCGATCGCCGCCTCCAGCATCGTGTCGGCGTCGGCCACGGAGGCTGGGTAGGCGATCACGCCGACGCGGTCGAACATGAAGGCGACGGCCCCGGTCTCGGCGAGGCTGCCGCCGGACTTGGTGAAGGCCGAGCGCACGTCCGAGGCGGTGCGGTTGCGGTTGTCGGTCTGTGCCTCGACGATCAGCGCGGCGCCGCCGGGCCCGTAGCCCTCGTAGCGGATGTCCTCGTAGTTCTCGCCGTCGGCGCCGGCGGCCTTCTTGATGGCGCGCTCGATATTGTCCTTGGGCATGTTCTCGGCGCGGGCCGCCAGGATCGCGGCGCGCAGGCGCGGGTTCATCGCCGGGTCGGGCGTGCCGAGCTTGGCCGCCACCGTGATCTCGCGGGCGAGCTTGCCGAACACCTTCGAGCGGACCGCGTCCACCCGGCCCTTCCGGTGCATGATGTTCTTGAACTGCGAATGGCCTGCCATGACGGTTCGGACTTTTGTTCGTTGGCGCGGGCGGGCGTGCGGGACCCCGCCGTCGCGGCTGTGAGGTCGCGCCGTATATAGGCCGCCGCCTTCGGACGAAGCAACGCGGCCGCTGCCGGTCGGCGCGACACGGGCCGACACGGCCCCGCGGGCTTCGCAATCCCGTGACCGCGGAAAAAGTCGCCGTCTCGGGCGTTGGCGCTGGACTTCACGCGCAGCTGGGAACTCGATGTCGAGCCGGAACGGACGCAGCACGGTCATGGTCACGGGCGCGAGCGCCGGCGTCGGCCGGGCTGTCGCCCACGAATTCGCTCGGCACGGCTGGAACGTGGGGCTGATCGCGCGCGGCCCGGCGGGGCTGAGGGGCACGATCCGCGATGTCGAGCGGGCCGGCGGCCGGGCCCTGGCCTTTGCGGCCGACGTCGCCGACGCGGAGGCCGTCGCCCAGGCCGCCGACGCGCTGGCCGAGGCGTTCGGCGGCATCGACGTCTGGGTCAACAACGCGATGGTGACGGTCTACGCGCCCGTTCAGGAGACGAGCCCGGACGAGTTCCACCGCGCCACCGCGGTGACCTATCTGGGGCAGGTGCACGGCACGCTGGCGGCCCTCCGCCACATGGTCCCGCGCGACCGTGGCACGATCGTGCATGTCGGCTCGGCGCTCGCCTACCGGTCGATCCCGCTCCAGGCGAGCTACTGCGCCGCCAAGGCCGCCGTGCGGGGCTTCGTCGATTCCCTGCGCAGCGAGTTGCTCCACGACCGCAGCCGAGTCCGCCTGACGATGGTACAGCTTCCGGCCGTGAACACGCCGCAATTCGACTGGGCGCGCTCGCGGCTGCCACGCAAGCTCGAGCCGGTGCCGCCGATCTACCAGCCGGAGGCCATCGCCCGGCACGTCTTCCGCGCGGCGCACGACGCGCCCCGGGAAATGTGGATCGGGGCCTCGGCCTGGAAGGCGATCATCGGAAACATGCTGATCCCGGGCTGGATCGACGGCTACCTCGCCCGGCACGGCTATCGCGGGGAGATGACCGGCGTGCAGGCGCAGAAGAACCGACCCGACAACCTCTACGACCCGGTGGACACCGATCCCGGCGCCCACGGCCGCTTCGATGCCCGCGCGACCAGCGACGTCGCGGCGGCCGACCCGCGCTGGCTCAAGTTCGGGATCGCGGCCGCGCTCGGCCTCGTGGCCGGGACGATGCTGTTCGCCACCGAGGCGCACGGGCGGGCGGACGCCCGCGCCGATCGCCGGCCGGGCCGACGCTAGGACACGGGCCAACGCGGGTTTCAAGGAGGATCCGATGCCGGGCACGAACCGTCGCGATCTGGTGCGGGCCGCGCTCGCCGGAGGGGCCGTCCTGGGTCTCGGCGGCCGCGCCCGCGCCACCGCACCCTTCGGCGGAGCGCAGGCGCCGGGCTTCTACCGGACACGTATCGGCAGCTGCGAGGTCACGATCCTCAACGACGGGGCGCGCAGCTTCCCGATGCCGGACCGCTTCGTGCGCAACGTTCCCCGGGACGAGGCGCTCGGCGCCGCGCGGGCGGCCTACATGCCCCCCGGCCAGGTGACGGTGCCGTTCAACCCGACGCTGATCAACACGGGCGCGAAGCTCGTCCTGATCGATACCGGCAACGGCCCGGTGCCGGGCGCGCCCGTCGGCCGCCTCGCGGCGAACCTCGCGGCGGCCGGGATCAGGCCCGAGGACATCGACCTCGTCCTGCTCTCGCACCTCCATCCCGACCACACGAACGGCCTCAAGCGGGCGGACGGGTCCCTCGCCTTCGCGAACGCCGAGATCCGGGCCGCCGCACCCGACTGGGCGTTCTGGATGAGCGACGCCAACATGGCCCGCGCCGCCGACCCGGTCACGCAGGGCTACTTCGCCAACACCCGCCGGGTGCTCGGCGACCTGAAGGACCGGATCGGCACCTTCGCGTGGGACGAGGAGATCGTGCCCGGGATCACCGCCCTCGCCGCCCCCGGCCACACGCCGGGCCACACGGCCTTCGCGGTCGCCTCGGGCGCGGACCGTCTGCTGATCCAGTCCGACGTGACCAACATCCCGGCCCTCTTCCTGCAGCACCCGGACTGGCACGTGATGTACGATCACGACGCCGATCAGGCGCAGGCGACGCGCCACCGCTTCTACGACACGGCCGCGTCCGAGAGGGCCCTCGTGGTCGGCTACCACTTCCCCTTCCCGTCGCTCGGCCACGTGGAACGGGACGGACCGGGCTACCGGCTCGTGCCCATCGCCTGGACCGGCGTGCTCTGACCGTCCTGGGATTCGTGCCACCGGATCAGGGAGGCCAGATCCACGACCCCGCCCGGCCATTCGACGCCCGCGAGGTGCCGGTGCGGCCGGTCCGGCTCGCCGAGATCCGAGACGGCCGAGAAGGCGCCGTCGAGCCGGTGGCTCTCGGTGTAGCGGCTCCGGGTCGCCAGGACCGGCAGCCCGGCGGCCCGGGCCGAGCTGATGCCGGCGGCCGAATCCTCGAAGGCCACCGCCTCGGAGGCCGGGATCTCCAGGCCGGCGAGCGCCAGCAGGAACACGTCGGGGGCGGGCTTCTTGCGGCTCGCCTCGTCGCCGGCCGCGATCACGTCGAAGGGCGCTGCGTCCGGCGGGAAATTGGCGGCGAGGAGCCGGTCGACGTTCGGGCGGCTCGTCGTGGTGGCCACCGCGAGCCGGATTCCCGCGGCCCGGGCCTCGGCGATCAGCCGGGCGATCCCGGGGCGCAGCGGCAGGCCGTTCCGCGCGACGAGGTCGCCGTAGGCGCGCGTCTTGATGGCGTGGATCTCCGGCGCGCGGGCGTGGAGCGCGGCGGCTTCCGCCGGGTGCTCGGTGTCGATGTAGTGGGCGAGCCGCTCCTTCCCGCCCATGACGGCCAGCAGGTCGGCGTAGAGCGCCTCGTCCCACCGCCAGGGCAGGCCGAGCTCCGCGAAGGCGCGGTTGAACGCCTGCCGGTGCAGGTCCTCGGTCTCGGCGAGGGTCCCGTCGACGTCGAAGATCAGCGCCCTCAGCACGACAGGTCGCGACCGGAGGCGCCCTCCGCGCCCTCGCGGATCGCCGCGATGCGCTCGGCGTAGGCGTCCGGGCCGCCGCTGAACACGGCGTTGCCGGCCACGAACGTGTCGGCCCCGGCGCGGCTCGCGACCTTGACCGTCTCGGGGTCGATCCCGCCGTCGACCTGGATGCGGATGTCCCGGCCCGCCACCATGGCGCGCACCCGCGCCACCGATTCCATGGCGCCCTTGATGAAGCTCTGGCCGCCGAAGCCGGGATTGACGGTCATCACCAGCACGAGATCCACGAGGTCGAGCACCGGCTCGACCATGGCGGCCGGCGTGCCCGGGTTGATCGCCACGCCGGCGCGCTTGCCGAGGTCGCGGATGGTCTGGAGCGAGCGGTGGATGTGCGGCCCGGCCTCGGCGTGGACCGTGATGCCGTCGGCCCCCGCCTGCGCGAAGGCCGCGAGGTACGGATCGGCCGGCGCGATCATCAGGTGCACGTCGAAGTACTTCTGCGTGTGCGGCCGGAGCGCTTTCACTACCGGCGGGCCGAAGGTGATGTTGGGCACGAAATGCCCGTCCATCACGTCGAGATGGATCCAGTCGGCCCCGGCCGCGTCCACGGCGCGGGTCTCCTCGGCCAGCTTCGAGAAGTCGGCGGACAGGATCGACGGGGCGATGACGGGTGCGAGCATGGGAGGCTTTCGGGGTCAGCTCAGGCCAGCCGGCGGCGGCGCTCGACGAGTTGCATGATCATCGGCGTCAGGATCAGCTGCATCGCCAGGTCGAGCTTGCCGCCGGGGATCACGATGGAGTTGGCCCGGCTCATGAAACTGTCGTGAATCATGGAGACGAGATACGAGAAGTCGATCCCCTTCGGGTCCTTGAAGCGGATCACGACCATCGATTCGTCGGCGGTGGGAATCCAGCGGGCGATGAACGGGTTCGACGTGTCGACCGTCGGCACCCGCTGGAAGTTGATGTCGGTGAACGAGAATTGCGGGCAGATGGTCTGCACGTAGTCGGGCATGCGCCGCAGGATCACGTCGGTCACCGCCTCGGTGGAGTAGCCGCGGAACGAGCGGTCCCGGTGCAGCTTCTGGATCCATTCGAGGTTGATCACGGGCACGACGCCGATCTTCAGGTCGGCGTAGCGGGCGATGTCGACGTCCTGGTCGGCCACGCAGCCGTGCAGGCCCTCGTAGAACAGGAGGTCGGAATCGGGCGGGAACGTCTCCCAGTCCGAGAAGCTGCCCTCCGGGATGCCGTAGGCCTGCGCGTCGTGCTGGTCGTGGGCGTAGTGACGGGTCCGGCCCGTCCCGGACTCGGCGTAGCTGCGGAACACCGCCTCCAGCTCGGGCAGGAGGTTGGCCCGCGGCGCGAAGTGGGACAGCGTCGGCTCGTTCGCCATCATCGCCCGCATCGTGTCGCGGTCGAAGGCGTGGAAGCCGTCACCCTCGATGAAGACCGCCCGCACGTCCTCGCGGCGGAAGATCTGCTCGAAGGTGTTGCGCACCGAGGTGGTCCCGGCCCCGGAGGAGCCGGTCACCGATATGATGGGGTGCCGCGCCGACATGCCTTTACGACTTCACGGTGCGGCTATGACCGCATCAGGCCGCGCTGGCCGAAGAGCGGCGAGCGGCCGGCATCGGGCTTGCCGCCGGCATAGTAGGTGGCGACGCACGCCACTTCCTCGGTCGAGCCGCAGACCAGCGGCGCCCGCTCGTGGATCCCGGTGGCCACGAGGTCGAGGATCCGCGTCTGGCCGTCGGTCGCCGCGCCGCCGGCCTGCTCGACCAGCATGGCCACGGGCGCGACCTCGTAGAGCAGCCGCAGGCGGCCGCGGGCGTAGTTCTTCCGGGCGTCACCCGGGTAGAGGAACACGCCGCCGCGGGTCAGCACGCGCTGGATGTCGGCCACCAGCGAGGCGAGCCAGCGCATGTTGTAGTCCTTGTCGCGCGGCCCCTCGGTGCCGCGCTGGCAATCCTCGATATAGGCCTTCACCGGCGCGTCCCAGTGCCGGGCGTTGGAGGCGTTGATGGCGAATTCCTTGGTGGAGGCCGGCACCGACATCGCCGGGCTCGTCAGCTTGAACCGGCCCTCGGCGCGGTCGAGCACGTAGGACTGGGTGCCCTCGCCCAGTGTCAGGATCAGCGCCGTGGCCGGGCCGTAGGTGACGAAGCCCGCGGCGATCTGCGTCGAGCCGGGGGTGGTGAACGAGGCCAGCGGGTTCGCCGGATCCTTGATCGACGGCCGGATGCCGAAGATCATGCCGACGGCCATGTTCACGCCGATGTTGGAGGAGCCGTCGAGGGGGTCGATGGCGACGGCGAGCGGGGCGTCCGGGTTCAGACGCATCACCTCCTCGGCCTCCTCGGAGGCGACCTCGGCGACCGGCGCGCCCCGCAGCGCCGCGGTCACGCTCTCGTGAGCGATGACGTCGAGGGCCTTCTGGACGTCGCCGTCGCTGTTGTGATCGCCGGCCGCCGCGAGGTCGCCACCGAGCGCGCCGCGCCCGATCCGCTCGCTGATCTCCACCGCCGACCGCGCCACGGCCGCGACCACCGCGGCGGCGTCCTTCAGCGCCGGATTGGCGTCCACGGCCTGCGCCAGGCAGGTCTCGAGGGGCGTCCCGATCGCCGCTGAAATTGCCATCGGCCTACTCCTCCTGCTCGGATCCCGTCCGCGGGGATCGCGCGTTCCGCGCCGGCTCTGTAGCGGCCGCTCGGCTGCCAAGATAGCGGTCTCTGTCTCCGGATCGACAGGAACCCGCGGCGGGGCCTTCAAGATTTCTGTGCGATCTTGTGCCATAGGACGAAAAAAACGAGATGTCCGCCATGCGCAACCTCTCCCTCAAGCAGCTTCAGGCGGTCGCTGCCGTGGCCCGCCTCGGCACCATGACCCGGGCTGCGCAGGAGCTGAACGTCACCTCGGCCGCCCTCTACGCGCGCATCCGCCAGTTGGAGGAGGAGGCCGGGCTGCTGCTGTTCGACCGGACGCCGGGGGGCCTCAAGCCGACGGATGCCGGCCGCGAGATGCTCTGGGCGATCGACAGCATCAACACGGTGCTGGAGACCTGCACGGACCGCCTGCGCACCCTGCGCGGCGCGGAGGGCGGGCGCGTGGCGCTCGGCGTCGTCTCCACCGCCAAGTACTTCGCCCCGCAGGTGATCGCGGGCTTCGTCAAGAAGCATCCCGGCGTCGAGATCAGCCTGTCGGTGCGCAACCGCGGCCAGACCGTGGAGGCGCTGCGCGGCTACGAGATCGACTTCGCCCTGATGGGCCGCCCACCCCGGGACTTCCCGATCGAGGCCGCCACCTTCGGGCCGCACCCGATCGTGCTGATCGCGCCGCCCGGCCACCCCCTGGCGGGCCGGACCGACCTGAACCGCGAGGACCTCGCGGACCAGCCGTTCTTCCTCCGCGAAGAGGGCTCGGGCACCCGCATGGTCTTCGAGGAGTTCATGAGCGGCGTCCTGGTCAAGCGGGCGCCGCTGGACATCGACACCGGGTCGAACGAGACCATCAAGCAGGCGGTGATGGCCGGGCTCGGGATCGCGCTGCTCTCGGTGCATTCCGTGGCGGCCGAGCTGGAGAGCGGGCGCCTCGTCCTCCTCAACGTCAGGGGCCTGCCGATCCGGCGCGACTGGTACGCGGTCCGGCGCGCCGACAAGGTGCTGGGTCCGGCCGCCTCCGCGGTCTGGTCCTACCTGATGTCGGAGGGCGCGCGCTGCCTGCCGGGCGTCGCCCAGAGCGGTCTGGTGCTGGCCGGAGCCAAGGCATGAGCGCCGCTGCCGGCGTCGTCGTGGCCGGGGCCGGGCAGGCCGGCTTCCAGCTCGCCGCATCCCTGCGGGAGGGCGGGTTCCGCGACCCGATCACCCTGGTGGGCGACGAGACCGCCCTGCCCTACCAGCGGCCGCCCCTCTCGAAGGCCTACCTCGCCGGCAAGACCGACCGGGAGGGCCTGTTCCTGCGCCCGCCCGGCTTCTTCGCCGAGCACGCCATCGCGCACCGCCCGGGGCTCCGCGCCGTCGCGGTCGACCGGGACGCGCGCCGCCTGCAGCTCTCGGACGGCACCGACCTCCCCTACGACCACCTCGTGCTCGCCACCGGCGCGCGCAACCGCCCCCTGCCCGTCCCGGGCGCCGAACTCGCGGGCGTGCGCCAGCTGCGCGGCCTCGCCGATGCCGACGCCCTGAAGGCGGCGGTCGCCGAGGCCCGGGCGATCGTGGTCATCGGAGCCGGCTTCATCGGTCTCGAATTCGCCGCCGTGGCGGCCGCGCGCGGCCTCCCGGTGACGGTGATCGAGGCGGCCGAGCGGCCCATGGCCCGGGCGGTCTCGTCCGAGATGGGCGAATTCTTCCGCCGCGCCCACGCCGCGCTGGGCGTGCGCTTCGCCTTCGGGACGGGCGTGACGGCGATCGTCGGGCGGGACGGCCGCGCCACCGGCGTCGCCCTGGCGGACGGCAGCGAACGCGCGGCCGACCTGGTCCTCGTCGGGATCGGCGTCCTGCCGAACCGGGAACTCGCCGCGGAGGCCGGCCTGCCGGCCGAGGACGGCGTGCGGGTCGACGCGTTCCTGGCGACGCCCGACCCGACCATCTCGGCGATCGGCGACTGCGCCCGCTTCCCCATCCCCTTCGCCCACGGGGTGACGCCGGACGGGACGGTGCGGATCGAGTCCGTGCAGAACGCCATCGACCAGGGCCGCTGCCTCGCGGCCCGCCTCACCGGCAAGCCCGCCGCCTACGGCGCGCTGCCGTGGTTCTGGAGCGACCAGGGTCCGCACAAGCTGCAGATCGCGGGCCTGTCGGGACCCGGCGATGCCGGCGTCGTCCGCGGGACCGGCGACACGTTCTCGGTCTTCCGCTTCCGCGACGGGCGCCTGAGCGCGGTGGAATCCGTCGACCGCGCGGGCGACCACATGATCGCGCGCCGCCTGCTCGCGGCCGGGACGCCGCTGACGCCCGACCAGGCGGAAGATCTAGGCTTCGACCTCAAGGCGCTGGCGATGGGGCGGGTCTGAGAGCTGCTCCGCGTCATCGCGAGCGTAGCGAAGCGACCCAGAGCAGCGCGACATCGGGAGGCGTGGCGCGACACTGGATTGCTTCGCTGCGCTCGCAAGGACGACCTCGCGCGGTTCAGACTAACTCTCGGAAAACCATGGAATCGCTGGACGCCGCTCTGAATCGTCCGAGCACCATGTCCTTTCCCGGGCGCCTGGAGCACCAGCGGAATGCGACTCGGGATCCAGCGCGAAACGTCGCGAAGCGTCGATATGCGGTGCCGCTTTCGCGGCGCTTCGTGTGCTGGTTCCCGGATCGCCTTCCACTGCGTTGCGGGCGTCCGGGAAAAGACGCGCTCAGCCGGTGAACGGGACTGGTCCCGGCTTCTGCCGCAGGGCGATGGCGGTGGCGATCCCGAGCGCCAGGATGGTGACGGCGCATCCGAGCAGCGCCCCGAGCTGCCCGAACCGGAGCAGCGCCTGCCCGATCACCGCGACGCCGAGCGCCTGGCCGCAGAAGAACGAGAAGGCGTGCAGCGCCACCGCGGAGGCGCGGGCCTTGGGCGCGACCTCGGTGACCTGCGTCTGGTAGGTGTTGTGCAGCATGTAGAAGCCGAGGCCCATGGCGGTGAGCGCGGCGCAGTCGACCTGCCAGGAGCCCGCGAGCCCGACCACGGTGAGCGACGCGCCGCAGATCAGGCCGCCGCCGATCAGCATCCGCGGAAGGCCGAGCAGCCGGACGAGCAGCCCGACCAGGGCCGAGTAGAGCAGGCCGCCGACCGCGAACCCCGCCAGAACCAGCCCGGCCTCGCGCGGGCCGCCCTCCCCCCGCGCCTCGATCAGCGGGGCGAGGTGCGGGAACACGCCGAAGATCGCGATGGCCTCGATGAACACCGCCGAGAACAGCACCCGCGCCCGGGGATTGCCCAGGATCGTGCGGTAGCGCGTCACCGCCTCGCCGAAGGCGGGGCGGCGGGCCGGGGCCCGGCCGGCCCGGTCGAAGCCGAAGACGGTCGCCGCGCAGGCCAGGGCCGCCACCGCGGCGGTGACCGCGAAGACGCCGCGCCAGCCGATCGCCGCCTCGATCAGGCCCGCGAAGGTCGAGCCCGAGAGCTGGCCGAGGATCACCGCCACGAGGAAGCGCCCGATCGCCACCTGGCGACCCTCCATCGGCACGCGGTCGCCCAGGAGCGCGAGCGAGAGCGGGATGCATCCGCCCGCGGCAGCGCCCGCGAGCATGCGGAGGCCGAACAGGCTGCCGATATCCGGCGCGACGCTGCACAGGGTCAGCGCGACGGCGAGCACCGCGAGGCAGGTGCTCATCACCCGCTCCTTGCCGAGCGCGTCGCCGATCGGGCCGAGCACCGGCTGGATGAACGCGTAGGGCAGCGCGAAGGCGGTGGAGAGGAGCGCCACCGTGTGGGCGTCGCTCGCGAGATCCCGGGCGAGCACGCCGACGAGGGGCTCGACCGAGCGGAGCGCGAAGGTGCTGCCGAACCCCGCGCAGGCCAGCACGACGATCAGGCGCGGGATCGACGTGGCCGGCGCCGCGGCGACGGCCGCGCTGGACGGGAGAGCCGGCTCTGTGCTGTCGGTCATGGCACGCTTCGCGACGCGGGCGGGATCAGACCCGCGGCATCGCATCTCCCTCGCCGGAGCGGAACCCCGCCGCGCGACAGATCAGTGCGCGTAGAATGCGGGATCCGGATTGTCGGTCGGGTGCGCGAAGGCCCAGCGCAGGGCCGACGACAGCGGCACGTTGTAGGTCAGGCCGCGCGGCGGCACGGGCTTCAGGAACCAGCGGTCGTAGAGCACCGTGATCTCGGGGCTCCGGTAGAGATCGGCCGTCGCCCGGTCGACCACCGCCTTGAAGGCCGGGTCGTCCTTGCGCAGCATGATCCCGTAGGGCTCCGGATTGGACAGGGTCTCCTCGCTGACCACGTAGGCGGCGGGCTCCTTGGACTGGGCCGCGACCACGCTGAGCTGGACGTCGTCCATGACGAAGGCCGCCGCCCGGCCGGTCTCGACCATGAGGAACCCCTCCGGGACGTCCTTGGCGGCGATCACCGTGATCCCGAGCTTGCGCTCGTTGTTGGCCTTGATCAGCATCAGGATGTTGGTCGAGCCGGCGACCGACGAGACCGTCTTGCCGCGCAGGTCGTCCAGGCCGGCGATGTGCTGGTCCTTCCGGGAGACGAAGCGGGTCGCCGTGAGGAAGTGCGTGTTGGTGAAGTCCACCTGCTTCTTGCGCTCGGCGTTGTTGGTGGTCGTCCCGCACTCCAGATCGATCGTGCCGTTGGTCATCAGCGGGATGCGGGACGAGGAGTTGACGAACTCCATCCCGACCTCGAGGCCCGGCATCTTCAGTTCGCGCTTCACCGCGTCGGCGATCCTCAGGCAGATGTCGACCGCGAAGCCGACGACCTTCTGGTTCTGGTCCAGGTAGCTGAACGGGGTCGCGGTATCGCGCACGCCGAGGACCAGCCTGTTGCTGTCGTGGATCTTCCTGAGCGTGCCGGTGAGATCGGCGGCCCGCGCGGCCCCGGCGGGGGCGCCGAGGAGGAGCGCGGCGATGAGGGGAGCGAGCAGACGCATGGGCCGACGGGTTCCGGTCGCGCGAGGGGCCGCCCGCGGGGTGAACCGGCGGCGGGAGACCGGACCGCGCGCCGGGGCCGGCCCCCGGCGCGAGCCCCAGCAAGAGTCCGGCCGCGGTCAGGTCGACGCCGCCTGGTGCGCCTCGGCGAGCTGCGCGTCCGCGGCCGCGACCTTCCGCGAGGCCGGGCGGGACCGGATGCGCTCCACGTAGGCCGCCAGCACCGGGTCGGGCGCGACGAGGCCGAAGCCCGTCGTCCAGCCGAGGGCGCCGCCCCACAGCACGTCGGCGGCGCTGAAGCGCGCGCCGAGGAGGTACGGGCCGGGCGTCAGGGCCTCCTTCACCCGGGCGATGACGCTGTCGTAATCGGCGTAGGCCGACATGGCGCGCGGGCCCGGCTCCCGCTTCAGGTACCGGTCGATCACCGCGGGCTCGAAGCAGGAGCCGTAGAACACCATCCAGCGCAGGTAGGTGGCCCGGTCGGGCTCGGTCGGTGCCGGGGCGAGCCCCGCCTCGGGGAACAGGTCGGCCAGGTAGAGGTAGACGGCCGCCTGCTCGGTCACCAGGGCGTCGCCGTGGCGGATCGCCGGCACCTTCGCCATCGGGTTCACGGCGCGATAGGCGTCCTGGAGGTGCTCGCCGGCGCGCATGTTGAGCGCGTGCAGCCGGTACGGGACCCCGAGTTCCTCGAGCAGCACGCGCACGCCCGACGAGCGGGTGTTGGGCGAATGATAGAGCTCGATGTCAGGCATAGTGGTTGTTCCGCCCCGTCCGAGGATTGTCGATTCGTTGGCGTCCACGCTCTTACCCGCTGACCAACGGGTCAACCGCGGACCGGAGCGCCACTTCCTCAGGGACCGGAATCGCGGCAGGAACGTTGGGCGATTGTGCGTTGCCGCGCGTTGGGCTTCCGACCGGCACGACGCGAGCCGGGGGTTACGAGTTCTGATGGCGAAGATACTGCTGGTCGAGGACCACGAAGAGATCTGGGATTTCCTCTCGCGCCGCCTCAAGCGGCGCGGCTACGAGGTGATGCTCGCGCATGACGGCGAGGCCGGCGTCCGGCAGGCGCGCTCGGGCCAGCCCGACGTGATCCTCCTCGACATGAACCTGCCGGTCCTCGACGGCTGGTCGGTCGCCCGGACGCTGAAATCCGGCACCGACACCCGGGCGATCCCGATCATCGCGCTCACGGCCCACGCCATGTCGGGCGACCGCGACAAGGCCATCCAGGCCGGCTGCGACGACTATCACCCGAAGCCCGTCGATTTCTCGAAGCTGCTCAGCCAGATCAGCGCCGCCCTGGGCGAGACCGCGCAGGCGAGTTGACCCGGTAGCGGACGCGCGACCTGCGGCCCCGAGATCTGCGGCCCCGAGACCTGATGTGAGTGGAGCGTGTCCGTGAGCGAGGATCCCGTCACTGCCCAGCGCCTGCGGCAGGGCCTGCCGATCTTCGTGGCGCTGGCGTCGCTCCTCCTCGTGGTCGCCACGATGGCGGCCCTTTACCTCGGGCGCGAGATCCTCGTGCCGGTGACGCTGGCGATCCTCCTGAGCTTCGTCCTCGTGCCGGCGGTGCGGATGCTGCGGCGGTTGCGCGTGCCCCGCGCGCCCGCGGTCCTGCTCGTCGTGGTGATCGTCTTCGGCGCGCTGTTCGGCATCGGCAGCCTGATCGCCAGCGAGGCGTCCCAGCTCGCCTCCGACCTGCCGCGCTACACCCAGGTGATGCGCACGAAGATCAAGGATCTGCGCGGGGCGACGGCCGGGACCGGCACGCTCTCGCGGATCGTCGACATGGTGCAGGATCTCAGCGCCACCCTGCAGCCGCCGCCGGCCGCGGAGGTCCGCGGCGAGCCGGGATCGCGCACGCACCCGCTCACGGTCGAGCTCACCCCCGCCCGCGCCAGCGTCGTCGACACGCTTCAGACCTTCGCGGGCCCGATCCTGCACCCGCTGGCGACGACCGGCCTGATCCTGATCTTCACGATCTTCATCCTGCTCCAGCGCGAGGACCTGCGGAACCGGGCGATCCGGCTCGCCGGCGGCTCGGGCGACCTGCGGCGCACGACGGCGGCGATCGACGACGCCACGAGCCGGCTGAGCCGGTTCTTCCTGGCCCAGCTCGCCCTCAACATCGCCTTCGGGCTGGTGATCGGCATCGGCCTCTGGCTGATCGGCGTGCCGAGCCCGACCCTGTTCGGCGTGCTCGCCGCGATCCTGCGGTTCGTGCCCTATATCGGCGCGGCTATCAGCGCCCTGCTGCCGCTGATCCTCGCGGCCGCCGTCGATCCCGGCTGGAGCATGGTGATCGCCACCGCGGCCCTGTTCCTCGTGGTCGAGCCGATCTGCGGCCACGTCATCGAGCCGCTGCTCTACGGGCACTCCACCGGCCTCTCGCCGGTCGCCGTCATCCTGGCCGCGACGATCTGGACGTTCCTGTGGGGCCCGATCGGCCTCGTGCTGGCCACGCCCCTCACCGTCTGCCTCGTGGTGCTCGGCCGGCACGTGGAGCGGCTCTGGTACCTCGACGTGCTGCTCGGCGATCAGCCCGCCCTGTCGCCGCCCGAGATCTTCTACCAGCGCATGCTGGCCGGCGACCCGGTCGAGGCGATCGATCAGGGCTGGCAGTTCCTGAAGGAGCGCGCCCTCGTCACCTACTACGACGAGGTCGCGCTCGCGGGCCTCCTGCTGGCGCAGGAGGATCTGTCCCGCGGCACACTGGATCGGGAACGACAGGCGGAGGTCGGTGCCGCGATCGGGACGGTGGTGGACCGCCTCGGCACAGCGCCGGTCGGGCGCCGCGCCCGGCGGGGATCCGGCCGCGGCCCCGACACCGAGACCGCGGCGGCGCTCGCCGCCGTCGGGCCCGACCGGCAGGTGGCCGGCATCGTCCTCGAGCGCGAGGATCTCGCGCCCAACTGGCGCGGCGAGACGCCGGTCCTGTGCGTGTCGAGCCGCGGCCCGTTCGACGAGGCGGCGACGCTGATGCTGAGCCAGATCCTCGCGCGCCACGGGCTGGCCTCGCAGATCCTGTCCATGGCGGCGATCCGCGCCGGCGAGCGGCCGGAGAACCCGGACGGCCTCGCGCTGATCTGCTTCTCCTACCTGGAGCCGGTGAGCCTGTCGCAGATCCGGTTCACCGTCCGGCAGGCCCGGGCCGCGGTGCCGGGTGTCCGCATCCTGGTCGGCTTCTGGCGCGAGCGCGATCCGGCGACCCTGGAGCGGCTGCGCCGGGCGACCTCGGCGGACTTCCTGGTGACGTCGCTGAACGAGGCGCTGTCGGCGGTGCTGGGCGCCTGCCGTGAGGCCGCGCCGCCCCGGCTCGTCCCGGCCCCCGTGGGCGCGCCCTCCGAGGCCGCGCGGCCGGCCGCGGCATGAGCCCTTCGCGCGACACCGCCGCTGGGGATACAAGGTCGACTTCGGCCGTCCGACCGCTAGTCTCGCGCACGCCTCGCGTGATCGACCGGGCGCAGAGGTCTTTCCCGGCCAGGAAGGTGACGACCGCCTCGCATGTCTGAGACGCCAGAAACACCGCCCTCCGGGCCGAGTCCCCCGATCCGGGACGGCGCCCCGAGCGACATCACCGATCGCAAGAGCGACATCTTCTTCGCGGCCGTCGAGACGACGCGGATGCCGATGATCGTCACCGATCCGCGCCAGCCCGACAACCCGATCATCTTCGCCAACCGGGCGTTCCTGGCGATGACCGGCTACACGCCGGAAGAGCTGATCGGGCGCAACTGCCGCTTCCTCCAGGGTCCCGACACCGACCGCGAGAGCGTCGCGCAGGTCCGCGCGGCGATCGCCGAGAAGCGCGAGTTCGCCACCGAGATCCTGAACTACCGCAAGAACGGCTCGACCTTCTGGAACGCCCTGTTCGTCTCGCCGGTCTACAATGCCGACGGCGAGCTCGTGTACTACTTCGGCTCGCAGCTCGACGTCTCGCGCCGCCGCGATGCCGAGGAGGCGCTGGGCCAGGCCCAGAAGATGGAGGCGCTCGGCCAGCTCACCGGCGGCATCGCGCACGATTTCAACAACCTGCTGCAGGTGATCGTCGGCTACGTCGACATCCTGGCGGCCGGCCTGGAGAAGCCCGACGCCGACCGCGCGCGGCTCGGCCGCGCCACCGAGAACATCCGGCAGGCGGCCGAGCGCGCCACGACGCTGACGCAGCAATTGCTGGCCTTCGCCCGCAAGCAGCGGCTGGACGGCCGCGCGGTCAATCTCAACACCCTGATCGAGGGGATGGGCGAGATGGTCGCCCGCTCGGTGGGCGAGGCCGTGAAGGTCGAACTCGACCTCGCGCCCGATCTCTGGAACTGCCGCGTCGACCCGACCCAGGCCGAGGTCGCGATCCTGAACGTGCTGATCAACGCCCGCGACGCGATGCCGGAGGGCGGCACCGTCCGGATCTCCACCGAGAACAGCGAGATCGCCGCGCGCGGCCGGGAGATCGGGCCGCTGCGCGACGGCCGCTACGTCAGCATCGCCATCAGGGACAGCGGCACCGGCATCCCGCCCGCCGTGCTCGCCCGGGTGATGGACCCGTTCTTCACCACCAAGGAGGAGGGCAAGGGGACGGGTCTCGGCCTGTCGATGGTCTACGGCTTCGCCAAGCAGTCGGGCGGCGCCGCGCAGATCGAGTCGGCGGTGGGGTCCGGCACGACGGTGCGCCTGTCGTTCCCCGCGACCGACGGCGACGTCAACGCCCCCGCGAAGGTCTCGCTGCGGGCCGTGGACCGCCAGGGCACCGAGACGATCCTGATCGTCGACGACCGCGAGGACGTGGCCGAGCTCGCCCGCACGATCCTGCGCGACTTCGGCTACACGACGCTGGTGGCGAGCAATGCCCGCGAGGCGCTGGAGATCCTGGATTCGAGCGGGAAGGTCGATCTGCTCTTCACCGACCTGATCATGCCGGGAGGCATGAACGGGGTGCTCCTGGCCCGCGAGGCCCGGCGCCGCCAGCCCAAGCTCAAGGTCCTGCTCGCCACGGGCTACGCGGAGGCGAGCCTGGAGCGAACCGATATCGGCGGCTCGGAGTTTGATCTCCTGAACAAGCCCTACCGGCGCACGGAGCTGGTCCGCCGCGTGCGCGCGATCCTCGACGGTCCGACCGGGGTGGGCTGAGCTTCGGGAGACGGCCCATGTCCCAGGGCGACAAGTCGAAATACACCGACAAGCAGAAGCGCAAGGCCGAGCACATCGCCGACTCGTACGAGTCCCGCGGCGTGCCGGAGAAGGAGGCGGAGGCCCGGGCCTGGGCCACCGTGAACAAGGACGACGGCGGCGGCAAGAAGCCGGGCGGCTCAGGCCGCGGCAAGGCCACCGGCCACCCGGCCGCCCACAAGGGCGGCGCGTCCGGCGGCAAGGCCTCGGCCGGGCGGACGGCCGCCGAGCGCTCCGCCTCCGCCAGGAAGGCCGCCGCGACCCGCAAGGCCAACGCCGCCGCTCGGGCCTGACCGCCCGTCGCGAGCCGGGCCTCCGGCCTCCGTGCCGGTGCGGGGTCGATCTCAGTCCCGCCGCTCGGCGAGCTTGACCAGCGCGTGCAGCAGCCGGTTCGCTGGCGTCGGGATCCCGTGCGCCGCGCCCCGGCGCACGATGGTGCCGTTGAGGTGGTCGATCTCGCTCGGCCGGCCGCGGGCCAGGTCCTGGGCGGTGGACGAGCGCTGTCCGGCCATGGCGGTGCTGAGCGCCATCACGTCGTCGAGGATGCCGGGCGACACGGACACGCCCTCGGCCTCCGCGACGCGCGCGCATTCCTGGACGACGTCCGCGATGACCGCGGCCACGCCCTCGCCCTCCACTAGGCAGCCGTAGGGCAGCTGCGTCAGGGCCGACAGGGCGTTGTAGGCGCAGTTGATGATCAGCTTCGCCCAGAGCGCGTCGACGGCCGTCTCCGAGACGGTGGTCGGGATGCCGGCCGCCGCGAACGCGGCGGCGACGCGCCCGCTCGTCTCGGACGCGCCGAGGATCAGGTCGCCGCGCCCGTTGTGCCGGACGTGGCCGGGGCCGGCCATCGCGGTGGCGACGTAGACCGCCACCGGCACCACCGGCCGGCCCAGCACGGCGGCGAGCCGCTCGGCGTTGTCGACGCCGTTCTGGAGGCTGAGGACCGTGGCGGCCGGATCGAGGTGGGGGGCGATCATCGCGCCCGCCGCCTCGGTGTCGCCCGACTTCACGCAGACCAGCACCAGGTCGGCGCCCGACACGCCCGCCCCCGTCTCGGTCGCCCGGACGGGCACGGAGGCCGTCCCGGCCGCGCTCTCCAGCACGAGACCGTCCTTCTCCACCGCCTCGACCAGGGCGGGACGGCCGATCAGCGTCACCGCGTGGCCGGCCCGCGCCAGGAGGAACCCGTAGTAGCAGCCGACCGCACCGGCCCCCACGACGGCGACGGTCGTGGCGGGGCTCACGGCGGGGCTCACGGCGCCACCGCGGCGGCGCGCTCGGGATGGAAGGGCGCCGCGCCCGCCTCAGACGCGCGGACATGCTCCAGCAGCGCCTGGGCCGGGTGCCGCAGCCGCACGCCGTCGACCAGCTTGGCCTGGGAGCGGCAGGAATAGCCGTCCGCCAGCAGGGTGCAGCCGGGCGCCTCGGCGACGTGGCGGGCCCAGCTCAGGCCGTAGATCGCCTCGGAGGTGGCGCGGTGGCGCGCCTCGTGGCCGTAGGTCCCCGCCATGCCGCAGCAGCCGGCGGCCGGCACCTCGAGCCGCAGGCCGAGATGGGCGAACACGGCCTGCCAGTCCCGCACCGCGCCCGGCGCGTTGGTGCGCTCGGTGCAGTGGGGCAGCAGCCGCATCGTGCGCCCGCCCTGCCCCGGCGCGATCCGGTCGAGCCGGGCGGCGAGCCATTCCTGCAGGAGGTGGACCTTCGGGAGATCGCCGCCCAGCGCCTGCGCGTACTCGGACCGGTAGGTCAGCGTCATCGACGGGTCGATCCCGACCAGGGGCACGCCGTGCCCGGCGAGGTCGCGCAGCATCGCGGCGTTCGAGCGGGCGACGGCGGCGAACCGCGCCAGGAAGCCGTGTACGTGCAGCGGCTTGCCGTTCGGCCGGTAGGGCACCAGCCAGGGCCGGAAGCCGAGGGCGGCGAGGAGGTCGCAGCTGTCGGCCACGACTTCCGCGTCGAAGTGGCTGGTGAAGGCGTCCTGCACCACCAGCACGGACCGCGCGCGCTCCCGCGGGTCCAGCCGGGCCAGGGCGTCCGGGGTCGCGACGGCGACGCCGCGTTCCGCCAGTTGCGCCGCGAGCGCGACGGGCGACAGGGCCGGGATCGCCACCAGCCCGGCCCGGGCCAGGATCAGCCGGGCCAGCGGGTTGGCCAGGACCGCATTGAAGAGGCGCGGCGCCCGCGCCGCCAGGGGCAGCAGCGGCTCCAGCGCCGCCACGAGATGGTCCTTCAGCGGCCGCGCGTAGCGCGTGTGGTAGAGCGCCAGGAACTTCGCCCGGAAGGTCGGCACGTCGACCTTGATCGGGCAGGACCCCGTGCAGGACTTGCAGGCGAGGCAGCCGTCCATCGCCTCCTTGACGGCGTGGGAGAAGTCGTCGGCCTCGGACCGGCCGCGGAGGCGGCTCCGCAGGGTCGCCGCCACGTCGGAGAGCCACCCGGCGGGCTGCCGCGCCAGCTCGGCGGCCGGGTCGACCCCGGCCTCCGCGGCGCGGCGCAGCCACTCGCGCATCAGCGAGGCGCGACCCTTGGGCGAGTGGCGCCGCTCCCGCGTCGCCTTCCAGGACGGGCACATGGCCTCGTCCGCGTCGAAGCTGAAGCAGGCGCCGTTGCCGTTGCAGTGGAGCGCTTCGTCGAAATCCTCCCGGACCGGCGCCGGGATGGTGCGGTCCCGCTCGCCCCGGCGCGGCACGCCGTCGATCCGGGTCAGGCCCGCGCCCCTGGCCGAGGCGATCTTGCCCGGGTTCATCCGGTCGTCCGGGTCGAAGGCGCGCTTGACCGCCTCCAGCGCCGGCATCAGCGGCCCGAACGTCGCCGGCACGAATTCCGAGCGGAAGCCCTTGCCGTGCTCGCCCCAGAGCAGGCCGCCGTACTTGGCGGTGAGCGCGACCACCCCCTCCGTGACCTCGCGGATCAGACCGTTCTGCGCCGGGTCCTTGAGGTCGATGGCCGGCCGCACGTGCAGCACGCCGGCATCGACGTGGCCGAACATGCCGTAGCGCAGCCCCTTGCCGTCGAGGAGCGCGCGGAATTCCGCGATGAAGTCGGCGAGCCGCTCCGGCGGGACCGCCGTGTCCTCCACGAACGGGATCGGGCGCGCGTCGCCCTTGGCGGCGCCGAGCAGGCCCACCGCCTTCTTGCGCATGGTCCAGAGCCGCTCGATCGCGTCGCCCCGGGCGATGGTGAAGCCGAGGCGCCTCGTGTCGGTGCCGCGCTCGGCCTCCAGCGTCCCGGTGAGCCGCGCGAGGGCCGCCTCCACGGTCGCGGCGTCGTCGCCGACGAACTCCACAAGGTTGATGCCGTCCACCGGCCGCCCGGCCGGATCGTCGGGGAAGAAGGCCCGCACCTCGGCCCAGATCGGGTCCTTGCGGGCCAGCGCCAGGACCGTGGAGTCGATCGTCTCAACGGAGGCGGCGCCGAACGGCAGCAGCGCCTGCGCGTCGCGCAGCGCCGCGTCGAAGTCGATGTACGAGAGCGCGACCAGCACGGCGGCCTTGGGGATCGGCAGCACGTTCAGCCGCGCCTCGGCGATCAGCGCCAGCGTCCCTTCGGAGCCGCAGATCACGCTCTTGAGGTCGAACCGGCCGCCCGCGTCGCGCAGATGCGCGAGGTCGTAGCCGGTGAGGCAGCGGTTGAGCTTGGGGAAGCGCTCGGCGATGAGCGCGGCGTTCTCGGTGACGACGGCGTCGACGGCGCGGTGGATGGCGCCGACGCGGTCGTCGCGGCCCTTGGCGGCGTCGAGCCCGGCCGGGTCCAAGGGCTCGGCGGTCCAGACCGTGCCGTCGGTGAGCACGCAGGTCAGCGCGAGGACGTGGTCCCGGGTCTTGCCGTAGAGGCACGAGCCCTGCCCGCAGGCATCGGTCGAGATCATCCCGCCGATCGTGGCGCGGTTCGAGGTGGAGAGCTCCGGCGCGAAGAACAGGCCGTGCTTGGCGAGCTCCCGGTTGAGCTGGTCCTTCACCACCCCCGGCTCGACTCGGACGACGCGGTTCGCGACGTCGATCTCCAGGACGCGGTTCATGTGCCGGGAGGTGTCGACCACGAGGCCGTGGCCCAGCGACTGGCCGTTGGTTCCGGTCGCCCCGCCCCGGGGCCGGATCACGATCTCGGCGAAGCGCGGATCCGCGAGGAGCTTGGCGACGCGCACGAGGTCGTCGCGGGTGCGCGGAAAGGCCACGGCCCCCGGCGCCACCTGGTAGATCGAATTGTCGGTGGAGAAGACCGTGCGGTCGGCGTCCGAGAGCGTCAGGTCGCCCTCGAAGCCGCGCAGGCGCAGCTCGGCGCAGGCCGCGGCGTAGAGCGGCACGGCCTCTGTGTGGCGGGTCAGGACCGGGATCATCCGCGCCTTCTACACCCGGCGGATCGCGGGAGACCATCGGCGACGGGACGGGGCGCGCTGGCACCCGGCTTGCCACGCACCCGCGACCTCCTGCGACCTCCCGCAATCTCCGGAACGGATGCCCATGAACGCGAGCCTCGAACGGGTCAGGGATGCCCTGGCCGAGCTGATCAAGGCCGCCCTCCTCTCGGACGACGGCCTGAGCGACGCCTGCCGCGCGGCCGGCCGCGCCAGGCTCGCCGCCCTCGCGAGCGATCCGCCCGAGCCCGAGAGCCTGCGGATGGACGGCGCCTGGACGCTCGCCGTCCAGGCGGCGGAGAGCCCGGAGCTCGCGCCGCTGGAGGGACGGGTGAACCTGACCCTGCCGCGCGCCTGCCCCTTCACCCTGGACGAGCTCCTCGCACCCGACCTCGACGTGGATCAGGCCGTGGCGCGCATCCGCAAGGGCGCCTCGACCGGCTGATCGCGCCTGTTGAGGAGTGCCGGCACGGCGTTGCCGCGCGCGGGCCGGACACCCATGTTAGCCTCACAGGACCGACGCCTCGGTCCCGCGCCCGCACGCGGGTACCGTCTATCGCAGAACTCTCCGGCACCCCCCTTTTGGCACGACGCACCACCGCCCCGGCGGCCGAGCCCGCCGCTCCGCAGCCCTTCCCCACCCGTGAGCAGATCCTCGCCTTCGTGGCCGAGTCGAAGGAGCGCGTCGGCAAGCGGGAGATCGCCAAGGCCTTCGGCATCAAGGGGGCCGCCAAGATCGACCTGAAGCGCGTCCTCAAGGAGATCGAGGAGGACGGCGCCCTGGACCGCGGCCGCGGCGGCCTCGCCCCGGCGGGCCATCTGCCGCCGGTCGTGCTGGCCGACATCCGCTCCCGCGACCGCCACGGCGATTTCCTGGCGATCCCGGTGGATTGGACCGGAGCCGGCAAGCCGCCCGCCATCGTGCTGACGCAGCCCCGCGGCCCCCGGAAGGGCAACCGCCCGGCCCCGGGCATCGGCGACCGCGCCCTGATCCGGGTCGAGCGCGACGCGGAGGGCGGCTACACCGGCCGGGTCGTCAAGGTCATCGGGAAGAACAAGGCCGAGATCATCGGTGTCTACCGGGCCGGCGCGCAGGGCGGCCGGATCGTGCCCGTCGAGAAGCGCGCGCAGGGCCGCGAGATCCTGATCCCGCCCGGCGAGGAGGGGCAGGCCCGCGACGGCGACCTCGTCAGCGTCTCGCTGGAGCGCGAGACGCGGTTCGGCCTGCCGAAGGGGCGTGTGCGGGAGCGGCTCGGCTCGCTCGGTTCCGAGAAGGCGGTGAGCCTGATCGCGCTGCACCTCCACAACATCCCGCACGTCTTCGCCGACGCGACGCTGGCGGAGGCCGATTCCGCCAAGCCCGCCACCCTGAAGGGCCGCGAGGACTGGCGCGACCGGCCCCTCCTGACCATCGACCCGCCGGACGCCAAGGACCACGACGACGCCGTCATGGCCGAGGCCGATCCCGACCCGGCCAACCCCGGCGGCTTCATCCTCACCGTCGCCATCGCGGACGTGGCCGCCTATGTCCGGCCGGGCTCCAGCCTCGACCGGGAGGCGCTGGAGCGGGGCAACTCGGTCTACTTCCCCGACCGGGTCGTGCCGATGCTGCCCGAGCGGATCTCGAACGACCTCTGCTCGCTCCGCGAGGGGGAGGACCGGCCGGCGCTGGCGGTGCGCATGGTCATCGCCGCCGACGGCGAGAAGCGCCGCCACGGCTTCCACAGGGTGATGATGCGCTCCCGCGCCAAGCTCGCCTACGCGCAGGCGCAGGCCGCCATCGACGGGCGGCCGGACGACGCGACCGGGCCGCTCTTGGAGACGGCGCTCCGCCCTCTCTGGGCGGCCTACGCGGCCCTGCGCGCGGCCCGCGACCGCCGCGGGCCCCTGGCCCTCGACCTGCCCGAGCGCAAGGTCCTCCTGAGCCCCGAGGGCGCGGTCGACCGGGTGATCGTGCCGGAACGCCTCGACGCCCACCGACTGATCGAGGAGTTCATGATCCAGGCGAACGTCGCCGCCGCCGAGACCCTGGAGCAGGCGCGCCAGCCGCTGATCTACCGCGTCCACGACGAGCCCGCCCTGGAGAAGATGCGGGCGCTCGGCGAGGTCCTGGCCTCGGTCGGCATCAAGCTGCCCAAGGAAGGGGCGCTGCGGCCCGCCCTGTTCAACCGGATCCTCGCCACCGCGGCCGAGACCGAGCACGGGGTCTTCCTCAACGAGGTGATCCTGCGCAGCCAGGCCCAGGCCGTCTACGCGCCCGAGAATCTCGGGCATTTCGGCCTGAACCTGCGCCGCTACGCGCATTTCACCTCGCCGATCCGGCGCTACGCCGACCTGATCGTGCACCGCGCGCTGATCACCGCCTGCCGGCTCGGCTCGGACGGGCTCGCGAGCGACATCTCCCTCGGCGAGCTGGCGCAGATCGGCGAGCAGATCTCGGCGGCCGAGCGCCGCGCCATGGCGGCCGAGCGCGAGACGATCGACCGGCTCATCGCCCACCACCTCGCCGACCAGGTCGGCGCGACCTTCGCGGGCCAGATCGCCGGCGTCACCCGGGCCGGCCTGTTCATCAAGCTCGACGAGACCGGCGCGGACGGCTTCGTGCCGGTCTCGCAGCTCGGCGCCGACTATTTCCGCCACGAGGAGGGCCGCCACGCCCTGGTCGGCGAGCGCACCGGGGAGACGTTCCGCCTCGGCGACCGGGTCGAGGTGCGGCTCGTGGAGGCCGCGCCGGTGGCCGGGGCGCTGCGCTTCGAGCTGCTCAGCGAGGGCCGGACCCGCTCCGGCGCCCGGTCCGCCGGGCCGGGGAAGAAGTCCGGCGGGCGGCCCTTCAAGGCCGCGCCGCCCGGCCGCCCCGCCGGCATCCGCAACACCGGGTCGCGCCACCGCGGCTCGCGCCGCTGACCCGGGCGGTGTAGAGCCAGGGCATGGCCGCCGACGCGATTCCCGAGCGCACCCGCCTGATCCCCGCGATGGCCCGCGGCTTCGTCGGCCGCTGCCCGCATTGCGGCCAGGGCCGGATCTTCGGCCGCTTCCTCAAGGTGCGGCCGGAATGCGACGTTTGCGGCCTGGAGTTGCACCACCACCGGGCCGACGACCTGCCGCCCTACGTGGTGATCTTCATCGTCGCCCACATCGTCGGCTACCTCATCCTGGAGACCGAGAGCGCCTACGACGTGCCGCTCTGGATCGAGATGGGCGTGTGGCCGGTCTTCACCCTCGTCTTCGCGCTGGCCCTGCTCCAGCCCGTGAAGGGCGCCGTCGTCGGGCTGCAATACGCCCTTGGCATGCACGGCTTCGCCACGCTACCGCGGAGCCGCCCCGCCCCGGGGCTTGAGGAGACGCGCCTTGCCGGAGCCGCAGCGGGAGCCCCCGATCGTCACAGCTCCTGAGCGGAAGCCCGCCGCGGCGCGCCTGCGGCCGCGCGACGCCGCGACCATGATCGTGATAGACCGGCGCGGACGGGGCGGCCCGAAGGTCCTGATGGGCCGGCGCAACCCCAACCTCGCCTTCATGCCGGGCAAGTTCGTCTTTCCGGGCGGCCGGATCGAACTCGGCGACCGCCACATGCCGGTGGCCGGGGCGCTCCCCGACTACGCCGAGGCGGCGCTGACCCGGCAGGTGTCCCGGCCGCCGCACCATCTCGGCCGGGCGCTGGCGCTCGCCGCGATCCGCGAGACCTACGAGGAGACCGGTCTGCTCCTCGGCACGACCGAGCACGGTGCGCCCGAGGACGTCCCGGCGGGCTGGGAGGGCTTCGCCCGACACGGCGTCCTGCCCGACCTCGAGGCGCTGCACCTCGTCGCCCGCGCGATCACCCCGCCGAAGCGCGTGCGCCGCTTCGACACGCGCTTCTTCACCGTCGACCGCCGGATGGTGGTGGCCGAGGAGCCGGGGCGGGTCGAGGCCGACGCCGAGTTCACCGAACTCGCCTGGGTCCGGCTCGACGCCGCCCGCAAGCTCGACCTGCCCTACATCACCCGCGCGATCCTCGACGATCTGGAGGCGCAGATCGCCGCCGATTTCGCGCCCTACCGGATGATCCCCTTCCATTACGAGCGCTACGGGCGGCGCGAGCGGGTGGCCTTGTGAGCGGTCCGGACGGATTGCAGGACGGGCGGCGGGGGATCAGTTCGGAGGACGTGGCGGCGATCTCGGCGGCCGTGACCTGTGTCACCGTCGTCGGCATCGGCCTCAGCCTGTCGATCCCTCTCCTCTCGATCGAGATGGAGCGGCGCGGCGCGTCGAGCACGCTGATCGGGCTCAACACCGCGGTGGCGGGCATCGCCAGCATCTGCACGGTGCCGTTCGTGCCGCGCCTCGCCGCGCGGGTCGGCGTCGCCCCGCTGCTCGGCCTGGCGCTCCTCGTCGGGGCGATCAGCCTCGCGCTGTTCCCGCTGCTGCCGGGCATCGCCCTGTGGTTCCCCCTGCGCTTCGTCTTCTCGGCAACGCTCGGCGCGCTGTTCGTCCTCTCCGAGTACTGGATCAACGCCGCCGCCCCGCCGGAGCGGCGCGGCTTGGTGATGGGCATCTACGCCACCGTGCTGGCGGCGGGCTTCGCGGTCGGACCGCTGCTGCTGGCCCTGGTCGGGACCGAGGGGCTGGCGCCCTACGCGACGGGGGCCGCCCTCATGCTCGCCGGCGGCCTGCCCATCGCCCTGGCCCGCGGCCTGTCGCCCACGATCGAGAAGGGCTCCGGCCGCGGCATCCTCGGCCACGTCCGGCTCGCCCCCGGCGCCCTGGCGGCGGCCCTGGCCTACGGGGCGGTGGAGACCGGCATCTTCGCCATCCTGCCGCTCTACGGCCTGCGCCTCGGCTACGACGCGCAAGGGGCGGCCGGCCTCGTCAGCCTGATCGCGCTGGGCAACGTGCTGTTCCAGATCCCGTTCGGCTGGCTCGCCGACCGCCTCGACCGGGGCGCGGTGCTCCTCGGCGCGGGCCTCGCAGGGGCGGCGGGCTCGGCCCTGATCCCCCTCGCGGCCGGCCATCCGGCGGCGTTCGGCGCGCTGCTCCTCGTCTGGGGCGGCATCGCCGGGACCCTCTACACGGTCGGCCTCGCGATGCTGGGCGACCGCACGCCGCCGAACGATCTCGCGGGCGCCAACGCGGCCTTCGTGGTGCTCTACAATGTCGGGTTGATGCTGGGGCCGCCGGTGATCGGCGGCGGGCTCGACCTCGTGCCGCCGAACGGGTTCGCGCTGGCGCTGCTCGCCCTGTTCCTGGCCTTCGCCGGCTGGCTCGCCGCGACGGAGCGCCGGCGCGTCCGCTCTTGACCTGCCGGGCCCGATCGGGCATTCACCCGCCCGTATTCGGCCGGGTCCTCCCGGCCATTTGCGTTTCGCTCACGCGGAATGCCGCACCCTGCAGGAGCGCCGCGCCATGGCCAAGGCCGTCACCGTCAAGATCAAGCTCGTCTCCACCGCCGACACGGGCTATTTCTACGTCACCAAGAAGAACTCCCGCACGCAGACCGAGAAGCTGACGATGCGCAAGTACGACCCGGTCGCGCGCAAGCACGTCGACTTCAAGGAAACCAAGATCAAGTAAGGCCGCGGGCCGCTTCGCGGCCTGACCGCCCACGGGAAGCCGCTCCGGAGACGGGGCGGCTTTTTCCTTGCCCGGCGCGTTCCCGCGCACGGCGTCGCCGGGATCTCCCGAACCGCGACCTGACCGGCCGACAGCCCGGCGCCAGCACGACTCGTTAACCGTCGCTCGTCCCGAACGCTGCCCGACCCGCCGGCCGATCACCGGCCCGCGTTCTCGGCCAGCTCGGCGGTTGGAGGGCGGGTTCGATGCAGCGGATCCTGCTGGCGATTCTCATCACCGCGGCGATCCTCGCGCTCTGGCGCGTCCTGACGCTGCCGGTGTACGCGCTTCGGGCGACCCGCGGCTTGCTCGCGGAACGCCGCGTTCCGGCCCGCGCCCGGAGCCGACCGCTCAGGAAGGGCCCGGCGCGGCCAGATCCGGATCGAGCGTCCGTGCCAGGGACCGCGCGATAGCCACGAGCGCCGTCACCATCGGCGTGGACGGCTCGCGCCGCGGGGCGACGAGGCCGATCGTGTGCTCCAGGTCGGGTGCGGTGATCGGGATCGTGCGCACGCCCTCCATGGGGCCCAGGGCGTCGACCAGGATCTCCGGCATGATCGAGGCCCAGCGCAGGGTGCGCACGTGGGTCAGCAGCACGATCATCGAGTTCGACTCGAGGGTCGCGGCGGGATCCGCACCCGCCTCGCGGATCTGCTGGTCGATGATCCGCCGGTTCTGCATGTTCGGCGTGAGCAGGCAGAGGGGCAGGCGGCTGGTCTCGGCCCAGGTGACGCTGGTGCGACCCTCGAAGGGCCCGCCGATCGCCGTCACGAGGCGGTAGCGCTCCCGGTAGAGCGGGACAGAGATCACCCGCCCGAGGGGCTCGTTGTCGAGGTAGGTCAGGCCCGCATCCGCCTCCAGGTTCTCGATCAGCGAGAAGATGTCGACGGAGGTGGCCGATTCGACCGTCAGCCGCACGTCCGGGTGCCGCTCGCGGTAGGGCGTCGTGAGGTTCACGATCATCGGCAGCGCCGTCGGGATCGCCGCGATGCGGAGATGGCCGGTCAGGCCCCGGCGCAGGCCCGTGACCTCCTCGTGCATGGCCCGCGCGTCGGCCACGATGCGCCGCGCCCATTCGAGGACCCGCTCGCCCTCGGGGGTGAAGCCCTGGAAGCGGGAGCCGCGCAGCACGAGCTGCACGCCGAACCGGTTCTCCAGCTGCTTCACGCCGGCCGAGAGAGTCTGCTGAGTCACGCCGCAGGCTTCGGCGGCGTGCCCGAAATGCTGCTCGCGCGCGAGCGCGAGCAGGAAGTCCAGCTTGTCGATCACGACGAAGGCATCCCGGCACGGCGAGGCGCCGGAAACCTAGCGGCCCGCCGGGCCCGCCACAACCGAGCGTGCCCGCTCAGCGGAACAGGATGAACGCCTTCGACAGGGTGATGCCGATGCCCCAGACGATCGGGATGCCGACCACCGCCCAGGCCAGCGCGGCGCCCGCGCTGAAGCCGCCGCGGCCGATCCCGAAGGAGCCGGACGGCCCCGAGGCCGTGGCGCCCGCGCGGACGTCCAGGGAGGCCCGCTCGGAATCGGACATGAACCAGCGTTGCGCCAGGGGCCGGACGAGCAGGTTGCAGAGGAAGCCGACCGCCAGGAAGCTCGCCAGCACGTACATGGTCCGGCCGTAGAGATCGGCCCCCTGCACGCCCGCGGCGACCTGCGCCTCGCGGATCTTGGTGATGACGAAGGGCCCGACGATGCCGGCCATCGACCAGGCGGTGAGCAGGCGCCCGTGGATGGCGCCTACGAACTGCGTGCCGAACACGTCGGCGAGATAGGCCGGCACGGTCGCGAAGCCGCCGCCGTACATGGACAGGATCACGCAGAAGATCGCGACGAACAGCGCCTGCGAGCCGATGCCGGCGGCCCAGGGCGCGGCCGCGTACAGGAGGCCGCCCAGGGCGAAGAAGATCGCGTAGGTGACCTTCCGCCCGATGCGGTCCGACATCGAGGCCCAGAAGAACCGGCCCAGGATGTTGAAGAGTGAGAGCAGGCCGACGAAGCCGGCCGCGATGGCCGCGACCTGCGCCTTCTGGCCGGCGTCGAGGGCCGAGAAGCCGGTCCCGGGCAGGCCGATCAGCTCGCCGCCGAAGATCTCCTGGAGCATCGGCGAGGCCAGCGCCAGCACGCCGATGCCGGCCGACACATTGAGGAACAGGACGAGCCAGATCATCCAGAACTGGACGGTCTTGTGGGCGTCGCGCAGGTGGACGTGCCCCGAGGCGATCATGGCGTTCTTGGCGGCCGGGCTGGTCCAGCCGTCCGGGCGCCAGCCGGCCGGCGGCACCCGGTAGCCGAACGCGCCGCCCAGCATGAACAGGATGTACCCCACGCCCATCACCGCGAGGGTCTGCCAGACGCCGGCCGAATCGGCGGTCCGGAAGCTCTTGATCAGGCTGTCGGCCAGGGGCGAGCCGATCATCGCGCCGCCGCCGAAGCCCATGATCGCCATGCCGGTCGCCATGCCGCGCCGGTCCGGGAACCACTTGATCAGGGTCGAGACCGGCGAGATGTAGCCGAGCCCGAGGCCGATGCCGCCGATCAGGCCCATGCCGAGCCAGACCAGCCAGAGCTGGTGGATGTAGACGCCGAAGGCGCCGATCAGGAAGCCGCCGCCCCAGCAGAGGGCCGCCGCGATGCCGGCCTTGCGCGGTCCGGCCCGCTCCAGCCAGCCGCCGAACAGGGCGGCCGAGAGACCGAGCACGACGATGCCGATGGAGAAGACCGTGACGAGGTCGCTGACCCGCCAGTCGCAGGTGGTGGTGAACAGGGCCGTCATCACGCCCATGTCGGGGCAGGCGGCGGGCGCCGGCTTGCCCACGGAGAGCGCCCGGGTCAGCGGCAGCCAGAACACCGACAGGCCGTAGGCCATCCCGATGCAGAGATGGATCGCCAGCGCCGCCGGCGGCACCAGCCACCGGTTGAAGCCCGGCTTGGCGACGATCCGCTCGCGCGACAACAGACTCGGCGTTCCCTCAGGCGCGATCGCGCCTGCCACTCCAGCACCCATGATGGACTCCTCCGCCGCGGCCTCGTTGGCGGGCCTCGCGGCGGCGGACGATGCGCGATTTGTGTGCAGGGTGCCAGCGCGCGACACGCTGAGACGTCGATTTTAATCCAGTCCGGCGCCGACTGTATGCGGATTCCTCGTCAACGCGCCGTCCGGAGGCCGTATGGACCGCCGCTGCGGGCGCCGGTCTGTCCGGCGCCCGCAGCGGCTGCCGCCCTCACATGGGCGGGGTCAGGCCGTCCTTGCCGACCGCCACGAGCTTGCCCTCGGCCTTGCTGCCGTCCTTGGCGACCACGGCGAACACCTTCGACCCGGGGGTCAGGATCGCCTTGTCGGCGGGCTCGAAGGCCACGATCGGCGCCGAGGCCGGCACCACGATCTCCTTGGAGCCGTCCTTGCCGTAGCTCACCGTCAGCGTGCGCTCGCCGCCCGAGGCCGCCTTGTCGGCCTTCACGGTGCCGTTCGTCATCGCGCTCTTCACCTTCGGGGCGTTCGACGACTCGGCCTTCACCGTGCCGTTGGTCATCGCGCTCTTCACCTTGGCGCCGGCGCCCGCGGTGTGGTCGGTGATCGAATCCCAGCCGTAATGGCCCTCGCCCGTGCCGCGCATCGACTCGGGGAAGAGGACGACCTCAAGGGCGGTCATCGGGTTCTCGCCCTTGGTGGCGGTGCCGATGAAGACGCCGTCCTTGATCGCGTCGAGGCTCGACGGGACCACCCAGGCGAACTTGGCGCCGCTCACGTCGACGGTCTCGGTCTTGCCGTCGTCGGTCTTGATCGTGACCGTGCCGCCGTCGGCCTTGTCGACGGTCCCGCGGACGCGCTCGACCTGCGCGGCGAGGGCCGCACTCGACAGCAGGGCCGTCAGGCCGGCGGCGACGAGTGTCTTGCTGAGGTGCTTCATCGGGGTCCCATCCTGGCTTCAGGAGCCGGGTTATGGGGCGGCCCGCGCGCGAAACAAGGTTGCGCGCAAGCGAAACGACCTGCTAGGCGACAGGAGCGAGGTTGTCAGACTCCACCGTCTTTGCGAGCGGAGCGAAGCAATCCAGCCGGCGCAAGGACTTCCTCCGTCGCGCCGCCCTGGATCACTTCTCTGCGCTCGCGATGACGGCGTGGCGCGTCGGACGACGGCACCGACCGAAAACGAGTCAGGCGGCACCCGGTGGGCGCCGCCTGATTACCGCGCGGGCAGCGGGGACGCTGCCCTCCGGAGGCTCACGCCGCGAGCGAGCGCAGCACGTAGGGCAGGATGCCGCCGTTGCGGAAGTACTCGAGCTCGTCGAGCGTATCGATGCGGCAGGTCAGCGGGACCTGCTTCACCGAGCCGTCGGCGGACTTGATCTCCGCGGTGAGCGTCTGGCGGGGCTTCAGCTCGCCGGCGAGGCCCTTGATGGTGACGGTCTCGTCACCCTTCAGGCCCAGCGACTGCCAGCTCGTATCGCCCTGGAAGACCAGCGGCACCACGCCCATCCCGACGAGGTTCGAGCGGTGAATGCGCTCGAAGCTCTCGGCCACCACGGCGCGGACGCCGAGCAGCTTCGTGCCCTTCGCCGCCCAGTCGCGCGACGAGCCGGTGCCGTACTCCTTGCCGGCGAAGATCACGAGCGGCGTGCCCTGTTCGGCGTACTTCATCGCCGCGTCGTAGATGAACATCTTCTCGCCGGACGGCTGGAAATGCGTCCACCCGCCCTCGACCACGCCGCCGGAGGCGTCCTTCACCATCTGGTTCTTGATGCGGATGTTGGCGAAGGTGCCCCGCATCATCACCTCGTGGTTGCCGCGCCGCGTGCCGTACTGGTTGAAGTCCTGCACGCGCACTTGGTGCGACTGCAGGTACTCGCCGGCCGGCGAGGCCGCGCGGATGTTGCCCGCCGGCGAGATGTGGTCGGTGGTGATCGAGTCGAGGAACAGGCCGAGGATGCGCGCACCCTCGATGTCCTCGACGGGCTTGGGGGTCTTCTCCATGCCGACGAAGTAGGGCGGGTTCTGCACGTAGGTGGAGCCCGGGTTCCACGCGAAGGTCTCGGCCTCGGTGACCTCGACGTCCCTCCAGTTCTGGTCGCCGCCGAACACGTCCGCGTAGCGGGACTTGAACAGCGCGGAGGTGATGTTCTCCTCGATGAACTGCTGGACCTCGGCCGAGGACGGCCAGATGTCCTTGAGGTAGACGGGCTTGCCGTCCGAGCCCTGGCCCAGCGGCTCCGTGGTGATGTCGATCTGCAGCGAGCCGGCCAGCGCGTAGGCGACCACGAGCGGCGGCGAGGCGAGGTAGTTCGCCCGCACGTCGGGATTCACCCGACCCTCGAAGTTGCGGTTGCCCGAGAGCACCGCCGCGGCGACGACGTCGTTGTCGTTGATCGCCTTCGAGATCGCCTCCGGCAGCGGGCCGGAATTGCCGATGCAGGTCGTGCAGCCGAAGCCCACGAGGTTGAAGCCGAGCGCGTCGAGCGGCTCCTGCAGGCCGGACTTCTCCAGGTACTCGCCGACCACCTGCGATCCGGGCGCGAGCGAGGTCTTCACCCACGGCTTGGAGCGCAGGCCCTTGGCGACGGCGTTGCGGGCGAGCAGGCCCGCGCCGATCATCACCGAGGGGTTCGACGTGTTGGTGCAGCTCGTGATCGCGGCGATCACCACGTCACCGTGCCCGATGTCGAAGTTGGTGCCCTCGACCGGGTAGCGGCGCGCGAGGTCGGCGGCCTTCTTGAACTCGGTCTCCATCGAGGCGGCGAAGCCGGGCTTGGCGCCGTCGAGCAGCACGCGGTCCTGCGGGCGCTTCGGGCCGGCGAGCGAGGGCCGGACTTGGCCCATGTCGAGTTCCAGCGTGTCGGTGAAGACCGGGTCGGGGGTCTGGGCGTCGCGCCACATGCCCTGCGCCTTGGCGTAGGCCTCGACCAGGGCGATCCGGTCGTCGGAGCGGCCGGTGACCTTCAGGAAGTCGATGGTCTTCTGGTCGACCGGGAAGAAGCCGCAGGTCGCGCCGTACTCGGGGGCCATGTTGGAGATCGTGGCCCGGTCGGCGACCGCCATGTCGTCGAGGCCGGGGCCGTAGAACTCCACGAACTTGCCGACCACGCCCTTCTTGCGCAGCATCTGGGTGACGGTGAGCACGAGGTCGGTGGCGGTGGTGCCCTCGGGCAGCTTGCCCGACAGCTTGAAGCCCACGACCTCGGGGATCAGCATCGAGAGCGGCTGGCCGAGCATGGCCGCCTCGGCCTCGATGCCGCCGACGCCCCAGCCCAGCACCGCCATGCCGTTGACCATGGTGGTGTGCGAATCGGTGCCGACGAGCGAGTCGGGATAGGCGACGTCGGCGCCGTTCTCCGACTTCGTCCAGACGGTCTGGGCAAGGTATTCCAGGTTCACCTGGTGGCAGATGCCGGTGCCCGGGGGGACCACCGAGAAGTTGTCGAAGGCGGACTGGCCCCATTTCAGGAAGGTGTAGCGCTCGCCGTTACGCTCGTATTCGAGGGCGACGTTGTCGGCGAGCGCCTTCGGGGTGCCAAACTCGTCGACGATCACCGAGTGGTCGATGACGAGATCCACCGGCACCAGCGGGTTGATCTTCTGCGGGTCGCCGCCGAGCGCAACCATGGCGTCGCGCATGGCCGCGAGGTCGACCACCGCCGGGACGCCGGTGAAGTCCTGCATCAGCACGCGGGAGGGGCGGAACGCGATCTCGACCTCGGCCTTGCCCTTCTGGTCGAGCCAGCCGACGGCGGCCTCGATGTCGGCCTTCTTGACCGAGCGGTCGTCCTCGTAGCGGAGCAGGTTCTCCAGGATCACCTTCATGGAGAAGGGCAGCGCGGCCGCCGAGGCGAGGCCGTTCTTCTCGGCCTCGGGGATGGAATAGTAGGTGTAGGTCTTGCCGCCGGCTTCGAGCGTCTGGCGGGCCTTGAAGCTGTCGAGTGAGGGCACGGCTGGTTCAATCCTCGCTGCGGGTTGTCGAACACGCGCAGGCAAGACCTGCGCTACGAGATCCGTGTTCGGCCTGTGTAGCGCCCGACGGGCGCGCGCCGCCCCGGGAGTGCCCGGGCAGGACGATGCGCGGGGGCGATTTGGACGCCCGTGATGCCGCGCGGCGCAGCCGCGGAGGGATATAGAACTTTTCGAATCTGGCCGCTACCGGGTCGTCATGACAGGTGCGTTTTCCTGTCGGGGACCGTGGCGGCGACTGGGCGCGCGCCGCGGAGGCCTGCGCGACTCGCGCATCTCCAGCGGGCATCGACGGTGGCGGCCGAGCGCGACAGGCCCCCTCTCCCGAGCGGGAGCGGAGAGCCGCACGGGTGTTGCCGGTGCTGCTGCGTACGTCCGCGAGCCCGCAGAAGGGCGGGAGTCGCGTGGCGCGAGCGCCCTACCCTTGCCCGGGCACGCCCGCGACGGACAGGGCCTTCGATCGATTCGGCTGGGCCGCGAGCCTGCGCAGGGACGCGACGTTCGTGGCCGCCTCCTCGGCGCTCATGTCGCGGCGCAGGACGGCCTCGGCATCGGCGAAGCGGCCCTTGAGGCCGAGCACCATGGCGAGGTTAGCCCGCACCCGCGCGTCGGCGCCGGGCTGGTCGGCGGCGAGGCGCAGGGTCTGCTCGGCCTGATCGAGGTTGCGCGACAGCGCGTAGGACAGGCCGAGATTGGACAGGAGCGAGGGCTCGTTCGGGCGGATCTTGAGGGCGGCCTCGTAGAAGCCCTGGGCGCGGGCCTGCTCGCCGAGCTGGGCGGAGGCCGAGCCCTGCGCCGACAGGATGCGCCAGTCGGGATTGGCGGGCGTGTGGGCGTTGGAGAGCACGTCGATCGCCTCGCGGAAGCGGCCCGCCTCGACCAGCGACTTTCCGTAGGCACCGAGCAGGGCCTGGTCGCGCGGGTTGCGCAGGGCGGCCTGCTGCAGCACCGCCGAGGCCTGGCCGATCTGGTCGGTGGCCCGCAGGGCGCGGGCGTAGGCCATCGCCGTGCGCCCGTCGGCGGGGTCGGCGTTGTAGCGCTCGGCCAGCCGGTCGATGTCCTGCCGCGAGGGCGCCGCGGCGGCCGCGGACGGCCCGCCGAGGGGGCCGATCGACCCGGTCGTCTCGGGCGAGCGGGTGTTGCAGCCGGCCAGGCCCAGCGCGACGACGGCGGCCGCGAGGGCGGCGCGGCGTCCGGGGCGTGCCTGGGATCGGGTGACCCGGAACAGGGCCGTCATCATGGTGCGCTCCGCCGGCATCGGGACCGGACGCGATGGCACGCGCTTCACGCTCCCGGCCGGCCGGTGATAGAGCGTTAACCCTAATCACCGGTTAAGCCGCCGGTCCGGGCGGCACGCGAGAGGCACATGACCCAGGCCGAGATTCCGGCGACGACCCGCGGGCTCCTGCCCGGCGACACCCAGGCCGTACCGGTGACGCTGGTCCCCACCGGGGGCTGGGCGGCGGTCGAGTCCGGCCTGGAGCCCGCCCAGCGGAGCTTCGCCAGGGCCATCGGCTTCAAGCCGAAGGCGGGCAGCCTCGCGCTCCTGCCCGGCCCGGACGGCGGCCTCGCGCGCGTCCTGTTCGGCCTCGGCGATCCGGAGGCCGCGGCCTACGACAGGCTCCTCGCCGGCAAGCTGCCGGGGCTGCTGCCGGAGGGGACCTTCCGCCTGGACAACGCCCCCGAGCCGGCCGAGGCCGCCCTCGCCTGGCTGATGGGGAGCTACCGCTTCGGCCGCTACCGGTCCGGCGGCGGCACGAAGGCCCGGCTCGCGGCGCCCGCCGGCATCGACGCGGCCGAGGTGGAGCGGGTCGCCGCCGCGGTGGCGCTGGGCCGGGATCTCGTCAACACGCCGGCCAACGATCTCGGACCCGCCGAGATCGAGGCGGCCGCCCGGGCGGTGGCCGAGCGCCACGGCGCCTCCGTCGCCGTCACGGAAGGCGCGGCCCTCGCCGAGGGGTACCCGCTGATCCACGCGGTCGGCGCCGCTTCGCCCCGGGCCCCGCGGCTGATCGACCTGACCTGGGGGCCGGCGGACGCGCCGCGCGTGACCCTGGTCGGCAAGGGCGTCGCCTTCGACACCGGCGGCCTCGACCTGAAGCCGTCGGCCGCGATGCTGCTGATGAAGAAGGACATGGGCGGCGCCGCCGCGGCGCTGGCCGCCGCCGACATGGTCATGGGCGCGGGCCTGAACCTGCGCCTGCGCCTGCTGATCCCCGCGGTGGAGAACGCGGTCGCGGGCAACGCCTTCCGCCCCGGCGACGTGCTGCCGAGCCGGGCCGGGCTCAGCGTCGAGATCGGCAATACCGACGCGGAGGGCCGGCTGATCCTCGCCGACGCGCTCGCCCTCGCGGACGCGGATTCCCCCGACCTGATCCTCGACTTCTCGACCCTGACCGGCGCGGCCCGGGTGGCCCTCGGGCCGGACCTGCCGGCCTTCTTCACGGAGGACGACGCGCTGGCCGAGGCAGTGGCGCGGGCCGGCCGGGCGGCGATCGACCCGGTCTGGCGCATGCCGCTGCACGCGCCCTACGCGAGCCTGCTCGATTCCAAGGTGGCCGACCTCAACAACGTGTCGGGCGGCCCGTTCGCGGGGGCGATCACCGCGGCGCTGTTCCTGCGGCGCTTCGCGCCCAGCACGAAGGCGCACGGCCATTTCGACCTCTACGGCTGGAACCCCTCCGCCAAGCCCGGCCGGCCGGAGGGCGGCGAGGTCCAGACGGCGCGGCTGACCTACGCGCTGCTCAAGGCCCGCTACGGCGGCTGATCGCCTCCCGTCATCGCGAGCGCGGCGAAGCGATCCAGTTGGCGCCCCGCTGACAGATGTCGCGCTGCCCTGGGTCGCTTCGCTGCGCTCGCGATGACGGTGTGCTTAGGGGCGCGCTCAGGCGGTGCGCGGCAGCCCGGTCTCGATCAGGCGCGCCCACAGGGAAGCCCCGTACGGCGCGGCCGCGTCGTTGAAATCGTAGTGCGGGTGGTGGAGCGAGGCGCTGTCGCCGTTGCCGATGAACATGTAGGCGCCGGGACGGCGGGCGAGCATGTAGGAGAAGTCCTCGGCGGTCATCATCGGCGCCACCGTCCGGTCGACGTTCTCCTCACCCACCAGCGCCTCGGCGACGCCGGCCATGAAATCGGTCTCGGCGGGATGGTTCTCGGTCACCGGGTAGCTCGCCCCGTACGCGACCCCGCCCCGCGCGCCGAAGCCGCCGGCGATCTCGGCCACCAGGGTCTCGATCCGCGCCTTGATCTCGCCGCGCACGGCCTGGGACAGCGTGCGCATGGTGCCGCGCATGGTGACGGTCTGCGGCAGGACGTTGAAGGCCTCGCCGGCCTCCAGCGCGCAGACCGAGACCACGGCCGACTGCACCGGGTCGAGGTTGCGCGACACGATGCTCTGCAGGGCGATGATCACGTGGCTCGACACGAGCACGCTGTCGACGGCGTTCTGCGGCAGGGCCGCATGGCCGCCCCGCCCCTCGATCGTGATCGTGAAGCGGTCGGTCGAGGCCATGATCGGCCCCGGCCGGATCGCGAAGGTGCCGACGGCCATACCGGGGATGTTGTGCATCCCGTAGACCGACTCGACCCCGAACCGCTCCATCATTCCGTCGTCGACCATCGCCTCGCCGCCGCCGCCACCCTCCTCGGCGGGCTGGAAGATCAGCACGGCCGCCCCGTCGAAATCCCGGGTCTCGGCGAGGTACTTGGCGGCGCCGAGGAGCATGGTCGTGTGACCGTCGTGGCCGCAGGCGTGCATCTTGCCCGGCACGGTGGAGCGGTAGGGCAGGTCGCGCACCTCCTGGATCGGCAGGGCGTCCATGTCGGCGCGCAGGCCGATGGCGCGGTTGGAGCTGCGTCCCCGGCCGCGGATGACGCCCACCACCCCGGTCCGACCGATGCCGGTGACGACCTCGTCACAGCCGAAGGACCGCAGCGTCTCGGCGACGAAGCCGGCGGTGCGGTCGACGTCGTAGAGCAGCTCGGGATGGGCGTGCAGGTCGTGCCGCCACGCCGTCATCGTGTCGGCGAAGGCGCGGATCCGTTCGAGGACGGGCATCGGGGCGGGGCTCTCGTGGCCTTGGCTGGTGGGCCGGACCAGCAAAGCCGGGGCCAGAGCCGCCGTCAACGGCCAAGCTCGGTATCCGCGGCGCCCCGCTCACGCCGCACCCCGCCCCGTGATCCCGCGCCCGCGCCGCCGCGGCGCGGGTGTATGGTCGCCCGCGGCGAGGTCGTCCAGGATCGGGCAGTCCGGCCGCGCGTCGCCGCAGCAGGCCTCCGCCAAGTGCTCCAGCGTCCGGGCCATGCCCTCCATCTCGGCGATGCGGCGGCGCAGATCGGCGATCTGCTCCTGCGCGATCGCCTTCACCCCGGCGCTCGGCCGGGCGCGGTCGCGCCAGAGCGCCAGGAGATCCGCGATCGCGTCCACGCTGAAGCCGAGGTCGCGGGCGCGGCGGATGAAGCGCAGCGTGTGCAGGTCCGCCTCGCCGTAGTGGCGGTAGCCGGATTCGGACCGGGCGGCCGGCGGCAGCAGGCCGGTCGCCTCGTACCAGCGGATCATCTTGGCCGAGACGCCGGTCCGGCGCGCCGCCTCGCCGATCGTGAGGGTCGCCGCGCTCATGCCGGCCTCGCGGCCAGCGCCGGCCCCTCGGCCGCCGCGGGACGCCCGCCGGCCCGGCGCAGCCGCAGGGCGTTGCCCAGGACGAACACGCTCGAGAACGCCATGGCGCCCGCGGCTAGGATCGGCGACAGGGCCGGGCCGCCGAACGGCACCAGCACGCCGGCCGCCACCGGGATCAGCGCGGCGTTGTAGGCGAAGGCCCAGAACAGGTTCTGGCGGATATTGGCCATCACCGCCCGCGACAGCGCCAGGGCCTCGACCAGGGCCTCCAGATCGCCCGACATCAGCACCACGTCGGCGCTCTCGACGGCGATGTCGGTCCCGGTGCCGATCGCCAGTCCGACATCGGCCTCGGCCAGCGCCGGCGCGTCGTTGATGCCGTCGCCCACGAAGGCCACCGGCCCGTGCGCGGCCCGGAACCGCTGGACCGCCTCGACCTTCCCGCCGGGCAGCACCCCGGCGGCCACGGCGTCGATGCCGAGGCTCCGCGCCACGCCGGCGGCGGTGACGGGATCGTCGCCCGTGACCATCGCCACCGCGAGGCCGCGCGCCTTCAGGGCCGCGACCGCCGCGCGGGCGCCCGGCTTCACGGGATCGGCCACCGCCAGGATCGCGGCGTGGCGCCCGTCGAGGACGAGGTGGATCGGGCTCCGCCCCGCGCCCGCCAGCGCCTCGGCCCGGGCAGCGAGATCCGGGTCGAGGGCGACGCCGAGACGCTCCAGGTAGCGCGGCGCGCCGAGGGCCACGGCCCGGCCCGCGACACGTCCGGCGATCCCGAAGCCCGCCACCGCCTCGAAGCTGCCCGGTTCCGGCAGGTCGAGGCCGCGCTCGCGGGCCGCCGCCACGACGGCGCCGGCCAGCGGGTGCTCGGAGCGGGTCTCCAGCGCGGCGGCGAGGGCCAGCACCGCGTCCTCCGCGACACCGGCGGCCGGGACGATCTCGGTGAGCCGGGGGCGGCCCTCGGTCAGGGTGCCGGTCTTGTCGAGGGCCACCACCCGCACGTCGCGCAGGCCCTGCAGCGCCGCGCCGTCGCGGAACAGCACGCCGCGCGCCGCCGCGCGCCCGGTGCCGACCATGATGGCGGTCGGCGTCGCCAGCCCCATGGCGCAGGGGCAGGCGATGATCAGCACCGCGACGGCGTTGACCAGGGCCGGACCCAGCGCCGGGGCCGGCGCCAGCGCCAGCCAGGCCAGGAAGGTCACCACGGCGATGCCGATCACCGCCGGGACGAACCGACCGGTGACGCGGTCGACCAGCGCCTGGATCGGCAGCTTGCCGCCCTGGGCGCGCTCCACCATGGCGGCGATCTGCGCCACCACGGTGGCGCCCCCCACGGCCTCGACCCGCAGGTCGAGGCTGCCGCGGCCGTTGAGCGTCCCGCCGACCACGGGATCGCCCGGCCCCTTGCGCACCGGGGCCGGCTCGCCCGTCACCATGCTCTCGTCGACGTGGCTGCTACCGGCCACCACGGCGCCGTCCGCCGCCACCCGCTCGCCCGGACGCACCCGGACGACGTCGCCGAGGCGCAGGGCGTCGAGGGGAACCTCGGTCTCCGCGCCGTCGCGGATGACCCGGGCGGTCTTCGGCGTCAGGTCCATCAGCCGCGCGATCGCCTGGCCGGTGCGCCCCTTGGCGCGGGCCTCCAGCGTCCGGCCGAGCAGGATCAGCGTGACGATCAGGACGCTCGCCTCGAAATAGAGGTGCGCCGCCCCGGCCGGCAGGAGGTGCGGAGCCAGGGTCGAGACCAGGGAGTACAGGTAGGCGGCGCCGGCCCCGAGGGCGACCAGGGCGTTCATGTCGGGATGGCCGCGCAGCAGGCCCGGGACGCCGCGCAGGAAGAAGCGCCGCCCTGGGCCGGCGAGGACCAGGGTGGCCAGCGCGGCCTGGACCAGGGCCGTCACGGGGCCGCCGTGCAGCGCGGGCAGAAGGTGGCCACCCATGTCGAGGACCACGACGGGCGCCGAGAGCAGGGCGGCGACGATCAGGTCGCGCCGCAGGGCGCGCCCCTCCTCGGCCTGACGGGCGGAGGGGTCCACCGGGTGGCCGGCCTCGACCGGCCGGGCCTCGTAACCGGCCGTTTCCACGGCCGCCACCAGCGCGTCCATCGGCACCACCCCCTCGGGATGGCGGATCGCGGCCCGGCCGGCGGCGAGGTTGACGCTGGCGCCGGTCACCCCCGGCACGGCGGCGAGCGCCCGCTCGACGCGGCCGACGCAACTCGCGCAGGACATCCCGTCCACGGCCAGCAGGCTCTGCGTCTCTGGGACGGGGTAGCCGGCATCCGCGAGCGCCGTCGCGACGTCGCCCGGGCTCGTCGCCCCGTCGAGGACGAGGCTGGCGCGGTGGGTGGCGAGGTTCACCGCCACGTCACGGGCGCCTGGCAGCGCCGCGAGGGCGCGCTCGACGCGGCCGACGCAGGAGGCGCAGGACATGCCCTCGACGGGGAGGGTCAGGGCGACGGATCTCGACATGGCGGTTGTCCGGTTGGAAGCATCCATGCCCGGTCAGATGGAGCTTCCCATGATGGGAAGGTCAAGGGTTCGCGGGCGAGGCTCCGGATCCGGCCGGTCGATGCGGGCCGCGGCCGTTGTCGAATCGCGCCCGCCCGGCCAAGGTCACCGCCCACCGGAGCGATGGGGACACGGATGAGCGAGCCGCTGACGATCTACGGCGACCCGGGTTCCGGCAACTGCCTCAAGGTCAAATGGGTCGCGGCGCATCTCGGCATCCCGGCGGTCTGGCGCGACGTCGACGTCCCGGGCGGCGGGACGCGCCGGCCCGAGTTCCTCGCCCTGAACCCCGCCGGCCGCGTGCCGATCGTCGTCCTGCCCGACGGCACCGTGCTGTCGGAATCGAACGCGATCATCGTCTACCTCGCGGATGGCTCCGCGCTGGTCCCCGCGGAGCCCCTGCCCCACGCCCGGATGCTGCAGTGGATGTTCTGGGAGCAGTACAGCCACGAGCCCTACATCGCGGTCCGCCGCTACCAGCTCCACTACCTCAAGCGGGCGCCCGAGGATCTCGACCCGAAGCTCGCGGAGCGCGGCGCCGACGCCCTGCGGCTGATGGAGGACACCCTCGGGCGCTCGGCCTTCATGGCGGGCGAGATCCTGACCCTCGCCGACGTGGCGCTCGTCGCCTACACGCGCATGGCCCACGAGGGGGGCTTCGACCTCACGGACTACCCGGCGATCCGCGCCTGGGTCGGGCGCGTCGAGGCCGGGCTCGGGATCGGCCCCTATACCGGGCCGGCCTGATCGGCCGCGAACTGCGGCGGCGCGGCGCCGTACTCGGGCAGGCTGACCCGCACGGTCGTCCCCTCGCCGGCCGCGCTCTCGATGGCGAGGCGGCCGCGGTGGCGGTTGAGGCTGTGCTTGACGATGGCGAGCCCCAGCCCGGTGCCGCCGCGGGCGCGACTCGAGGCGACGTCGACCCGGTAGAAGCGCTCCGTCAGCCGCGGGATGTGCTCGGGCGGGATGCCCGGCCCGTCATCGGCCACCGACAGGACGACGCGGGGCCCGAGGCGCGGGTCGTCCTCGCGGGCGAGCCCGACGCTGATCCGGCCGCCGCCGTACTTCACGGCGTTCTCGATCAGGTTCTCGATCACCCGCGCCAGCTCGTCGGCGTCGCCGGGGACCGCGTAGGGGCCCGCACCCTCCTCCAGCCGGATCGTGGCGCCCCGCGCCTCGGCGGGCGGGCCCTGGGCGTCGACCATCTGGCGGGCGAGCGCCCCAAGATCGACCACCGCGGTGGGGGCGACGTGCTCGCGCAGCTCGATCCGCGACAGCGACAGCAGGTCGTCGATCAGCCGCGTCATCCGCAGGGCCTGGACGCGCATGATCTCCAGGAAGCGCTCCCGGGCTTGCGCGTCGTCGCGGGCCGGCCCCTGCAGGGTCTCGATGAAGCCGATCAGGGTAGCGAGCGGCGTGCGCAGCTCGTGGCTGGCGTTGGCGACGAAGTCGACCCGCATCGCCTCCAGGCGCCGGGCCGCGGTGAGGTCGCGCAGGAACAGCAGCGCGCTGACGCCGGACCCGTCGGGCATCGGCAGGGCGCCGATCTGGACATCGAAGGTCCGCTCCAGCGGCACCCGGGTCGACAGCGCGACGCGGCGCGGGAGGCCGGAACTCAGCACCGCCTCGATGCCGTCGAGGACCTCCGGGTCGCGGAGCGCGAAGGACAGCGGCCGGGCCTGGTGGAGGGCCGGCAGGAGCGCCCGGGCGGCGGGATTGGCCTCCAGCACCAGGGTGCGCCGGTCGACCAGGATGACCGGGTCCGGCACGTGGGCGAGCAGCGCCTCGGCGACGGCGTGGCGCGGCGTGGTGGTGGCCGGGCGCGGCACTGGCGCCTCGCGGCCGCGCCCGCCGAGCCAGCCGCCCAGGCAGACCGCCGCGAGGCCGATCAGGATCAGCGGGAGATCGAACCGCCCGGCCAGGGCGGTGGCGAGCCCGAGCAGGCCCGCGGCGATCGCGGCGCCGGTCCAGGCGGGGGAGCTGCGCAGGCGGCCGGACATGGCGGGCGCGGCCGGCCGATCAGCGGGGCTCGGACTCGTCGTGCCACGCCCGGCCGGACGGGCCGGCCGTGCCCTCCGGAGGCCCGGGATCGCGGGCGCCGCCCGCGCGCTTGACGATCTCGTACAGCCCGAGCATCGCCAGGGCGGTCACGAACGGCACGACGTAGTAGCAGCCCCGGAACAGCAGCAGCGAGGTCAGCACCTCGTTGCGCGGCAGACTCGACAGGGCGAGCAGGATCGTCGCCTCGAACACCCCGATCCCGCCCGGCGCGTTCGACGCGATCCCCAGCATGGCGGCGAGCACGTAGATCGCCAGGAAGGTGGTGAAGCCGAGCGTCGTCTCCTGGGGCAGCAGGACGTAGAGCACCGCCGCCGCCGCGCAGACGTCGCCGATCCCGACGATCATCTGGCCGATGGAGACCGAGGCGCCCGGCAGCTCCAGGCGCCACTGCTTGACGGTGATGCTGCGCTTCTTGGCCGAGACCCAGGCGAGGTAGCCGAGCACCAGGGCGAGCGCCGCGAGGCCGACGCCCTGGTTGATCCGGATCGACGTGAAGGCGAGGCCGGCGAGCTGGCCGGCCTCGATGATCAGGCTCAGGCCCAGCACCACGCCCATGCCGAGCCAGAAGGTGAACCCGGCGATGACGGTGAGCGCGGCGATCTTGGCCGTCGAGAGCCCCTGCCGGGCGTAGATCCAGTAGCGGATCGTCCCGGCGGTGAGCAGCGGGAAGCCGAGGGTGAAACTCACCGCGTAGCTCGTGAAGGAGGCGAGCGCGGTGATCCGGTACGGCACCTTGATCTTGAGCTGGCGCAGGGCCAGCGCGTCGTAGCCGGTCAGGAACAGGTAGCTGATGCCGACGAACAGGAAGGCGAGCCCGAGCTGCTCGGCGGTCGCCGCCGCGATGGCGCTGCGCACCTCCGCCCAGCTGACGCTCTGCACGAGCTTCCACAGGACGCCGAGGGAGACGGCGAACAGCACGATGCTGGCCGCCGTGCCGATCCAGGCATAGCGGCTGCGCCGGCTCTTCCGCTTCGAGCCCGCCTCGGCATCGTGCTGGACCGGCTCGACCGGCTCGGCCGGGCTCCGGTGCTGTCCCTGAAAATTCATGCCGATCGGCGTCCGCCCTTCCGGCTGCGCGGCCCGGCCCGAAGGCCGTCAGCCCGTGCCGGAATCTCCCGGACCGCGGCCCGTTGCCCCGCATGTAGGCCGAACCGGGGCGCAAGGCCAGGGAAGGCAGGCCCGTGACGGGCGATCTATCCTCAGCCGGAGGTCCGATCGAGGATCGCGGCCGCTTCCGCGAGGCCGCGCCGGATCCGCTCCGGCACCTCCGGCGCGGTGCAGACATAGGTCGGGCTCGGGTGCGGCACCCGGATCACCGGAAGGTCGGGGCGGAGCGCCGCGAGGGCGGGCGCGGCCTCGCCGGCGAAGCGGCCGGCCAGCACCGCCACGGCGAGGCGCGGCAGCAGGTCGAGGAGCGGGGCCAGATAGGGCGCGGCCGCCGCCACCTCCGCCCGGCGGGGCGCCCGGTTGCGGGCGCCCTCGGCGTGGATGAGCCAGGGGACCGCGTTCCAGATCAGCGTGTCGGCCCGGCTGAGCCCGGCCTCGGCGAGGAAGCGGAACAGGTTCGCGGCCGTGCCGTTCGCGCTGTCGCGGGTGACGAAGCCGGTGCGCAGGACCGCCGGGCCGGGGGTCTCGAGGAGGAGGAGCATCCGCGCGCCGACGCCGCCGTCCAGGGGGTCGGGCGCCGGGACCGGGGCGCCGCGCTCGGCCGCGACGCGCGCCGCCAGCGCCCGGATCGGTGCGATGTGGGGGCTGTCGATCAGGGCGCGGCGGGCCGCGAGGGCTTCCGGATCGGCCAGCGCCTTCGGCGCCCGCGGCTCAGCCGGCATCGAGGCCGGGGATCGTGAGGCCGAGGCGGCCCGACAGGCGGAAGCGCTCGGTGCCCTCCTCCCGGGCGAGGCGCGCGTCGAGGCCGGCCACGCCGCCGAACTGGAAGCCGATCTGGCTGGCATAGGCCGCGCAGGCGGCGCGCTTCCGGGTCTGGGCCTCCGGGGCGAGGCGCATCGCCGGCTCGGCGAGGTCGGCGAACAGGTCGGCGAGGGGCGCCTTCGGGGCGGCCTCCCGCACCGTGTAGGGAAAGTCGCGCCACCAAAGGATCGGCTGCGCCGGCGCGAGGCCGCGCAGCGCCCGCACGGTCTGGACGTGATCGACGTGCCCGCCGATCGCCTGCGGAGCCAGGAGGAGATCGGGACTCCCCGCGGCGATCAGCCCCGCGATGGCCGGTGCCAGCTCGGCCGCGACGCCGTCGTCGGCGCGCGTGTCGGCGAAGAGCTCCGGCGCCGAGCCGTAGCCCCGGTGCGGCGCCTCCCTGAACGGCAGGTGGACGGGCGGCGCGATGCCGAGCGCCGCGGCAGCCCGGACATCCTCGTCCCGGCGCAGGGCCATGTAGTCGACCTCCGGTCCCAGACCCTTGTCGAGCTGGCAGGCGAGCGCGAAGCCCCTCGGCTCGGCGACGCTGCCGGTGAACAGGGTCGCCATCACCACGCGCCAGCCAGCTTGCGCGAGGCTTGCCAGGAGGCCGCCGCACGAGAAGGCCGCGTCGTCGAGATGGGGGGAGAGGGCGAGCGCGGTGGGCATGGTCCGGGGTGCGACGGTCTCGATGGGTTCCAACCCGCGCGCTCAGAGCAGGTGCGGCTCGGCGCGGAAGCGACACGTCGGATCGTGGGGCAGATCCGGCGAGAAGCCGGTGGCCGGCCGCTCGCCGCGCACGCGGGCGTAGACGTCCATGATCTGCCGCCCGACCGCGTGCCACGAGTAGACGCGGCGGCACTCCTCCAAGCCGGCCGTCGCGATGCGGCGGCGCAGATCCGCGTCCGCGATGACCCGGGTGAGCGCGGCGGCCAGCGCCGGGACGTCGCCCGGGTTCACCAGCAGCCCGTTCTCCCCGTCGCGCAGGCAGTCCGAGACGCCGACCGCGTGGCACGAGACGGTGGCGAGCCCTGCTGCGAGCGCCTCCAGGATCGTGTTGGAGAAGCCCTCCGCGTAGGTCGGCGAGACGAACACGTCGGCGCGGCGGTAGAGGTCGGGCACGGTGGCGTACTCGGCGTAGCCCGTGAAGGCGATCTCCCGCTCCGAGAAGGCGCGCTCGGCGGCGAGCGCCTTGGCCGGGTCCACGTCGGGCCCGATCCCCGAGATGGTGGCGGCGAACGGCGTGCCCTGCGCGCGCAGGATCGCCAGGGCCTCGATGAAGTCGAGCACGCCTTTCCGGCGGTCGACCCGGCCGTGGTAGAACAGCCGCACCGGGCCCGGATGGGGCGCGGGCAGCCCGTCGGGCGTGCCCTGCGCGAACCGGTCGGTGTCGACCGCGCCGGGCACGATGGTGAAGCGGGCGGGGTCCGACCCGAGCCGCTCGCAGACCTCGTCCACGAAGGAGGCGCCGCCGATCAGCAGCGCGTTGGCGTGGGCCAGCACCTCGCACATGGCGACCCGGTGGGTCTCGCAGCAAGAGCCGACCCAGTGGCCGTCGCCGCCCTGGATCGAGACGACGCTCGGCACGCCGAGTTCGCGCGCGGCGAGCAGCACCGCCCAGCCGGTCGGGTAACCGTATTGCGCGTGCAGGATGTCGAAGGGTTGTCGGGCGTGCTCGCGGCAGATCGCGTCCACCATGGCGGCGATGTCGCGCTCGAAGTCGCCCGACGCCTGCTCGCCGAGCTGCTCCAGGCCGATCACCCGCACGCCCGGCACCGGCGGCGGCGGCCCGCCCCCGTAGACCCGGGTGCCGAAGGCGTCGCCCCGGTACTGCGAGATCATCGTGACGTCGTGGCCGGCGCCGACCAGCTCGCGCAGCAGGTTCTGCGCGTAGACGCTCATGCCCGATATCGCCGGGAAGTAGCGGCGGCTGAGGAAGAGGATTCTCATCGCGCCGCACCTTCGCATCGACTGGGCGAGGCGCCGAGGCGCCCCTTCTCCCGTGCCCGATCCTCGCCTCGCCGCGGTTCGGCTCTCACTGCCATTGCCGCCGCGTCTCCTGCTCGCCGGCCAGGACCGGGCCGGGGCGCCGGCAGCCGCGGAGGTACTCCAGCGCCTGCGGGATCATCACGTCGGCCCGGTGGCTCTCGCGGGACAGCTCGACGCAGATCAGCTTGCCGAAGCCGACCGCCTCCAGGGCCTCCAGGACACCCGGCACGTCCATGTCGCCCTCGCCGAACGGCAGGTGGATGTGGCTGCCGCGCTTCATGTCCTCGATCGCCACGGTGCCGATCCGGTCGGCGAATTCCCGCACGGCGGCCGCCGGCTCGCGCTCGCCCGTGACGAGGCAGTGGCCGGTGTCGAGGGCGAGCTTCAAGCCCGGCACGGAGAGGGAAGCGTAGTCGTCGAGCGTCTCGATCAGCATGCCGGGCTCGGGCTCCAGGCAGGGCACGACACCGGCCTCGGCGGCGAACGAGGCGACCTCGTGCAGCCCCTCCTCCAGCCAGCGCCGGGCCTCGCCGGGATCCACGCCCGGCTTCGGCACGCCGGCCCAGAACGAGACCGCCTCGGCGGAGAGCATGGCGCCGATCTCGATCGCCCGCTTGAGGAAGCCGACCCGCCGGGCGCGGCCCGCGGCGTCGGCGGTCACCAGCGTCGGCTCGTGCTTGGCGGACGGATCGAGGAGGAAGCGGGCGCCCGTCTCGATGACGCAGGTCAGCTCCAGCTTCTCCAGCAGGCTCGCCACCCGGCCGGCTTCCGCCGCCCAGGTGTCGGCGAAGGGGTCGAGGTGGTGGATGTCGAGGGTGAGCGCCACGCCGTCGTAGCCCGCCGCCTTGATCAGGTGGAGCGCGTCGTCGAGGCGGTGGTTGGCCGCGCCGTTGGTGTTGTAGGCGAACCGGAGCGTCACGCCGCCCTCCCCTTCCGCTGGGCGAGGCGGAACGGCGCGTGGTGCGATTCCGGCTCGCGGTAGAGCGGATAGTGCCGCCCGACGATCCGCTCGGCCAGGGCCACGTCGAACAGCGGCTGGCCGCCGAACCGCTCCAGGGCTTCAGGGGTCAGACGCACCGGCCGCAAAGTCTCGCTCTCGGTGCCGAACTGGATGAGCGGATGGTCGCGGTCGATGAGCTTCTTGGTGTTGCGCTCGCCGATCCGGTAGTAGCTCATGGTCTCGACCTCGAGCCCCGGCACGATCGCCTTCACGACGCCGACCCCGCCGCCCGGCGGTGTGCAGTCGACGTAGAGCACGTCGAACCCGGCTTCGAGCAGCCGGTCGCAGGCGATCTTCCCCCGCGCATGGCCGTCGGCGGCCCGAGTGGAGGGCAAGTCCGTAAATCGCTTCGTGCTGCGCTCGGAATAGACCGTGTCGGCGAGCACGCCGCGCAGGTCGGCCGCCGGCATCTCGATCCATTCGAGCATGGCCTGGAGAGCGCGGCTCTCCTCGAGGTCCAGGCTGGGCAGCGCCTTCTGGATGAACGCGTCGACGTAGCCGGGCGGCGTCACCGTGGCGGCCATGTCGAGCGGGCCGTGCCCGAAGGTCTTGCGCACCCGGGCCGCCTGGAATTCCAGCAGCGCCTTGCGCAGGGCCCGCTCCCGGTCCGGATCGCAGGCCTCGCCGCAGGCCGAGAGGGCGATCGGCGCCGGGGTGCGCGCCGGGTCCTCGTCGTAGCCGACGACGTAGAGGTTGGTCAGCCCGAACTGGTCGGTGGCGAATTTCGGCAGCGCCCGGATGCCCAGGTCCTTCAGTCGGGCCAGCATGGCGGCGTTCTCCGGGCCGATGCCGTCGAGGTCGAGCATCACGCCCTGGTCGAGGGCCCGGAACAGTAGGCCGTTGCCGTCCCGCTGGAGCAGCTCCAGCACGCCGTGGCCCAGCGCGAAAGGCACGTCGGGCCCGGCGCCGAGGCCGTTGGTGATCAGGTTGGTGAAAGGCTTGTAGCCCTCCGACAGCTCGAAATAATCGGTGGCGGCGACGTCGAGCGGCATCAGGACGATCTCGCCGGTGGCGTGGCGGATCGCGGGCGTCCACTCGAGCACCGTGTCGCGGCCGACCGGGGACCCGGCGGGCAGGCACAGGGTCAGCGGGTCGGCGACCGACTTGGCGCCGTAGACGCGGACGAGATCGGTATAGCTCGCCCGCTCCTTCGCGCGGGGCAGCACCGCGAGGGACGGCATCAGGTTCTCGGCGATCTCCGCCACGGCGCCGATCAGCGCCTCGTCGTCGGTGGCGCCGTAGCCGATCCCAGACGGCATCGCGCCCACGAAGAACGGGTCGTCGAGGAACAGGGCCACGAACCAGACCGGGATGCCGGTGCGATCGAGTGGCGCCAGCGGGAAGCCGACGACGCGCCCCTCCGGCAGCACGTCGAGATAGGCCCTGACCGGGTCGGGCAGGGTCTCGGGCAGGCCCTCGATCGGCCGCTTGGCGCCGAAACGGTAGGGGCGCGGCGCCTTGATCCGCTCGTGGCGGGCGCGGTCGTCCTGGTCGTGGAAGGCGTCTGCGTTGGTCACGTCGTGTTCCCGTCTTCCTCGAACCGTGCGCCGTGCCCCCTCCCATTCATCCCCTCATCCCGAGGAGCCGAAGCGCAGCGGGGGCCTCGAAGGAGGGCTCCAGCCGGACGCGCGATCCCTGGAGCCCTCCTTCGAGGCCCGCTGACGCGGGCACCTCAGGATGAGGGCGTGGGTGGGAGATGCCGGGGTGTGGTTCCGTGGCTGCGTATCCTGTGTCCGCTACCCCTGCCCGTAGGCGCGGGCGACGAGCCGCATCGTGTGAAGGTCCCGGGACGCCGCGTACGCGGCCCGCTCCTCGGGCCGGCGCAGCGCCGAGCCGAAGGCGCGCACCTGCTCGGTGAAGGGCGAGCTGTCGGCGTCGAAGGCGAGCGGTTCCGCGCGCCCGCTGGCGCCGTCGACGAAGGTCAGCGAGCCGCCGGCCGTCTGGCCCATCGTGTTCTCGGCGACGAGCAGACCCTTCGTGCCGACCACCTCCAGGCGGCGGCGGGGCAGCGCGTCGGGGCAATTGTAGGCGACGTGCAGGCTCGCCAGTGCGCCGCCCGCGGTCCGCCCGATCAGCAGGGCGCCGTCGTCGACCGCGTAATCCTGGGCCTTGGTCTGGGTCAGGGCCGCGATGGTGGTGATCGGCTCGCCGAGCAGGAAGTCCACGAGGTCGAGCCCGTGCGGGGCGAGGTCCATCAGGGCGCCACCGCCGGCCTGGGCGGCGTCGATCCGCCAGTTCGGCTGGCTGGCCTCCGACCAGTCGCGCCCGAGCCAGCAGGCATAGACGATCCGCACCGCCGTCACGGTGCCGAGCCGGCCGGCCTCGATCTGCGTGCGGATCATCCGGTGGGCCGGGTGGTGCCGCTGGTCGAAGGCCGTGCCGTAGAAGATTTTCTGCGACTCGACGGCGTGCGCGATGGCCTCGGCATCCGCCAGCGTCGCCGCCATGGGCTTCTCGCACAGGATCGCCTTGCCGGCGGCGGCCAGCGCCTCGACGGCGCCGCGGTGCAGGTGGTTCGGCGTCGCCACGTAGACCGCCTCGACCGCGGGCTCGGCGATCAGGCCGGCGAGATCGGCGTGGACGCGGGCACCGGCCCGCTCGGCGGCCGCGCGGCTCTCCGGGTTCGGATCGCTGACCGCCACCAGCCGGTGCCCGGCCGCGCGGATGCCGGGCTCCATGTAGTCGCGGGCGACCCAGCCGTAGCCGACGATGCCCCAGCCGACCGCGTCCATCACCACCGCTCCGGCAGGTCGACGAACTCGCGCACGCGCACGCGCTGCGTTTCCGACGCATCGAGGCTTTCGTCGAAGGTCAGCGACTCCGGTCCCGGAGAGTGCAGCGGGTACGTGGCGCGGGGGGCGTACTCCGCCTCGTAGCGCTCCGAGGGCCAGCGGATGACGTAACCGCCGCCCTCGGGCACGTAGAGCGGGTTGAGCCGCAGCACGGTGCCGGGCTTCGGCAGGGTGAGGCCGTCGACCAGGGCGCGCGGCGCCGGGCGCATCCCGGGACCGCACACCACCGAGAACGCCTCGCAGCTTCGCAGGGCGGCGGGGTCCTGCGGGCCCGGCGCCCGCGCCTCGACCAGCGCCCGGGTCAGCTCCGCGTCGTCGTAGACCAGGGCGTCGGGGAAGAACTCGGCGATCTCCTCGGCCGTCACCGCGCGACCGGCCGAGAAGCCCGGGCAGTCGCGGTTGTGGATGTGGCTCAGCGCCAGCCAGCCGTCGTCGCCGGCGTTCTGGCGGAGGTTCTCGAGGAGCGCCGCCTTGTCGTCGAGGAAGTAGAAGGCGTCGTTGCAGACGACGAGGTCGACCGGCGCCCCCGGGATCGGCCAGTGGGGCGAGCCGGCGTCGAAGCAGACGAGCTGCGCCTTCTCGGCCACGACCCAGTGGCGCGCGACCCAGAGCTTGGCGAAGACCACGTCGGCGCCGGCGACCTTGCAGCCGCGCCGCTGCAACTCGCGCAGGTAGTGGCCGATGCCGCAGGCGAACTCGAAGACGCAGACGGGCTCGTTCCAGTGCGCCTCCAGCAGCGACAGGCCGGCCAGGAAGGTCGGGTCGCTCCAGCGGTGCAGGAAGTAGTCGCCGACGCGGCCCCAGCCGAGGAGCTCGACCGCCTCGCGGAGGGTCGCCTCGCGGCGGGTCTTGATCAGGCGGATAATCCCGGCGGGATCGGCCGGCGGCCCGTTCCACCAATCATCCTGATCGACCAGCAGCGCGGCCAGCGCCTCGTCGGGCTCGCCGGCGTCGAGATGGGCGAGCACCCGCTCGACCAGGGCCGCACGGTTGATCCGCAGGTACGGGATGCCATCGATCACGGGCCAGCGCGCGCCGGTCTCCGCGTCGCGCAGGGCGTGCGGGCCGTCGGCCTTCAGCGGGTTGCCGGTGTCCGGCGATCTGAGTTCGAACGGGATCATGGTTCTCGGGGCCGCCCGGGCAGATGGGCGACCGGGTCCGGCGATCAAGGGATGCGCATGTCGGCGAGGACACGATCGTGGAAGCCCTTCACCGGGCCGGCATGGACCAGCTCCCACTCGTCGAGCACCATCCCCATCGTGGTCGAGGCCCCGCGCAGGTGCTGGGCGATCTGGAGGACGCGGTCGATGCAGTCGGCCGCGTGGAAGGCGCGGCCCTCGGCGGTGGAATCGTCGGGCAGCACCGCCCGGGCGCGCTCGACCTGGGCCCGCAGGGGCGCGTCGAGCTCGGCGAGCGCCCACGCGGTGGTGGTGGCCATGATCGGGCCGAGATGGTCGCCGAGCAGCATCTCGCCGGTGAAGCCGGCATCCGGCATGGCGGCGTTGTGGAAGTGGTGGGCCATCGCGGCCAGGAACACGGTGCCGGGATCGGCCCGGTAGAACGGGCTGAGGCAGACGCCGTAGACCGCCACGATCAGGCAGTGCTCGGCGTGGTTCTCCGGCGGCTCCAGCAGGATCCGGGCGCGGCCGGGACAGGTGACGCCCGCCCGCGGCTGCTGCGCCAGGGCGCCGACGAAGCCCGGCAGCGGCCCGGGCCGGCCGGCCGGACGCGGCGCGAGCCGCGCGCGCAGGCGGTCGCGGAGGTCCGGATCGAGCTCTCCGGTGACGGCGTCGAACCCCGCCACCAGCACCGCGGAGGCGGCCTCGTCCGAGAGCCCCGCCGCGGTCAGGAAGGCCGCGTCGAGGTCGCAGAGGCGCGTCGCCGCCAGCGTGACGGCCGCGATGTCGAGGGCGACGTCGTCCGGCGCGGCGCCGCCGGTCAGCAGCCCCCACCCCTGCGCGAACAGCCGCTCGGCGATCGAGCCCGTACGGCCCGCGGAGCGGACGCGCTTGAGGTCGTTCATCTCGACCAGAAGGTCGCGCAGGGCCTCGGGCGCTGCGGCACCGGATTGCGACGGGTGGTTCTCGCGGGGCATCACTTCTCTCGGCCGGATGAGGCTCACGGCCTCACAGGCGGCTGGGACGGACTCGCCCGTCGTCCGGCTGGACGCGGGTCCCCTCTCCCATGCGGGAGAGGGACAGGGTGAGGGATGCGACCTCTCCGGGAGGACCGGGTCCCTCACCCCGACCCTCTCCCATGCGGGAGAGGGGGCCGGTTCCGGCCCGTCATCGACGAAGGGGCCGTACCGAGTTCAGACCATGCCCGTCGATGCGGGAAGCCTCAGTGCACGCCCAGCCAGTCGCGGAGCATCTGCTCCTGCTTGCCGAAGGCGTGCTCCGGACCGTGGCCGTTCTTGACCATCGGCGCCTTGAAGAAGGTCGAGAGCTGCTCCTGCACGCCGCCGTCGCCGCGCTTGCTCGCGAGATCGAGGACGCGGGCGATCTCGATGACGAGCGGCGCGGCCAGGATCGAGTCCTTGCAGAGGAAGTTCACCTTGATCTGCATCCGCTGGCCCATGAAGCCGGTGACGTCGATGTTGTCCCAGGCTTCCTTGTCGTCGCCGCGCGGGCGGTAATAGTGGATGTGCACGAGGTGGTCCTCGACCGGGTAGCCGAGGATCGAGTCGAGCACCGTGCCCTTGGTGTTGAGCTTCGACTGCAGCGAGTTCGGATCGTTCAGGGCGAGGCCGTCGCGGTTGCCCAGGATGTTCGTCGAGAACCAGCCGTCGACGTGGAGGGCGCGCGCCTTGAAGGCGGGGGCCAGCACCGTCTTCATCATGGTCTGGCCGGTCTTGCCGTCCTTGCCGGCCACCGGGACGTTCAGCTCCTTGGCGAGGTCGAGGAGCGCCGGGACGTCGGCGGCGACGCTCGGGGTGAAGTTGGCGTAGGGGATGCCGCTCTTGATCGCCGCGTAGGCGTAGAGCATCGCCGGCGAGATCGCCTCGTCGCTCGAATCCAGGCCCTTCTCGAAGGCGGCGGTCGAGTTCAGGGTCGGGTCGCTGAGGTCAGGCCAGCGCTCCGTGGAGGCGAGGTTCACCACGACCACGTCGTCGAGGTTGCTCTCCTTCTGGAAGCGGCGGAGATCGTTGGCAATCACCGAGACCGCCTCGCGGTGGTCCTTGGCGACGATCCGGTTCTGACCGTCGATGTTCTTGCAGAACTTCGCGCTGCCGACCGCCGGCCAGGGCGTGATGCCCTTCAGGACCTGGGCGCCGTTCTCGATGTCGTCCTTCGAGAGCACGCCGTGCCCGCTCGCCGCGGAGGCGAGGTCGTCGCCGTTCAGGTCCCAGCCCCCGAAGACGAGGTCCTTGTAGTCGGCCATGCCGGCCACGGAGAGACCGGCGAGCGGCAGCCCGTCGAGACGGTTGGAGCCGGATTTGATCATCTCGATGCCGGCGATGGCGGTGGTGGCGACGGCGCCTCCCATGCCAACGAAGGCGACACCGACGCGGCGACCGGACTGCATGCTCATCGGAAACTGATGTCCTTGTGCGGACGCGGGTGGCGTCTTGAAGGGTCCGTCCTGGGACGGAAGTTCACCCCCCCGGGGCCGTACCTAACTGGCTCGGCGGTGCTCCGTTCCAACCCGAATGCGACAACATCGCCCCGTCGTCGTCCCGCGCGCGGCCGGTCGGCCGCCGGTCGGCGGCGTTAACGGGGCCCTAAGCGGGAGGGTTAACCCTTCCTTGACCGTGCCACGCTTGGATCACGGGGCCGTCCCATTCTGGTCACGGCCGGCGTCGATAGGGCCGCCGCTTCCAGAAAAAACCCGGCCGTCAGAGCCGGGCGGACGCAAGGACCGATCTAGAAGAGGACCGATGATGGGGGTTTTCCCGGAGCCGGCGCGTTGCGCCGACGACGTGAACCGACTCGTGCCGCAGACCCTGACCGGCACGGGGCATTTCGAGGATGAAGCCGTGGCGTGGCTGCCGCGGGCCGGGCGCGACGCAGGGCGCCGGTCACTTCGCCGCACCGGCCTCGGCCGGATCTCCGGGACGCTGGCCCTCGGGCTCGTCGCCGGGTTCGGCCTGCCGCAGGCCGCCTTCGCGCCCGCCTACTTCGCGCCGGCCGCCCAGGCCCACGACCGGGTCGACACCAGCCCGCGCGCCGCTCAGGAACTCGCTCAACGCGCGTTCGAGCCCGCGGTTCCCGCCGAGGCGCCCGCGGCATCGGCAGAGGCACCGGCGCCGGCTCCGGCACCGGCGAAGGATGCCTGGAACGGCCTGCCCCTGCCGGAGCAGGAGCCCGCCACCACGGCCCTGATCCAGGACGACCTCGCGGCCCTGCCGCGGGTGACGCAGGAGCAGGACGCGGTCAAGTTCGGCGAGCGCAGCGTGCCGCGCAAGGTGGTCGACACGATCGTCAAGGCCTCCGACGAGGCCGGCGTCGATCCCGTCTACATGATGGCGCTCGCCGACAAGGAATCGAGCTTCGACACCGCGGCGAAGGCCGCGACCTCCTCGGCGCAGGGCCTGTTCCAGTTCGTCGCCCGCACCTGGCTGGAGATGATCCGCGACTACGGCGCGCGCTACGGGCTCGCCGAGGAAGCCGCCGCCGTGAAGGGCCGGGGCGCCGCGATCACCGTGACGGGCAGCATGCGCGCCCGGGTGCTCGGCCTGCGCAACGACCCGCGCGTCGCCGCCCTGATGGCGGCCGAGCTGATCAAGCGCGACCGTGACCGGATCGAGGCCCGGGTCGGGCGGGCGCTCACCACGACCGAGCTGTACCTCGCCCATTTCCTCGGCACCGCGAGCGCCGGGCGCTTCCTGTCGCTCTCTTCCGAGAAGCCCGACGAGGTCGCCGGCCGCGAGTTCCGCACCGCGGCGCGGGCCAATCGCGGCCTGTTCACCGAGAAGACGGGCGGCAAGCGCCGCAGCCTGACCGTGTCCGAGCTGCACGACCGGATCGACGGCATGATCGACCGGCGGCTGACCCGCTATCAGGGCGTGGCGGCGGTCGCCGAGGCGCTCGACAGGGCGCCGGCTCAGAGCGACGTCGCCGCCACCGAGGAGACGGTTCCGGTGGCCGGCAACCGCCGCGTCGAGGTGACGGAGGCGCTGCCGCCGGACGGCGTGTGAGAACCGGATCGCGGCGCCGGCCCGCCTGAGCGGGCCGGCTCGCGGCATCGGGCCGCCGGATCCGCCGGATGGGCGGCTCTCCCGGCCGCGGCCGCCGAGGAAGTCTCCCGCGCCGGCCCGCGGCCGTCCGCGGCGTCCCGAAACGCCGGGGCGGGTCGGGCGCGGCGCAGCGAGGCCGGAAGCGGCTTTCGCCCGACCGTGGAGCGGCCTCAAAGCTCGGCTTTTAAGGCACTGTTAACCATAGCAAGACCAATCCTGTCGGCAGACTACTTCTCTTAGAGATGCTTGGCGCCGATGCCCCGCTACTTCATCGACCTGCACGACGGCTCCCAGCCGATCCACGATGAGGTCGGATTCGACCTGCCGGACCTTCCGGCGGCCCGCGCCAAGGTCACCCGGATCATGTCGGCGATCGCCCGCGACATGCTGCCGGAGGTCGAGCGCCAGGATTACGTGGCCTGCGTCCGCGACGGCGTCGGCAAGGTGGTCTACCGGGCGCGCCTGTCCCTCGCTGCCGAGATGGTGGAGTGAGCCGGCGCGCTCCGGCCGCCTGATGCGTCCCTGCAGACGTCGCTGAGCGACGTCCCTGAGACGGCGCCGAAACCGCCCTGAGGCTCCCCGCCGCGCCGCGGCAGTGCTTGACCGGCCCCCGGTTCCGGCCATCTCGGACCCATGAAACGGCGCAGCCTGCTCACGGTCGCGAGTGCGGCCACGGTCATGACGCTCGGCGGCGTCGGCTACGCCGCGCACCGGCGCGGCCGGAACCCGTACTACCGCGGCCCGACCTCCGACCATTTCGACGGGTTGCGGTTCTTCCTGCCCGGTCAGTCCACCGACAAGGCGCTCCCCGACGTGCTGCGCTGGCAGGCCAAGCGGCAGCGCGAGCCCTGGCCCAAGAGCTTCCCCAGCCCCTACCCGGCCGACCGGCCGCCGGAGCGTGTCGAGGGCCTGCGGGTCGTGCTGATCGGCCACGCGAGCTACCTCGTGCAGGTCGCCGGCCGGAACATCCTGATCGACCCGGTCTTCGCCAAGCGCGCGAGCCCGGTCCGCTTCGCCGGGCCGAAGCGCGTCAACCCGCCGGGCATCGCCTTCGCCGACCTGCCGCCGATCGACGCGATCTTGGTCACCCACAACCACTACGACCATCTCGACGGGCCGAGCCTCGCCCGGCTCTGGCAGGCGCACCAGCCGCTGATCGTGGCGCCGCTGGGCAACGACACGATCCTGCGCGGCTACGACAACACGATGCATGTCGAGACCCGCGACTGGGGACAGTCGGTCGATCTCGGCGACGGGCTGCAGGTCCATCTGACGCCCGCGAACCACTGGTCGGCCCGGGGCGTCAACGACCGGCGCATGGCGCTGTGGTGCGCCTTCGTGATCACCTCGCCCCGCGGCGTGCACTACCATGTCGGCGACACCGGTTTCGGCGACGGTGCCCTCTTCTCCGACGTGCGGGCGCGGTTCGGGCCGCCGCGCCTCGCGACGCTGCCGATCGGCGCCTACGAGCCGCGCTGGTTCATGCAGGCGCAGCACGTCGACCCGGCCGAGGCGGTGAAGGTCTTCGGCCTGCTCGGCGCCGAGCAGGCGCTGGGCCATCACTGGGGCACGTTCCAGCTCACGGACGAGGGCGTCGAGCGGCCCGCCGAGGCGCTGGCGGCGGCCCTCGGCGGGGCCGGCATCCCGGCCGAGCGCTTCGTCGCCCTGAGGCCCGGCCAGGTCTGGGAGGCCTGACCCCCGGGCTGTCCGGGGAACGCCGGCGGCCATTGGGCACGATGCGTGCATCATTCTGTATGCAGCATGGGGTGGAGGCCCGGGCCGCGCCGCCGCGCGCCCGAGGGCGGGTGCCGTTCCGTGCGGCGCCCGCGCCTTCAGCCGAGAGACACGATGAACCCGATCAAGCCGACACGCCGATCCCTGATGGCCGGGGGCGTCGCCCTGGCGGCGCTGGGGGCGGCGGGCCGCGCCGGCGCGCAGGGCGCGGCCCCCGGCACCCTGACCTACGGCATCTCCATGACCGACCTGCCGCTCACGACCGGCCAGCCGGACCGGGGCGCGGGCGGCTACCAGTTCACCGGACTGACCCTCTACGATCCCCTGGTCGCCTGGGAACTCGACGTCGCCGACCGGCCGGGCAAGATGGTGCCCGGCCTCGCCACCGCCTGGGAGGCCGACCCGGCCGACCCCAAGGTCTGGACCTTCCACCTGCGGGAGGGCGTGGCCTTCCACGACGGGTCGGCCTTCGATGCCGACGCGGTGATCTGGAACTTCGACAAGGTGCTGAACAAGGAGGCGCCGCATTTCGACCAGCGGCAGGCGTCCCAGGTCCGCCCGCGCCTGCCCGGCGTCGCGAGCTACCGGAAGGTCGACGCCAAGACCGTCCAGGTCGTCACCAAGACGCCCGACAGCCTGTTTCCCTACCAGATGCTCTGGTTCCTGATCTCGTCGCCGGCGCAGTACGAGAAGGTCGGGAAGGACTGGGCGAAGTTCGCCTTCGAGCCCTCGGGGACCGGGCCGTTCCGGATGGGGCAGCTGGTGCCGCGGGTGCGCCTCGAGCTGCTGCCGAACATCGGCTACTGGAACCCGAAGCGGGTCCCGAAGCTCGCGAAGCTGACCCTCGCCTGCGTGCCCGAGGACCTCGCCCGGGTGAACGCGCTCCTGTCCGGCAGCGTCGACCTGATCGAGACGCCCGCGCCCGACGCGGTGCCGCGCCTGAAGGCCGCCGGCATGCGGGTCGTGGGCAACGAGACGCCCCATGTCTGGAACTACCACCTGTCGATGGTGGAGGGCTCGCCCTGGCGCGACCTGCGCCTGCGCAAGGCCGTCAACCTCGCCATCGACCGCGCGGGCGTCGTCGAGCTGATGGGCGGCCTCGCCCAGCCCGCCGTCGGTCAGGTCCAGGAGTCGAGCCCGTGGTTCGGCAAGCCGGGCTTCAAGATCCGGACCGACGTCGAGGCGGCGCGCAAGCTCGTCGAGGAGGCCGGCTACTCGGTGAAGAACCCCGTGAAGGCCACGGTCCTGATCCCGACCGGCGGCACCGGGCAGATGCTGTCGCTCCCGATCAACGAGTTCGTCCAGCAGAGCTGGGCCGAGGTCGGCATCCAGGTGGCGTTCAAGACCGTGGAGCTGGAGGTGGCCTACACGGCGTGGCGCCAGGGCGCCGCGGATCCGAGCCTCAAGGGCGTCAGCGCCGGCAACATCGCCTACGTCACCTCCGACCCGTTCTACGCGATCCTGCGCTTCTACGATTCGCGGCAGATCGCGCCGAACGGCGTGAACTGGAGCCACTACCGCAATCCCGAGGTCGACGCCCTCTGCGACAAGGTGAAGGCGAGCCTCGACGTGGCCGAGCAGAACCGGCTGCTCGCGCGCATCCACGAAATCGTCGTCGACGATGCCGTGCAGGTCTGGGTCGTTCACGACACCAATCCGCACGCTCTGTCGTCGCGGGTGAAGAACTACGTCCAGGCGCAGCACTGGTTTCAGGACCTGGCGACGCTCGCCTGATCAGCCCGGATCTGTGTCGGCTCCGGGAAGAACGGGAGAACATCGGGAACGATCGGCGCGAGGACGGGTTGGACCCCGAACGCACGAAGGAGAGTCCCATGAAGACCCTGCTTGCCGGCGCCGTCCTAGCCGCCTCCCTGACGAGCGTCGTCCCCGCTGCGGCGCAGCGAATCGATATCGGTCCCGACGGGCCGAGCGTCGACCTGCGCTCCCGCGCCCAGCGGGATCGCGACTTCCGCCGCGAAGAGTATCGGCGCGACCGCGTCTATGACGAGGATCGTCTCTACCGGCGCCAGCGGTTCGACGACGACCGCCCGGTGACGCGGCGCGGCTACGGATACTGAATCACCACGCGAATCGCCTGTCGGCGATTGTGCGCTCTCTTCGGGGGTCGGCTCGCGCCGGCCCCTTTTTCTATGCCGCGTCTCCGAAGCGCGGCCCGGGACAGCACGCAACCCACAGGGTCGAATTTCGCACTTGCGGCACAGTGAGTCGGAGACTAGGAAGATCGAGCATCAAATTTCGGGAGCATCTGGCAATGACCTCACGTTTCATCAGTGGCTTCGCGGCGGTCACCCTCGCGGTGTGCGGCCTCTCCGCTCCGGCCGCCTTCGCCAAGCCGATGAGCGGGGCGAGCGCCGTCAAGATGATCGACACCGACAACGACGGCACCATCGACATGAAGGAAGTGGAGGCGGTGGCCTCGGCGACCTTCGACCGTCTCGAGAAGGACGCCGACGGCACCCTCGACGCCAAGGAGCTGAAGGGCCGCCTGAGCGCCTCCGGCGTGAAGCAGGCCGATCCGGACAGCGACGGCACCCTCGACAAGAAGGAGTACCTCGCGGCCGTCGGCGAGCGCTTCAAGCTGGCCGACCCGGACAACGACGGCACCCTCGACGCCAAGGAGCTGAACTCCAAGGCCGGCAAGGCTCTCCTGGCCCTCATCAAGTAAAACCGTCCGCGCGCTCCTGATGGAGCGTGGATGAGCGAGGCCTCCGCGGCGCTGACCGCGGGGGCCTTGCTGCGTTGATGGCGACCCTGAACCTTCGCCCGGACGCGCCGATCCATGGGACCTGCACGTAAAAGTTGTGGATCGCGGCGATTGTTCTGCGGGCTCCGGCCGCTCCCGCGCCGGCGGAACGTCCGACACCCAGTCCGACCGCCGCGGCGGCTGCGACGCTCGACCGCTCGCCGGGCGCGATCGGAGGGAGTTGACGGTCCGCAACCTGTAGGTGCACCCTCGAGGTGGTTGAGGGACCAAGACGATGCGGAACGGCTCACCAGAGGACGACGGCAACGCGAGACGCCGCGCGAGACCGGTCGCGCTGACCGAGGGACCGCACGGCGCGGCGGCGGACGGACGCGACCGGATTGCCGGGAGCCGGCCGGAGCGCGCGGACGCGGAGCCGACGGCAACGCTCGGCGATCTCGGCGACGCCCTGCTCGCGGCCTATCGACTGGCCGAGCAGGACGGCGACGCGCTGACCGTGTCGCTGCTCGGGCAGGCGCTGCTGCGGACCGGGCGGCGCCTGGCGCGCGGGATGTCGCCCGCCGATGTCGGGATCGCCTGCCACTGAGGCGGCGCGCGGTCCCGGACGCTCGGGCGACTGACGGGACGGCGCCGCCGCGGCCCGCCTACGCGCCCGGCGCGGCGCGGTCGAGGAAGGCGCGCAGGTAGCCGCCGACCGCCTCGGCGCGCTCGACGGCGAGCAGGTGCGCCGCCCGGGGCAGCACGACGAGTTCGGCCTGGGCGATGCCGCCGCAGATCTCCTCGGCCATGGCCGGGGGCGTCGAGGGATCGTCGCGGCCGGCGATCACCAGGGTCGGCGCGGTGATGGCTCCGAGCGCCGGACGGAGATCCATGCGCCCGATTGCCCCGCAGCACACCGCGTATCCGGCCGGATCGCAGGCCAGGAATCGCTCGCGGACAGCCCGCACCGTCTCGGGGGCGCGCTCCGCGAAACCCGGCGTGAACCAGCGCCCCAGCGTCGCCTCGACCACGGCCGCCGTCCCCTGGGCGCGAACGGTCGCGGCGCGCTCGTCCCAGCTCTGCAGGCTCGGCAGGAAGGCCGCCGTCGCCATCAGGGTGGCGCTGAGCGCGCGTCCGGGATCGGCGCTCGCCAGCGCCTGCACGGTCATCCCGCCGAGCGAGAGGCCGACGAGATGGGCGCGTCCGATGCCGAGGGCGTCCAGAAGGCCCGCGAGATCGCCGGCCAGATCCGCGATCGCGACCGGCCGGTCGCGCGTCTCCGACCCGCCGTGGCCGCGCGTGTCGTAGCGCAGCGTCCGGTAACGCCCCGTCAGCGCGGGCACCAGCGCGTCCCACATCTCCAGGGTCGCGCCCAGCGAGTTCGAGAAGGCGACGACCGGGGCGTCCTCCGGGCCCTCGAGGTGGTAGCGGAGGCCGAGTCCTCCGACGGTGATCTGCGGCATGCGGCTCTCTCCGATCCGGGCTCTCGAGGATGTCACGCCGCCGGGCGGCGGGGCGGAGCTGGCGGGCAACGCGGCCTCCCGGACGGATCTCAGGCGCGACCGAGGGGAATCAGGCCCCAGCCGCGCTCGTGGAGGTAGTACAGCACGGTCTTGGTCACGGTCTCGGTCGAGGCGATCGATCCGGCGACCAGCACGCTGCCGGTGAACAGATAGGACAGCAGCAGCGTGTCGAGGCTCCCGACGACGCGCCAGCTCACGGCCTTGGCGATCGAGCGGAGGCGGCTCTCCCCGGCCGGGGGCGCGCGGCCATCGTGGGTTGGGACGTCGTCGGCGGGCATGCGGGCTCCCTGCGGTCGATCCGAAACGCGCGCGGTGGCACGGTCCATTATGGGGCGGCGCACCGGATGCTGCCCCGCCGGATCGCCCGGCGCGCGGATGACGATGCCGCGAGCCCCGCGCTCCGGAGGAGCGTCTTCAACATGGGTGAATGCGCGGGCGGCCGAAACGCTCGACAAGAGCGGTGCGAGCACAGAGGAGACCGGGGATGCACGAGCCTGCGATGGGCGACGCCGCGATCCGACCGGCGGAGTTCTGGGACACGGTCGGCGGCCTCGTGACCGCAAAGGTCGAGCCGGTGATCGGCCGAGCCGACAAGCAGCGTGGTCCCGTCATCGACTACCTGCGCGACCTGGAGGCCCTGGCGCGGCGCCAGTGCTCCAGCCGCGAGACGGTCCAGATCATCGCCTCGGGCCGGCGGCTCCTCGGGGACCGGAGCGAGATCGGGCCGTCGGACGGACCGTTCACCCGCGCCTGAGCCGGGCACCCGGCGGAGCCGCCCGCGCCATCCGCGACCGGACCAGATAGATCGCGGCCGCGACAGCCCAGGCCGCGTAGGTCGGCGCCACCCACTGCTGCAGATTCGGCAGGGACCAGCCGTACAGGAACTCGGCGCCGAGATGCGCCTGAACGGCGTCCCAGCCCGCGTGCTTGAGGGCGTGTTCCCGCTGCCCGGCCTCGCGGCCGTAATAGTAGGTCGAGACCACGAGCGCCGCGACGCCTTCCGGTCGGGGACTGCGCAGCAGGAGCAGAACGGCCGCCATTCCGGCGGTCTCGGGGATCGCCGTCAGGGCGTGGCTCATCGCCGGGTTCGCGACCATGAAGGCGACGAGCGTTCCGAGCATCGGCGGCGCTTACACCAATCCCGGCGCGGCGTCAGCGGCACTCCGGCCCCGCGCCTGCATCCCCGGCGGCCGCCGCGCGGTTGACGGTGCGGGACCGGAACAACGGAGCCGCGCATGAGCGACACCTACGACCTCGGCCGCTTCGTCGCCGCGCAGGAGGGCGTCTACGAGCGCGCCCTGGCGGAATTGCAGGGCGGCGACAAGCGCAGCCACTGGATGTGGTTCATCTTCCCGCAGATCGCCGGGCTCGGCGCGAGCCCGATGGCGCAGCGCTACGCCATCGGGTCTCTCGCGGAGGCGCAGGCCTACGCGGCGCACCCGGTGCTCGGCGCGCGCCTGCGCGCCTGCACGGCGGCCGTCAACGCCGTCGCCGGGCGCTCGGCCCACGCGATCTTCGGCTCGCCCGACGATCTGAAGTTCCGCTCCAGCATGACGCTGTTCGCCCGCGCCGTGCCGGAGGAGCCGGTCTTCGCCGACGCGCTGGCGCGCTACTTCGACGGCGTCCCCGACCCGCGGACGCTGGCGAAGCTCGGGACGGGCTAGGCCCTCACCGGCCCCACAGGCCGACCCGCTCGGCGCGCGCCTGCTCCTCCGCGCCCAGGAGGTCCGGCGGGGCGTCCTCGGAGGCGCGGGCGCCGCCCGCCGCCAGGATCAGCCCGGCGAGGTCGTCGCCCTCGATGCGGCAGCGGGCCGTGGCCCCGTCGGACAGGCCGGTGCAGACCACCTCGCGGCGGCGCAGGTAGCTGGCGAGCTGGCGGGCGAGATGGCCGCGCTCGCCGACCACGCCGAGGAGGCGCACGACCCGCCCGCGCAGGTTGAGGGTGCCGGTATCGATCACCTCCGGCACGCCGCGGATCTCGCCGGCCGCGACCGGTTCGGCCGCGGGCGCGGCGGCGGTCCGGGCCGGCTCGGCCCGCTCCGCCGAGGGGCGGGCCTTGCCCTTCGCGAGCTTCTCGGCGGCCCGCTGGACGAAGTCGTGGAAGATCCCGGCCGGCATCTCGCCGCCGAACATGCGGTTCATCGGGCTGTCGTCGTCGTTGCCGACCCAGATCCCGACCACGAGGTCGGGGGTCATGCCGACGAACCACGCGTCGCGGAAATCCTGGCTCGTGCCGGTCTTGCCGCCGATGATCTGGCCGGGCACCCGCGCGGCGCGGCCGGTGCCGGATTCCACCACCGCCTGCAGCGAGTCGAGCATCATGGTGCGCGGCTCCTGCGCCAGCATCGGGCCCGGGGCCGCGTCGGTGCGGACGTAGAGCGGCTGCGGCGCGGCTCCGCGGATCGCCTGGATGCCGTAGGACTGGAGCGGGGTGCGCCCGGACAGGACCGAGCCGTAGGCGCGGGTCATCTCCAGGAGGCTCACGGCGCCCGAGCCGAGGACGAGGCTCGGCACGTTGGGCAGGTCCGACTGGATCCCGAGCTTGCGGGCGGTGGCGATCACCGCCGGGATGCCGACATCCTGCCCGAGCTGGGCCGCCACGGTGTTGATCGAGAGCGCGAAGGCGGTCCGCAGGGGCACGGGCCCCCGGTAGCGGCCGTCGTCGTTCTCGGGCTGCCAGTCGCCGATCTGGACCGGGCGGTCGACCATCACGGATTCCGGCGTGTAGCCCTTCTCGTAGGCCGTCAGGTAGGCGAGGAGCTTGAACAGGGAGCCGGGCTGGCGCTTGGCCTGGACGGCGCGGTTGAACTGGCTGTCCTCGTAGTCGCGGCCGCCGACCATGGCGAGGACCGCGCCCTCCTTCGACAGCACCACCATGGCGGCCTGGCCGACCTTGCGGCGGGCGCCGTCCTTGTCGAGGCGGCGGGCCACGACGCCCTCGGCGAGGCTCTGCAGGTCGAGGTTGAGGGTCGAGCGCACCGTCATGTCGCCGTCGGTGCCGGCGAGGCGCTTCACGTCGCCCGCGATCATGTCGAGGAAGTAGTTGGTGCCGGGCGGCGCCTCGGGGGGCGATTTCAGGGTCACGCTCTGCTTGCGCGCGGCGTCGGCCTCGGCCTGCGAGATCGCGCCGGTCTCGACCATGGCCTGGAGCACCACGTCGGCGCGCTCCTTGGCACCGCCGAGGTTGCGGGTCGGGGCGAGCTGCGAGGGCGCCCGCACCAGACCGGCCAGCATCGCCGATTCCGGGAGGTTCAGCGCCTTGGCGGGCTTGCCGAAGTAGCGGCGCGCCGCCGCGTCCGCCCCGTAGGCGCCGGCGCCGAAATACGCGGAGTCGAGGTAGCCGAGCAGGATCGCGTCCTTGCTCATGGTCGTCTCGACCCGCAGCGCCAGGAAGGCTTCCTGCACCTTCCGCCAGAGCGTCTTCTCCTGGTTGAGGGAGGTCAGGCGGACATATTGCTGGGTGATCGTCGAGCCGCCCTCGCGCACGCCGCCGCCGCGGAGATTGCGCCACGCCGCCCGGGCGAGGCCGCGCAGGTCGATGCCCCAGTGGCTGTAGAAGCGGCGGTCCTCGATCGCCACGATCGCCTGGGCGAGGTGCGGCGGCAGGTCGGCCGCGGTGAGCTTCTGGCCGCGGAAGCTGCCGCGGGTGGCGAAGACCCGGCCGTCGTCGGCCTCGACGGTGATCGCCCGCTGGCCGGTATCGACCACGGCGCCGCCCAGCGGCGGTAGGCTCACGAAGGCCGCGAACAGGTAGATCGCCAGCGCCAGGGCCGGTAGCACGACCACCAGGGCTGCGGCGAGCAGGGCCGGGTGCCGGCGGCCGAGGATCGGCCGGGAACGCCGGTTCAGGGCGCGCGCGTCCGTCTCCTCGACGGCGGGCGGGCGCTCCGCCGGTGCCCGTCGCGCCCGCGACGCGCGCTCCGCCGCGCGGGCCGACAGGGCCCGGCCGGTCCGCGCGAGGCCGAGCCCGGCCGCGGCGAGGAGGGTCCGGAGATGGCGCGTGAGGTCGCGCGCGGCCCGCCCGGCCTCCCGGGCGGCGAGCCGCGGGTCCGGGGCGTCGGCGGCGGGGTCCGGCTTCGGCGGTTTCGGCCCGTCGGCCGGGGCGCGTTCCGGCGCGTCGGGCGTCATCGTGGTGCGTGTTCCGGGACCGGCCGATCCGGCCGACCGAGCCTTCTAAGCCGCATCCGTCGCGGTGTCCCGCAGCCGTTGGGTCGCGGGACGGGCGGCGCGTCGATCGCGCCGCCACCGTGTGGATCGGGCCACGGGGCCCGATCCGGTCCCGGCCGGCTCACCGGCCGAGCGGCGCTCCCGGACCGACGGCCCCGTGCTGGGCGCGCAGTTTGAAGGCCAGGATCAGCAGGAGGATGCCGAAGGCGAAGGTGTAGGAGCCGATCCACCACGTCAGCACCAGGGCCGACATGCCCGGGTTGATGAGCAGCGCGAGGCCGAACAGGATCGACACCACGCCGCCGAGGCCCAGCCACCAGCGCCCGTAATGGAGGTGCAGGCGGAAGGCGGCGGCGATCATCAGGCCGCCGGTGACCAGCGCCCACGCGGCGAGCAGCAGCACGAACGCCCAGACGGCGGCGGCCGGCACCAGCACCGCGGCGACGCCCACCACGATGTCGACGAGGCCCTCGACCAGCATGAAGCCCCAGCGCTCGTGGCGCTGCGCGGCCCGGACCGCGCCGACGACGGCGACGACGCCATCGACGAGCATGTAGGCGGCGAAGAACAGGACCAGGGACAGCACGAAGGCGCCCGGCGCGATGAACGCGACCGCCCCGAACAGGACCGCGATGACGCCGCGCAGGGCGACGAGCCACCAGTTCCGCGCCAGGGCCGCACTCATGGCGTCGAGGCGCGCCGCGCCGACGAGCGGGATGCCGGAGGGGGTGGTCGCGCGGCCGGAACCGGGGCGGTTCGGCGTCGGGGATGGGCTGCTGGTCATGGCGAACTCCTGGGCCTTGAGGCCGGGAACGGCAAAGGTTCCGGGCGCAGAACGCCGCAGTGCGGCATGCGTTCCTAGGCGGGCTGATCCGCGCGTGGAACCTTGGGCCTGCGGCCGGCTTTTGCTGCCTGAGGCGGGCGATGCGACAAGCCCGGTCACCCCCGGGTGGCCGGCCCATCGGGCGACGACTTTCCATGTTCGACGATCAGCGGCACCTCTCCGAGGACGAGGCGCGCCCGCGGCCGGCCGACGGCCGGGCCGTCGCGCGCGAGCGCGACGTGCTCGATCTCAACCGCGCCGCGCCGGCCGCGGACCGCGAGACCGACCGCGAGACCGCGCGCAAGCCCGGCGCGGACGAGGCCGACGGCGCGCCCGAGGCGCGGGACGGGCAGGCCGACGACGACGCGGCGGATTCCGACGACGACGGGGACGAGGCGCGGCGCCCCAACGTCCTGCGGCGCCACCCGCTCGCGTTCCTGCTCGGCGGGCTCGCGGTCGTCGCGCTCTGCGTCGGCGTGTTCTTCTACTGGCTGCTCTACATGCACCCCTACGAGAGCACCGACGACGCCTTCGTTGACGCGCGCAGCATCTCGATCCAGCCGAAGGTCGGCGGCTACCTCGTGGACGTGCCGGTCACCGACAATCAGCACGTCGAGGCCGGCCAGATCCTCTTCCAGGTCTTCCAGCGCGACTACGACATCGCCCTCGACCAGGCGAAGGCGCAGGTCGCCGCCGACGAGGCCGGCATCAAGAACATCGACGCGCAGATCCAGGCGCAGTACGCCAACATCGAGGTGTCCAAGGCGCAGGTCGCCACCGCCGAGGCGGCGCTGAAGTTCGCCCAGGAGGACGCGGCCCGCTACAAGGACCTCGCCGAGCGCGGCTCCGGCTCGGTCCAGCAGTCGCAGTCGGCGACCTCGACGCTGCAGCAGCGGCAGGCGGCGGTCCAGAGCGCCAATGCCAGCGTGGTCGCCGCGCAGAAGCAAGTCGGCTCGCTCCAGGCCCAGAAGGCCTCGACCCAGGCGCAGCTCGGCCGCGACCGGGCGCAGGTCGAGCAGGCCGAGCTGAACCTCGGCTACACGACGGTCCGCGCCGTGCAGGCCGGCCGCGTCGTGCGGCTCACCGGCGGCGTCGGCCAGCTCGCCCAGGCCGGCCAGACCCTGGCGATGTTCGTGCCCGACGACATCTGGGTGACGGCGAACTTCAAGGAGACGCAGATCACCGACATGCGGCCGGGCCAGCCGGTCGACATCGAGATCGACGCGTATCCCGGCCGCAAGATCCAGGGCACGGTGGCCTCGGTGCAGCCGGGCTCGGGCACGGCCTTCAGCCTGCTGCCGGCGCAGAACGCCACCGGCAACTACGTGAAGGTGACCCAGCGCATCCCGGTCAAGATCGTGGTCAAGACCTGGCCGACGGACGTGTCGATCGGCCCGGGCATGTCGATCGTCCCGACCGTCACGGTGCGGTGAGCGCCGTGGCCGGCCGGGGGAGCGCGGCCGCGCCCGGGCGCAGGCCGGGTGCGGGCAAGGCGGCAGGCGGCAAGGCGGCAGGCGGCAGGGCCGCGTCCGGGAAGGCGCCAGGCGGCCACAATCCGTGGCTGATCGCCGGCGTGGTCGCGCTGGCGACCTTCATGGAGGTGCTCGACACCACCATCGCCAACGTGGCCCTGCGCTACATCTCGGGCGGCCTCGCGGTCGGTCCGGACGAGGCGGCCTGGGTGGTGACGAGCTACCTCGTCGCCAACGCGATCACGCTCACGGCGTCGAGCTTCCTGGCCAAGCGCTACGGCCGCAAGGCGTTCTTCATGTGGTCGGTGGCGCTGTTCACCGTCTCGTCGATCCTGTGCGGCTTCGCCTGGAGCCTGGAATCGCTGCTGCTGTTCCGGGTGATGCAGGGGCTCGGCGGCGGCGGCATGGCGCCGCTCGCGCAGTCGATCCTGGCCGATTCCTTCCCGCCGGCGAAGCGCGGCCAGGCCTTCGCGCTCTACGGGGTCGCCATCGTGGTGGCGCCGGTGATCGGCCCGACGCTGGGCGGCTGGCTCTCCGACAACGCCTCCTGGCACTGGTGCTTCCTGATCAACGGGCCGGTGGGCGTGATCGCCCTCGGGCTGATGTACTGGCTGATCGAGGACAGCGACGCGGCCAAGAAGGAGCGCCGCGCCCTGGTGCGCAAGGGCATCCGCTTCGACATCGTCGGCTTCGTGCTGGTCGCCCTGTTCCTCGGCTCGCTGGAGGTGATCCTCGACGAGGGCCAGCGGAAGGACTGGTTCGGCACCTCGACGCTGATGAACGTGTCCGGCGTGCTGATGGTCGTCTCGTTCATCGCCATGATCCCGTGGCTGCTGACCCGCGAGAACCCGGCCGTCGACCTCCGCCTCATCGGCAACCGGCAGTTCGGCTCGTGCTTCCTGGTGATGATGTTCACCGGGGCGATCCTGATCGCCACCACGCAGTTCATCCCGCAGATCACGCAGGAATATTACGGCTACACCGCCACCCTGTCGGGCCTCGTCCTCGGCCCGGGCGGCATCGTCACGGTGGTGATGATGTTCCTCACCGGCCGGATCTCGTCCTTCGTCCAGCCGAAATGGCTGATCGCCACCGGCATGACCATCGTGGCGCTGGGGATGTACGACCTGACGCGGATCGACGGCAGCACGACCTTCGCGTTCTTCGCGTGGTCGCGGGTCTATATCGGCATCGGCCTGCCGATGGTGTTCCTGTCGATCACCTCGGCCTCGTACGAGGGGATCCGCAAGGACCAGACCGATCAGGCCTCGGCGCTGATCAACGTCGCCCGCAACGTCGGCGGCTCGATGGGCGTCTCGCTGGCGCAGAACATCCTGGCCTACCGGAGCCAGTTCCATCAGAGCCGCCTCGTGGAGAGCGTCAACCCGGCCTCACCGGCCTATCAGGAGACCATGCGGCAGGCGACGCAGTACTTCTCCGAGCACGGCTACGCCGGGATCGAGGCCCAGAACCAGGCGACGGCGTGGATCGGGAGCGTCCTCAGCACGCAGGTGGCCTACTGGGCCTATATCGACGTGTTCTGGGTGCTCGGCCTCGTCGCGGCCTGCGCGGTCCCGCTGGCCCTGAGCCTGAAGAGCGTCAAGCTCGGCGGCGGGGCGCCGGCCGGGGGGCATTGAGGGCGGTCGCGGCCAGGGCGCCGTCCGGACTCCGGACGCGCCGCCGGCGCGCGGACCGACCGCCGTCCCTAGCCCGGATCGTCGGCGGGCTTCTCACCCGGCGCCGCGAACAGGTCCTCCGGCGCGACCACGGTGACGCGGCGCTGCGCCACGTCGAGGACCGGCACGAAGGCCTTCGTGAAGGGCAGGAGCGCGGTGGCGCCGCCGTTCGGCGGGCGCAGTTCCAGGAGGTCGCCGCCGCCGTAATTCGGCACGGCCACGATCGTCCCGACGAGGGTCCCGGCCTCGTCCACCGCCGCGGCGCCGATCAGGTCGGCGGCGTAGACCTCGTCGTCGTCCTCGGGCGCGGCCAGACGGTCGCGGGGAACGTACAGGGCGACGCGGTTGAGCGCCTCCGCGGCGCTGCGGCCCGAGACGCCCTTGACCCGGGCGATCAGCATGTCGGGCGACGGGCCGGGGGCGGGACGCACATCGGCGAGGGTCAGCATCCGGCCGTCGGCCGTCTGGAGCGTTCCGTAGCCGGCGATCGCCTGCGGATCGCCGGTGTAGGATTTGAGCCGGACCTCGCCGGTGAGGCCGTGCGCCCGCCCGAACTCGCCCAGCAGGACGAGGTTCGGATCGGGCGGCGCGGGCCGGGGCGCCGGCTTGGGGGCCGGCGCCTTGGGCGAGGTCGCCGCGTCGGGCGCGATCTTGCCGATCGCCGAGCTCGTGCGGCCTCGGCGGCCGCCGTCGCGGGAGGTGGGACCTGCGGGGCGGCGCGCCATGACCGGTGCGCCTTACGCGGCGGCGTCCTCGGCGGGAGCGGCGGCCTTCTCGGCGCGCTTGGCGGCGCGCTCCTTGGCCTTCTCGCCCGGCTCGGCCTTCTGCGGGTTGTTGCGGGTCGGGCGCTTGGCGAGGCCGGCCTGGTCGAGGAAGCGCAGGACGCGGTCGGTCGGCTGCGCGCCCTTGGCGAGCCAGCTCTGGATCTTCTCGTTGTCGAGCACGATGCGGGCCGGATCGTCCTTGGCCTTCATCGGGTCGTAGGCGCCGACCTTGTCGATGAAGCGGCCGTCGCGCGGGGCGCGGGCGTCGGCGACGACGATGCGGTAGTAGGGGCGCTTCTTGGCGCCGCCGCGGGTGAGACGGATCTTGAGGGCCATGGTCTGACTACTTTCGCTGTTGCTCGATCTGGGACTCGTGGTCCGCCTTGATCGACTGGTGGTGCCGAATGACTTCCTTGACCACGAAGGCCAGAAACTTCTCGGCGAAGTCGGGGTCGAGCTTGGCCTCGACCGCGAGCTTGCGGAGCCGGGCGACCTGACGGGCCTCCCGGTCCGGATCGGAAGGGGGGATCCCCTTTCGGGCCTTGAGCTCGCCGACCCGCTGCGTGCAGCGGAAACGCTCGGCGAGGAGGTGGATCAGCGCCGCATCGAAATTGTCGATGCTGTCCCGCAGGCGCGCGAGTTCGGGATCGACGGCCTGGGCCGCGAGCACGCTCATTTCTTCTTCCCCGGCATGAACCCACCGAGACCCGGCAGTTTCGGGCCGCCGAGGCCCGGAAGTCCGGGAAGCTTGGGCATCCCGCCCCCGCCCAGTCCCGGCGGCATCGGCGGCAGCTTGCCGCCGAACTGCTTCTCGAGCTGCGCGATCTGCTCCGGCGTCGGCTCCGGCATGCCGGGCGGGAGACCGGGCATTCCACCGCCCATCCCGCCACCGAGGCCGAACATCGAGCCGAGCGCCTGCCCGATCCCGCGCTTGCCCTGGCCCATCGCCTTCATCATGTCGGCCATGGTCCGGTGCATCTTCAGGAGCTTGTTGATCTCCGAGACGTCGACCCCCGAGCCCGCCGCGATGCGCTTCTTGCGGCTGTTCTTGAGGAGGTCGGGATTCTTCCGCTCCTGCGGGGTCATCGACGAGATGATCGCCCGCTGGCGCTTGAACATCTTCTCGTCGAGGTTGGCGCCCTCGACCTGCTTCTTGATCTGGCCCATCCCGGGCAGCATGCCCATCAGGCCGCCGATGCCGCCCATCTTCTCCATCTGGGCGAGCTGCATGGACAAGTCTTCGAGGTCGAACTTGCCCTTGCGCATCTTCTCCGCGGTGCGGAGCGCCTGCTCGTGGTCGATGGTCTCGGCGGCCTTCTCGACGAGCGAGACGATGTCGCCCATGCCGAGGATGCGGTTGGCGACGCGGGCCGGGTGGAACTCCTCCAGCGCGTCGACCTTCTCGCCGACGCCGACGAGCTTGATCGGCTTGCCGGTGACGGCGCGCATCGACAGCGCCGCGCCGCCGCGGGAATCGCCGTCCATACGCGTCAGCACGATGCCGGTGACGCCGAGCCGCTGGTCGAAGGCGCGGGCGGTGTTGACCGCGTCCTGGCCGGTGAGCGCGTCGGCGACGAGCAGCACCTCGTGGGGCCTCGTCGCGGCCTTCACCTCGGCGGCCTCGGCCATCAGGCCCTCGTCCACCGTGGTGCGGCCGGCGGTGTCGAGCATCACCACGTCGAAGCCGCCGAGGCGGGCCGCGTCCATGGCGCGCTTGGCGATCTGCACCGCCGACTGGCCGGCGATGATCGGCAGGCTCTCCACGCCGACCTGCTTGGCCAGCACCGCGAGCTGCTCCATGGCGGCCGGGCGGCGGGTGTCGAGCGAGGCGAGCAGGACCTTGCGCTTCTCGCGGTCGGAGAGGCGCCGGGCGATCTTGGCGGTGGTCGTGGTCTTGCCCGAGCCCTGCAGGCCGACCATCAGGATCGGCACCGGGGCGGGGGCGTTGAGATCAACGGTCTCGGCGTCGGTGCCGAGCATCGCCACGAGCTCGTCGTTGACGATCTTCACGACCATCTGGCCGGGCGTCACCGACTTGAGCACGACGGCGCCGACGGCCTTCTCCTTCACCCGGTCGGTGAAGCCGCGGACCACCTCGAGGGCGACGTCGGCCTCCAGCAGGGCGCGACGCACCTCGCGCATGGCGGCGGTGACGTCGGCCTCGGTCAGGGCACCGCGACGGGTGAGCCCCGAGAGGATGCCGGAGAGGCGGTCGGACAGGCCTTCGAACATGTTCCTGACGCCCCGCCGTTACTGCTCGAGCCCGGCGCGCTCGACGCGGCGCGCCTGGAGGGCGGCCTCGAAGCCGCGCACGGCCTTGGCGAACTTGTCCCGGCAGTCCGGGTTGCAGAAGCCCACCACGGCGCCGTTGTAGAGCGTCAGCGAGTCCGCCGAGATCGGCTTGCCCGACCACGGGCAGGTCTCGTTGATCGCGTCCTCGATCTTCAACGCTTCTTGATCTCGCGTCATGCGGGTGCCTCGGCCGGCGGATCCCGTCCTCGCATATCGGCCAACGCCCATCGCGCCCGAGGGCGCGGACGCGCTGTCGGGCGTTGACCTCCGGCCTCGCGGGACCGGTCGGCTTGGCATCGGTCGATCTGCTACGGATCGGGAGGCCGGGGCGTAGCGGCAGCCGGCCGGAAAGTCAATTTTTCGGCCCGGCCGGCGCCGCGGCGGTGCCGAAACGGGCCGCCGATCGGTGTTAACTTTTACCGATCGTTAAGCATGTTGGGATTGTCTTCGGGCCATATTCGATCAGGACGCCCGCCGATGTCGGAACCCGCCCGCTCTCACTCGCCGACCGAGTCCGGCAGCTTTCCCGCGACCGGTCCGCTCCGCGACTGGCTGACGGCGATGAAGGCCCAGGCGCCGGCCGAGGCCCGCGGCGATACCCGGCCCGAGGAGACCCTGCCCGAGGCGAAGCGGCCGCGCGGCGGGGAGACGGCGTGGTCGCCCCGCGTCGTCCCCGCCCCCGAGGCGCCGCGGGCCGCGGCCGAGGATCCCGACATCGCCGAGCTGATGGCCGAGAACCTGATGCTGAAGGCCCGGCTCCGCGTCGAGGCCGAGCGCCAGGACGAGCTGCAGGCCATCCTGGCCGACGAGATCCGGACGCTCCGCGAGCATATCCGCGACGAGATCGGCTCCCTGGAGGATCTCCGGGCCGAGCAGGAGGACGTCCGCGTCGAGCGCGAGGAGTTCCGCGGCGAGCGGGAGCGCTTCCGGGCCGAGCGCGAGGAGCTGCGCGCCGAGCGCGACCGGGCGATCGCCGAGCGGGACGCCCTGCGGGCCGAGCGGCTGACCCTGGCCGGCGAGCGCGACGCCCTGCGCGAGGAGCGCGACCTGTGGCGCGCCCGGACCGAGGCGCTGGCCCAGCCGCTGTTCCAGTCCCAGCGGCGCTGAGCGGCGCTGTGCGGCGCCGACCGCATGTCCGGACCCTGAAACGCCGAAGGGCCACCCGAGAGGGTGGCCCTTCCATTGCCGAACCGTGTTGTCCGGCGGAACTGTCCCGAGATCGGGTCTCTGACGCGTCTTAGAGCGACGCGCCGGAGGCGACGGTCCAGGTCCGATGAGCCGAGACACACGGCTGATGACAATGAGACACTGGATCACCTCCTTTCGTTGGTTGCGGGTGAGGCGAAGGTAGGTGGCCGCGCCCGGCTTGTGAAGCCCCGCGCCTGCGCCCGTTTGTCCTCCCCAGCCCGGCGCTTCCCCGTCCCGGCAGCCGGGCGTATGACGGGCGCCCCGAGGTCTGCCCGAACCGCCTTGAACGCGCCCTTCGCCAACCCGCCGCGCCCTGCCGACGAGGCCGCGCTCGATCCCGACGCGATGCGCCAGCCGCTCGGCAACGCGTGGTACTGCGTCGGGCAGTCCCGGAGCCTCGGCAGGGCGGGCGGCCGGTCGGCCCTGCGGGCCGTGGCGCTGAACGGCGAGCAGATCGTCCTGGGCCGCGCCCCCGACGGCGCGCCCTTCGCGCTGCGCGACCGCTGCCCCCACCGCGGCATGGCCCTGTCGAAGGGCCGCTTCGACGGCGACACCCTGATGTGCCCGTTCCACGGCTGGCGCTTCGGCACCGACGGGCGCTGCCGCGACGTCCCGACCCTGTCGGAGCACGACGCCGCCGACTTCTCGCGCATCCAGGTGCAGCGCTTCCCCGTGCGGGAGAGCGCCGGCTTCCTCTGGGTCAACCCGCATCTCGGCCCGGCCGCGGGCGCGGTGCCGGAGGTGCCGGCGCTGGAGTTCGAGCCGGCCGGCTCCCTCGTGGTCGAGCTGGAGGTCGAGGCCTCCTTCGACTTGACGACGCTGAGCCTCGTCGATCCCGGGCACGTCGCCTTCGTCCACGATTCGTGGTGGTTCCGGCCGTCGAAGCAGCTCCGCGAGAAGGTGAAGACCTTCCAGCCGGTGCCGCACGGCTTCGTGATGACGAGCCACGCCACCACGACGAGTTCGCCGGTCTACCGCCTGCTCGGCGGCATCCCCGAGGTCGAGATCGAGTTCCGCCTGCCCGGCGTGCGCCTGGAGCGCATCCGCGCGGGGGCGAAGCGGGTGGCGAACTACACCTTCGCGACGCCGCTGACGCCGGACCGGACGCTGCTCACCAACGCCCTCTACTGGAGCATGCCGGCCCTGAACCTGCTCAAGCCGGTCGCGCGCCCGCTGATGCGGCAGTTCCTGACCCAGGACCAGCAGGTGCTCCAGCACGCGCAGGACGGGCTCGACCGCAAGCCCACCATGGTGCTGTTCGGCCAGGGCGACCTGCCCTCGCAGTGGTATTTCCGGCTGAAGCGCGAGGCCCTGGAATCGGCCCGCGACGGGCGCCCGTTCGTCAACCCGCTGGAGCGCCGCGAGCTGCGCTGGCGATCCTGAGCCACTTCTACCGCGCCGTCGCGTCGTCGCGGCAGGGCCGGATCGTCTCCGGCCTCGGGCGCGCCTCCGGCGCGGGCGCCGCGAAGATTGCCAGGTAGGCCCCGTCCGCGAGCGGCCGGAAGCCGGTCTCCCGGTAGCCCGCGGCGGCGAGCTCGCAGCGCAGGAGCGCCGGCGGCGTGCCGTGCCGCGACGGGATCGCGTCGGCGTCGACGATCCCGACCCGGGCGCCCGGGCGCATCGCGGCGGCGAGGTTGTGGAGCAGGCCGAAGGGCTGGGTGATCTCGTGGTACATGTGGACGAGGATCGCCGCGTCCACCGAGCCCGCGGGCAGGCGCGGGTCGTGCGGCTCGCCGCGCACGACCGTGACGTTCCCGAGCGCCTTCACCCGCTTCTCTAAGACCGCCAGGTAGGACGGCGTCACGTCCTCGGCGAGCACGCGGCCCCGCGGCCCGACCCGGGGGCTCAACCGCACCGCGTAGTAGCCGCTGCCGGCGCCGATATCCGCCACCGTCTCGCCGGGCGCGATGCCCATCCCCTCGGCCACCTGCTCGAACTCGCCGGCCCGGTCGCGCTCGGCCTCCGAGGACCAGCGCGGCGCGACGATCTCGGCCACGGGCCGGTCGGGCCTGGGGAAGGCGGCGGCGGGCGCGCCCGCGGGCGCCAGCGGCTCGGCGGCGCGGGCCGGGCCGGCGAGGGCGGCGGTGGCGAGAAGGGTGAGGGCGCGGATCATGGCCGACAACCCGCGGGGCGCGCCGGCGGTGCCGGGCCCGTTGACCGTGCCGCACCCCGCGCGCCATCAAGCGCCATGACGCGCGCGGACACGCCCTGGCGGGCCACGATCCTCACCCTCTACCCGGAGATGTTCCCGGGCCCGCTGGGCGTGTCCCTGTCGGGCGACGCCCTGGCGCGGGGCGACTGGACCCTGGAGGCCCGCAACATCCGCGCGCACGGCCTCGGCCGCCACCGCTCGGTGGACGACACGCCGGCCGGCGGCGGGGCCGGGATGGTCCTGCGCTGCGACGTGCTCGGCGCCGCCATCGACGCCGCGACCCTCGACGCCGCGACCGGGGCCGACGACCCGCGCCCGCGCCTGCTGATGTCGCCCCGCGGCCGGCCACTCACCCAGGCCCGGGTGCGCGACCTCGCGGCGGGTCCGGGCGCGCTGATCGTCTGCGGCCGCTTCGAGGGCGTCGACGAGCGCGTGATCGCCGGGCGCGGCCTGGAGGAGGTCTCGATCGGCGACTACGTGCTGTCCGGCGGCGAGATCGCCGCGCTGGTGGTTCTGGACGCCTGCGTGCGCCTCCTGCCCGGCGTGATGGGCAAGGTGGAATCCGGCGTCGAGGAGAGCTTCGAGGGCGGGCTCCTCGAGTACCCGCACTACACGCGCCCCCGCGATTGGGAGGGCCGCGCGATCCCGGACGTCCTCTCCGGCGGCAACCACGCCGCCATCGCCCGCTGGCGGCGGGCGGAGGCCGAGCGGATCACCGCCGAGCGGCGCCCGGACCTGCGCCCCGGGGACGGCCCCGGTCAGGCCGGCTCGAGGTCGATCACCGGGCCGTCGCGGTCGTAATCCGGCGGGTCGAGCCGCAGCGGCTGCGGCACCAGCCGCGGTGTCCGGCTCGCCTGCAGGAGGCGGGGAATTAAGGCCCCAATAACCAAGAGTAGAACGGACCAGACCGCCAATATCGCGGCGCTGTGGAAATTCATCGGCGCACCTCAAACGCTACGCGGCACCTCATTAAGGCTAACGGGCCGGGATTAATCGACTGTTCCCCGCCGCCCGAGGCCCTGTCCCGACCGGGGGCAGCGCCGCGAAGACTGCCGCCGGGACAGGCGCTTGCAAGCCGGCCGGTTTCGGCGCATGCGCGAGCCGGGACGCGCCTCCCCCGGGAGCGCGGCCCTCTGCAAGGATGGATCCGCCATGACCAGCCACCCCACGCAGCGCCCGCGCGTGCCCCACTTCTCCTCCGGCCCCTGCGCCAAGCGCCCCGGCTGGACCCCGGCCGCGCTGGCCGACGCCGCCCTCGGCCGGTCGCACCGCTCCCCCCTCGGCAAGGCCAAGCTCGGCCGGGCGATCGACCTGACCCGCACGGTCCTGCAGGTGCCGTCCGACTACCGGATCGGCATCGTGCCGGCCTCCGACACCGGCGCCGTCGAGATGGCGATGTGGACGATGCTCGGGCCGAAGCCCGTCGAGGTCGCCGCCTGGGAGGCGTTCGGCAAGGAGTGGGTCACGGACGCGCTGAAGCAGCTCAAGATCGCGCCGCGCATTCACCAGACGCCCTACGGGATCCTGCCGGACCTCGCGGCGATCGACACGAAGAACAGCGACGTGGTCTTCACCTGGAACGGCACCGCGGCCGGCGTGAAGGTGCCGGACGGCGACTGGATCGCGGCCGACCGCGAGGGCCTGACGATCTGCGACGCGACCTCGGCGGCCTTCGCCCAACCCCTGCCCTGGGACAGGCTCGATGTCGTGACCTTCTCCTGGCAGAAGGTGATGGGCGGCGAGGCAGCGCACGGCATGCTGATCCTCTCGCCCCGCGCCGTGGCGCGGCTGGAGAGCCACACGCCGTCCTGGCCCCTGCCGAAGATCTTCCGCCTCACCAAGGACGGGAAGCTGATCGAGGGCATCTTCAAGGGCGACACGATCAACACGCCCTCGATGCTGGCCGTGGAGGACTACCTCGACACCCTGGACTGGGCCGAGCGGATCGGCGGCCTGAAGGCGCTGCACGCGCGGGCCGACGCCAACGCGAAGGTCGTTTACGACTGGGTCGCGCGCACGCCCTGGATCGCGCCGCTGGCCGCCGATCCCGCGACCTACTCGAACACGGGCGTCTGCCTCGTGATCGCCGATCCGGACGTGCTCGCCCGCGGCGACGCGGCGGTCTCGGCCTTCGCGGCGGGGATCGTCGAGCGCCTCGACCGCGAGGGCGTCGCCCTCGACATCGGCGCCTACCGCGACGCCCCGGCGGGCCTGCGGATCTGGTGCGGTGCCACCGTGGAGACCTCGGATCTGGAAGCGCTGACGCCCTGGCTCGACTGGGCCTTCGCGGAGGAGAAGGCGGCGCTGACGCGGGCGGCGTAGATGCTTCGGGGTCGATGCCCGATCGCCGCCCCACATCGTCCTTGCGAGCGGAGCGGAGCAATCCAGGGCAGCGCACCACGTCCAGCCGCAGCGTTGCCCTGGGCCGCTTCGCTGCGCTCGCGATGACGGCCTGACGCGACAGAAAACCCCGGTCCTCGCGGAGCCGGGGTTTTCTCGTTCGGGAGACGCGGCCCCGCGGGGCCGCGCCGTCCGTCTCAGTAGTTGTAGGCGCGCTCGCCGTGATCGGCGATGTCGAGACCCTCGCGCTCCTCCTCCTGCGTGACGCGCAGGCCGATCGTCACGTCGACGAGCTTGTAGAGGATCGCCGAGCCGATGCCCGACCACAGCAGGGTCAGGCCGACCGCCTCCGCCTGGACGATGAGCTGGCTCATCATGTCGTAGGCACCGACGGCGAGCTCGCCCGGCTTCGAGGTGTAGTCGGGGATGCCGACGCCGCCGAGGTTCGGGTCGACCAGGATGCCGGTCGCCAGCGCGCCCAGGATGCCGCCGACGCAGTGGACGCCGAAGACGTCCAGCGAGTCGTCGTAGCCGAGCGCGTTCTTGACGGTGGAGCACATCACGAAGCAGACCACGCCGGCGACGAGGCCGAGCACGATCGAGCCCATCGGGCCGGCGAAGCCGGAGGCCGGGGTGACCGCGACGAGGCCGGCGACCGCGCCCGACAGCATGCCGAGCAGGGACGGCTTGCCCTTGAGGGCCCACTCGGCGAACAGCCACGCCACCGCGGCGCCGCAGGTCGCCACGAAGGTGTTGAGCATGGCGAGGGCGGCGGTGCCGTTGGACTCGAGGTTCGAGCCGGCATTGAAGCCGAACCAGCCGACCCACAGCAGCGAGGCGCCGATCATCGTCATGGTCAGGGAGTGCGGGGCGAGCAGGTCGCGGCCGTAGCCGATGCGCTTGCCCATGATCAGGCAGCCGACGAAGCCGGCGATGCCCGCGTTGATGTGCACGACCGTGCCGCCGGCGAAGTCGAGGGCGCCCTTCTGGAAGAGGAAGCCGGCATCCTTGTTGACCGCGTCGAGGGCCGCCTGGGCGGTCGCCTTCGAGGCGTCGTCGGTGGCGGCGGCCAGCGCCTTCGCGGCGTTGCCGACGGCGTCCGGGCCGGCCCAGTACCAGACCATGTGGGCCATCGGGAAGTAGATGATCGTGACCCAGAGGATCGTGAACACCACCAGTGCGGAGAACTTCATCCGCTCGGCGAAGGCGCCGACGATCAGCGCGGGCGTGATCATGGCGAACGTCATCTGGAAGCACAGATAGGCGTATTCCGGGATCACGACGCCGTTCGAGAAGGTCGCGACCGTCGAGTTCGCGTCGACGCCCTTCAGGAAGGCCTTCGAGAGGCCGCCGACGAAGTCGTTGAGGCCGCCGCCGCTGGTGAAGGCGAGGCTGTAGCCGTAGAACACCCAGAGCAGGCCGACGATCGACACGATCGCGAACACCTGGGTCAGCACCGACAGCATGTTCTTGGTGCGCACGAGGCCGCCGTAGAACAGCGCGAGGCCCGGGATGCTCATCATCAGCACCAGGGCCGACGAGATCAGCATCCAGGCCGTGTCGCCCTTGTTGGGGATCGGCGAGGGCGGCGGCGAGGCGGCTTCCGGTGTCGGGGTCTGCGCGAGGGACGGCTCGATCAGGAGGGCGGCGATCGCCGCCCCTCCCAAGCCGAGCATGAGGGCATGACGAAGTTTCATGGGCACGTGGCTCCCGGTCTCAAGTCCGTAGTGTTTCAGGAGGTCTGGGGATCGGCGGGCCCGGGCGCACCGGGCCGCGGATCAGAGGGCGTCGGCGTCGGTCTCGCCGGTCCGGATGCGCACCGCCTTCTCCAGCGGCATCACGAAGATCTTGCCGTCGCCGATCTGGCCGGTCCGCGCGGCCCCCGCGATGGCGTCGATCACGCTGGACGTCAGGTCCGAGGCGACGGCGACCTCGATCTTCAGCTTCGGCAGGAAGCTGACGGCGTACTCCGCGCCGCGGTAGATCTCGGTGTGGCCCTTCTGGCGGCCATAACCCTTCACCTCCGTCACCGTCAGGCCGTGCACGCCGATTCCGGTGAGCGCGTCGCGCACCTCCTCGAGCTTGAACGGCTTGATGATGGCCATCACGATTTTCATGGGCGACGCCCCCTTCGAAGTCCTCGGGAACCGTTGCCGTCACCCGACCTGCGGGACGAGCCGACCCGGACCGTCCGCAGGCTCGGGATGACCCGCGGTCGAAGGCCGCTATTCAAGGACTATGCCAGACAAGCTTGGCCGGGAACATTTTCGCCGGTCGCCATTTTGCCCATCGATTAGCCCGACGCGGCCAGATCGCGGGCAGGTCCGGTCGCGCCGCCGCACAAAGACGAGGCAATCTGCCCAATTCCGTGCATCTCGCCCCGTTGCGTGCCGGCAACACACGCGCGGCAACGCGTTTTAATCCCGCGTCGGGCGGATCAGACCCTCCTGGGCCACCGACGCCACGAGGTTGCCGGCCCGGTCGAAGATCTGGCCCCGGGCGAAGCCGCGGGCGCCGCCCGCGACGGGGCTGTCCTGGGCGTAGAGCAGCCAGTCGTCGATCTTCACGGGCCGGTGGAACCAGAGCGCGTGGTCGAGGCTCGCGGCCTGGATCGTCGGGTCGAACACCGAGCGCGCGTGCGGGATCAGCGAGACGTCGAGGAGGGTCATGTCGGACGCGTAGGCCAGCACGGCCCGGTGGAGTGCCGGATCGTCCGGCAGCGCCGAGGCCGCGCGCAGCCAGACATTGAAGATCGGGTCCGGCGCCCGGCCGCCCGCGCCGGCGGGCAGGTAGCGGTTCAGGTCGACCGGCCGCAGCGCGATCGGCCGCTCGCGGCCGAAATAGGCGGCGATCGCCTCCGGCATCCCGGTGCCGCCGGCCGCCGCCAGGGCCTTGCCGTCGAGGAGCCCCTCGGGCCCGGCCACCGCCGGCATCGCCGGCTGGTGCGTGAGCCCCTCCTCGACGACCTGGTAGGAGATCGTCGTGGCGAAGATCGCGCGCCCGTGCTGGATCGCCTTGACCCGGCGGGTCGTGAAGCTCCGCCCGTCCCGGATCCGCTCGACCTCGTAGACGATGGGCGTGCGCGGGTCGCCGGGCAGCATGAAGTAGGCGTGGAGGGAGTGGGCGGGACGGTCGTCGGGCACCGTCCGGGTCGCGGCGACCAGGGCCTGCGCCACCACCTGCCCGCCGAAGACGCGCCGCCAGCCTGTCTTAGGGTTCTGGCCGCGGAACAGGTCGACCTCCAGGCGCTCCAGGTCGAGGATGGCGATCAGCTCGGCGACGGCGTCCGTCATCGCGTCGGTGTTGGCGTCGGTCATGACCCGCGGGGTTTCCGTTCGTTGCCCGCGTGCGACATAGGCTTTTCGGACGAACCAATCCACGCGTCCCGCGCGGGACCCCTAGGAGATCCGCCCCGATGACGGCCGAGACGCCTCGCCCCGGCAGCCGCAGCCTCCTGATCGCCGGCGGCGGCCTGCCCAGCCTCGCCCTGGCCCTCGCCCTGAAGCAGGCCCACGGTCCGGCGCTGGCCGTGACGGTGATCGATCCGGGCGCCGCCGACCCCGCCCGGCATCGCGGCCGCGCCTACGCCCTCGCGGCGGGCGGGCGGCGGATGCTGGAGCGCCTCGGCCTGTGGGCCCGGGTCGCCGAAGCGGCCGAGCCGATCGGCGAGATGGTGATCAGCGACAGCCGCCTCGCCGACCCGGTGCGGCCGGTCTTCCTGACCTTCGGCAGCGAGGCGGACGCGGAGCGCGACGACGGCGAGCCCTTCGCCCACATGATCGAGGCCGAGCCGCTCGCCGCGGCCCTCGCGGAGGCCTGCCGGGCGGCGGGGGTCGCGATCGTCGCCGCCGGGGTCGTGCGCGCGGTGCCGGAGGGGGCCGCGATCCGCGCGGCGCTCACCACCGGCGAGACCCTGCGGGGCGACCTGCTGGTGGCCGCCGACGGCGCGCGCTCGCGGCTGCGCGAGGCGGCGCGGATCGGCTGGGTCGGCTGGTCCTACCCGCAGGTCGGGATCGTGGCGACGATCGGCCACGCCCGGCCGCACGAAGGCCGCGCCTTCGAGCACTTCCTGCCCGCGGGCCCGTTCGCGATCCTGCCGCTGCGGGACGGCGGCCCCCTAGGGCACCGCTCCTCCATCGTCTGGACCGAGCGGTCGGACGACGCCGAGGCCCTGCTCTCCGGCGGCCCCGACGAGGTGCTCGCCGAGATCGAGCGCCGGTTCACCCTGGATCTCGGCGCGCTCGCGCTGGAGCACGGCCCCAGCCGTCACCCCCTCGCCTTCGGCATCGCCCGCGCCTTCCGCGCCGAGCGCCTCGCCCTGCTGGGCGACGCGGCGCACGTGATCCACCCGATCGCCGGCCAGGGCCTCAACCTCGGGCTCGCGGACGCCGCGGCGCTGGCCGAATCCGTGACCGGCGCGCTGCGCCTCGGCCTCGACCCCGGCAGCCCCGACGTGCTGCGCGCCTACGAGCGCGCCCGGCGCTTCGACAGCTTCGCCATGGCGGCGGCGACCGACGGGCTGAACCGGCTGTTCTCGAACGACGCCCTGCCGCTGCGGCTCGCCCGCGACCTCGGCCTCGGGATCGTGGACAGGCTGCCGGGGCTCAAGCGCTTCTTCATCGGCGAGGCCGCGGCCGCGCGCGACTCGCGGCCCCGGCTGATGCGGGGCGAGGCGCTCTGAGGCGCTCTGAGGCGCCCGCGGGCCGCGCGCGTCAGGCCCGCCCGGGCGCGGGTCCGCCCTCGCGCGCTCCGGGGCGGAGCGCGTCCGCGGCCCGCCGCCGCCCGAGCGCCCGCGCGGCGCAGATCGCCAGGACGGCGATGACCAGCCCGGCGATCACGTCGACGAAGTAGTGGCCGCCGTCGATCGGCGTGGCGGCGATGAGGAGGACGTTGACGAGGAAGGCCGGGATCCGGGCCGCGCGCAGGTGCCAGAAGGCCCAGATGTAGAGGGCCCCCAGCGCCGCGTGGAAGCTCGGGAACGTGATGATGCCCTCGACGTGGTCGAGGGAGATCGTCCGGAGCGTGCCGTCGCGCAGGCCGGTCAGGTCCGCAACGTGGACGTAGGACGCGGCCGGGTGCAGGTTGGGGAAGTCCGCCGGGGACAGGCCCAGGAAGACGAAGTTGGCCAGGGCCGGCGTCAGCGCGGAGATCAGGACCGTCACCGTGCCGGCGAGGGCGAAGGCCAGGACGAAGTCCCGCAGGGCCCGCAGCCGACCGCTGAAGCCCAGCAGGATGACCGCCAGCATGGTCTGCAGGATCAGGCTCCGGTAGGCCAGCGAGAGCGCCAGCCCGAGCCGCGGATGGCCGTCCACAAAGGCCAGGTAGGCGCGCCAGTCCAGTCCGAGCCGCCGGTCCCAGGCGTCGAAGGTCGAATCCCAGAGTGGGCCGCCGGTGCTCGCGACCGTGTACGACAGCGCGGCCGCGCAGGCGCTGAAGGCGATGACCTGCGCCAGCGCGCTCAGCGTCGCGGCGATGCGCGGCTCGGGGCGGCGCGTGCGGTAGACCCGCGCAAGGGCCTCGAGTCCGCCGCAGGCCGCGAGGGTGACGAGGGCGCTGTCCCAGGCGAAGTGCAGCCCGGCGACCGCCAACCAGACGATCGTGGCGACCAGCGTGGCGGCGATGAGGGGCCACGCGCCGACGCCGCCGCGCGGGCGCTCAGCGAACATCGGGGCCCCTGGCGTGTGGCGCTGTCATCGAAGGTCTTGCGGCCGGAATGCTGGCGGATCGTCCCGCACAAGTCTTAAGGATCCGCCCCGGACAAGCCCGGCCGCGCGCGACGCTGGCGGCCGGCGAGCCCGTCGACCGCGCTGTCGACAACACTGTCGGCGGCCGCGCGGACGGCCCGGATCGGCCCGCGCAGCCCGCGGGCCGCGATCAGGTGCAGGGGCAGGCCGATTGCGGCGAGCAGCACCAGGCCGTCCCACCGGTCCCAGGCGGGCCAGTGCGGCGCCAGGAGGAGGAAGACGCCGCTGACGATGTAGAGCTCGAAGCTCGCCCGCCCCAGCAGGCCGGCCGCGGCGCGCGGCGGCCCGCGCAGCCGGCCGGCGACCGCCAGCGCGAACGCCGAGCCCGCCGCCGCCGTCACGACGAACAGCGCCGGGTCGCCGTAATGCCCGGTCGCGACGTGGACGAAGTTCCGCGGCGCGCAGAGCAGGAGCACCGCGAGGCCGCAGGCGCCGAGCAGCGCCGACACGTCGAACGCCCGTGGCCCGAGCCGCAGGCCCGCGACGTAGAACGGCAGGGCGCCCACGAGCGCGTGGACCTGCCAGTACGGGAACGCCCGCGCGCTGCAGGTCCACGACAGGGCGAGGGCGCCGCCCAGAACGATCCAGTAGCCGCCCGGGAAGGTCGCCGCGCGCGCCGCGGCGTCGATCACCCGCACCAGCCCCAGGGCGACCAGGAACCAGAGCACGCCCAGGCCGAAGTCGCGGCCGTAGAGCGCGGCGCGCAGCGCGTCACCGGGCGACAGGGTGCCGGCGAGGGCCTGGGGGACCAGCGCGAGGGTGCCGAACGCCAGCGCCACCGCCACGAGCCGCAGCGCGGAGCGGCAGGCTTCGCCGAGACTCGCCTCGCCCTTGATCCGGTCGACCATCCCGCAGAGCAGGAAGAAGAACGGCATGTGGAAGGCGTATATGACCCGCCAGACCGCGAGGGCCGGCCCCGGCTCGGGCCCCGACGGGCCGTAGAAGACGGGCTGCAGCAGGTGGCCGGAGAGGACCAGCAGCACGGCGAGACCGCGCGCGGCGTCGAGCTGCAGGTTGCGGGGTGGGGGCATCGGGTCGGTTCGCGGCGTCGGAGCGCCGATGATGCCGCGCCGAGCCTTAGCAAGCCGTGTCACCGGATCGCGGGATTCAACCTAGATTACGCCTCGTCGGCTCGCCGCGGCGGACGCCGCCGGCGCCCGCGCCTCAGCCGGCGACGAGCGCCCGCGCCCGGCGCAGCCACCGCAGGGACGCCTCGACCAGGGTCGGGCTGCGGTGCTTGAGGATCGCCGATTTCAGCAGCGTCCTCGGCACCTCCCAGAGCTGGACGGACCCGACCGGGAAATGCGCCACGTCGCCCGGCGTCAGGTGGTGGCGGCTGCCGTCGGCGTCGGTGACGAAGACCTCGCCGTCGAGGATGGTGATGATCTCGTCAGCGTGGTGGGTCCAGCGGAACGTGCTGGCCGTGGTGCGCCACAGGTAGACCTGCGCGCTGCCGTCATGGGTCTGCGAGACCTCCGCGACCTCGGTGACGGGGTCGCCGGAGACGACCCAGTCCGCCGGGATCGGCGCCGGGGCGAAGGCGGCGCCGCCGGACCGGACCGCCGTGCTGGCGACGGGACGACCCCGCTCGTGCAGCCGGATCTCCGCCGCGAGGCCGACCAGGGCGAGGCCGACGAGGAGGGCGGCGGCGGTGAGCGGCTTCTTCACGTTGGGCTCCCCACCCCGGCGCGGACAGTTCCGTCCGCGCATCCGCCACGATGGGTAGAGGCTCGGACTGCCCCGTTCCAGGCCGCCGCGCCGAACTTCGCGCGTTTAGCTTAACCCGGGCGCGCCGGCCGATCAGGCGGCGTCCGCCCGGCGCTCCGCGATCCAGCGCGTCGCGTCGGCCCGCGGGGCGACCACGTCGGTGTCGATGCGCAGCTGCGGGCTGTAGGCCGGATCCTCCGCGATCACGTCGCCCCAGCGGCGCAGGAAGCGGGCGATCTGCGAGCCCGGCGCGAAGCTGGTCTGCCGCGAGGCGCTCTCGTGGTGCGCCATCTCGGCGAAGGGCGTGTAGACGATGCGGTAGCCGAGCTGCCGCATTTTCAGGCACAGGTCGACGTCGTTGAAGTCGAGGGCGAAGCCCTCGTCGAAGCCGTTGACCGCCTCGAGCACCGCCTTGCGGGTGGCGAAGAGCGCCCCGGTCACCGCCGAGCAGTCGCGCTGCGTCAGCGCCCAGTCGCCGTAGGTCGGCTCCGCCGCGTCCCGGTTGTACCAGGGGTGGGCGAACACGTCGAAGATGCCGCCGGTCATGCCGGCATGCTGGATCTTGCCCGTGGGGAACAGCAGCCGGCCGCCGGCGCCGCCGACGCCGCGGTCCAGCGCGAAGGTCAGGAGCGCCTCGATCCAGCCGGGCCGGCGCACGACGAGGTCGTCGTTCATCAGGATGACGAGGTCGGTCTCGGCCGCGCGCCAGAGCGTGTTCATCTTGGCCGCGTAGTTGAACCGCTCGCCCGGAGCCCGGGTCGTCAGCAGGCGGGTCACGGTGAAGCGGTCGGAGCGGCCGCGGTAGATCGCGTCGTCGGCCACGTCGTCGCCGATCAGCACGCGGATCCGGTCGGCCGGGTAGGTGCTGCGGCCGAGACTGTCGAGCAGGTTGATCACGTGGGGCTTGGCGCCCTCGACGGCGCGGCCCTGATCGTCCTTCGGGCGGCTCTGGTTGGTCGGCACGACCAGGGTCACGGCCGGCCGCGCGTCGAAGCTCCGGCGGATCTCCAGCGTGTCCGGGGTCAGCCCCGGGGCGGTGCGCAGCGGCATGCCGGAGGCCTCGAACCAGCGATCGAGGGCGTGGGCGCGCGCCGTGCGCGTCGCCTTCGGGCGCTCCAGCGGCGAGGCGATCAGGGTCTGGGGGATCCGGTCGATGCCGATCCCCGCGGAGATCGCGCCGAGCAGGAAGCGGAACCACGCGGCGCTGCCGTGGCGCAGGCCGAAATCGGGGCTCAGGCCGGCCAGGGCCGAGACGCGGATCAGCAGCGGGAAGCCGATATAGTCGTCGGCCATCAGGAGGGCCGGGTTGAAGGCCGGCTTGCAGTGGACACTGCGGACCTGACCGGCGCCGTCCACCACGGCGTCGTCGCCGTAGAAGATGCCGATATCGGGCCGCTCCGCCAGCGCGCGCGTCAGGTGCGCCGCGAGGTCGGGGCGCAGCTCGGAGGCCGCGGGCGCGACGAAGATCGCCCGGCAGGCGGGGAACTGGCCGGCCGCGACCTGGGCGAGCCGGCGCTCGTCGAGGGGACGGAGCTGCGGGTCGAGGGGCAGCGGCAGGATCGCGTCCGGCCACGGGAGCGTGCCCCACGAGGCCGACGGGGCCGGGACCGGCTTCTTCTTCAACACGGGTCGCGTCTCCGGGGATTCAGGACCGTTCGGCGGCCAGGAGGCGGGTCAGGCTCGCCTCCATGGCCCGCGCCACCGCGCCGATGGATAGCCGCTCGCGGATGCGGGCCCGGGCGGCGGCGCCGATCCGGGCCGCGTCGCCGCCGGTCACCGCCCGGGCCGCGTCGTTGAGGGCCCGGGTGAGGTCCGCCTCGTCCACCTGGCCCCACTCGGCGCCGCGCAGGTACGGGCCGTAGGTCTGGTCGAGGGCCGTGACCTCGGCCTTCACGGGGAAGCCGCAGGTGGCGTCGAGGAAGTCGCGGCAGCCGCCGTAATCGGTGGCGACCACGACCTTGCCCATCTCCATCGCCTCGGCGATCGTCAGGCCGAAGCCCTCCGAGGAGTGCGACGACGCGTAGACCGCGCAGAGATCGAACAGCGCGCCGAGCTCGTTCTGAGAGAGCGGCTGGTCGATCACCACGACGTCGCCGGACGTGCCCACGAGGTCGAGGAGCTTCTTGCCCTCCTCGGGCAGGTCGAACACGTGCTTGGTCTTGAGCACGAGCTGCCAGCCGGCCTGCCCGAGACCCGCCGCCCGGAAGGCCCGGATCAGCGCGTGCGGATTCTTGCGGGCGAGGTAGCTGGAGCCGTCAAAGGCGTAGAGGATCACCCGCCTGGACGGGTCGATCGCGAAGGCCTTGCGCAGGTTCGCCTTGGCGGCGGCGCTCACCGGCTCGCCGGCTTCGTTCTCGACCACGTAGGGCACGACGTCGACCGGGATGTCGGTGATCTGCCGGAAGATCGCCGCGCAGAACTCCGTGGGCGCCCAGATCGCGTCGAGGCCGTCGACGGTCGGCAGCCAGCCCCCGGGCACGTGCGAGGTCTCCCAGACGAACAGCCCGATCTTCAGCCGCGCCTCGGCGGCGATCGCCCGCTGCCGGTCGCTCATCAGCGAGTGCCAGCTGTCGCCGTTGAAATGGACCAGCGCGACGTCGGCGGGGCCCGAGACGGTCCGGGCCTGCCACGCCGGCGCCACCCGGGCGTGGACGTGGAACGGCCGCTCCATCGGGTGGACGTTCAGCGCGAAGGGGGTCCGATGCAGAGCGCGGGCGTAGCTGCGGGCCGCGACGCCGAGGCCGTTGGCGTAGTTCATCGGCGAGACGTAGGCGACGCGCTGCGGCCGCTCCGGCGCCCGGGGCCGGCGCAGGTCAGCCCAGATCCTGGCCCCCGGATACGTGTAGGTCACGTCGAGCCGGTCGAGGTCGAAGCCGCGCTCGGCGATCGCCTCCCGCACCGCCGCCCCGCCGATCGCGGCGTGCTCGCCCAGCAGCGAGCGCTTCACGAACGGGAAGCCCTGGCTGAGCATGTTCTCCCAGTCGAACAGGGTGCGATTGTTGCGCGGGTCGTTGACCAGCGACATGTGCTTGTTCTGGGCCGAGAACAGGCTGCGCATGCCGAGCCCGGCCGCCCGCATCCGCTGCGAGAAGGTCAGCTCGTACTCGGTGATGACCGCGTTCTTGTCCGGCCAGTTCGCCACCGACAGGAGGAAGTGGTTGAACGCGTACGAGGACAGGCAGCGCCGCTTCAGGGCCAGGAAGAAGCTCTGGAGGTGGTGGCTGTAGTAGAAATTGTCGGCCAGCCCGATCACCGCCTCCGGGAAGGCGTCGATCTTCGCGAGCAGGCCGGCGAAGTCGTCGCGGTCGAGGGGCCCGACGAGGCTGTCATTGGCGAGGTAGAGCGTCTCGGAATCGAGGAGGTCGGTGTCCTCCAGGAGGACATGCGCCCAGGCGGCGAAGTCGAAGCCGCTGTTCTCGCGCAGGTAGACCGAGGCGCAGAGATCCAGGATCGCCTGCGGCACGGCGTTCTTGTGCTGGTCGGCGGCGATGATCAGGACGAGGTCGGTCCCGTTCTCCGCGAAGGCCTTGAGGTAGGGCTCGACGTGGCCGCGGATCCGCCCCTCGGGGCAGTGGGTGATGAACAGGGCCGTGCGGCCGTGCCGCCGGGGCTCGCGCTTCAGGCAGGAGAGGCGCGCGTCGGAGGCTTCCGGCACCGCGGCCCCGGGGACGCGGCGGGTCAGGCGGCCCGCCTCCAGGCCGGTGGTGACGTAGTCGATCAGCGGGTTGAGGCCCAGCGCTGCGACCTTCGGGTAGCGGGCGCGGTACCAGGGCGCGTCGAAGCGCGGCGACGGGCTCGTCGTGCGCCCGCCGTCGGCGAGGAAATGCGCCAGCGGGTTCTGCCCGGCCGCGTCGTCTTCAAGGTAGGTCTCGGTGTACCAGCGCGTGGCGAACCAGGGCCCCGGGTCGAGGCCCTCGGCGGCGCCGTGCTCTAGGTAATGGACCAGCGGGTTGAGGCTGTCGGCCCGCACCGCGGCGGACTGGGCCGCGTACCAGTCGGGATCGAACAGCGGGTGGGGCGCGTAGCGGCGGTAGCCGCCGGCCATCACGTAGTGCTCCAGGGGCTCGAGCCCGCTGGTCTCGGCCTCGGGGCAGCGCTCGCGGTAGAACGCGGCGTCGAAGAGCCCCGACCGCCGGATCAGGTCGACGTGCCGCGACAGGCCGGCGAACTCCTCCGGGTTGCGCAGGTAGCCCTGCTTCCGGCCGGTCTCGAAGAAGTGGCTGAGGGCGTTGCCGCCGGCCGCGCGGGCATCCGGGTAGCGGGACAGGTACCAGGCGGTGTCGAACTGAGGCGACGGGTCGGTGTCGCCCCGCGACAGGAAGTCGGAGAACGCCCGGGCGCGGTGCTCCGCGCCGCCGAGGTAGCGCGTCGCGTACCAGTCCGGGTCGAACAGCGGGTTGGGGCGGATGCCTGCCGCGGCGCCGCGGTCGAGGTAGTGGAGCAGCGGGTTGGTGCCCTCGGCCCGGAGGCCCGGGACGGAGTCGAGGTAGAGGTCGCCGTGGAAGAGCGGGTGCGGCCAGCGCCCCTCGCGCCCGCCGTGGACCGCGTAGTGCACCGCCGGATCGATCCCCTCGCCGACCACGTCGGGGTAGCGCCTCGCGTACCAGGCCGGGTCGAACAGGCCGGATTCCTTGACCGCGCGGACGAGGTCCGCCTGGCGGGGTTCGGTGCGGCGGCGGCCCTTGAGGCGCCGGGTCAGCGGGCGCGCGAGGGACTGCGCCGCGCCTGCGAGGCCGGCCTTCTCCGACGATCCGACGACGAACACATCTCGAAGGCGCATGGTCAGGTCCGGATACGCGGGAAGCCCGCAAAGCTGCCCACGCCGCGATCCGCGAGAGACATCAGAGGGTTCGGCCGGTCCGGCGGTCGCGGGTGAGGATCGCCCCGGCTTGGGCGCCTTCCTAAAGGTCCGGGTCGCCCACGCCAAGAGCGGGGCGGGATCGGCGTCCGACCCATCGCGGGCGGCTCCGGTCTCGGCGAGGGCGCCGGACGCCGCCAACGCGGCCGCGAACGGGCGTGCGGCGATCCCGACCTTGCCAGCCCGGCACCTGAAGCCTCACACTTGCGGGATTGGCCGGCGGGTCCCGCGGGGCCCGGGCAGGAGATGGATATCGGCATGACGCAGGGGATCAGCCCGGCCACCACCCTGGACGACGGCATCGTGGCGACGGCGGAGAGCTGCCTCGCCGACGTCGGCGCGGCGCGGGAGGCGATCCACGGGGTGATCTTCGGCCAGGAGAAAGTGGTCGATCTCGCACTCGTGACCATCCTGGCCGGCGGCCACGGCCTGCTGGTCGGCCTGCCGGGCCTCGCCAAGACCAAGCTGGTCGAGACGCTGGGCACGGTGCTGGGCCTCGACGCGCGGCGCGTGCAGTTCACGCCCGACCTGATGCCCTCCGACATCCTCGGCACCGAGATCCTGGAGGAGGACGCCGAGCGCCGCCGGGCCTTCCGGTTCGTGCAGGGGCCGGTCTTCACCCAGCTCCTGATGGCCGACGAGATCAACCGGGCGAGCCCGCGCACGCAGTCGGCGCTGCTGCAGGCCATGCAGGAGGGCCACGTCTCGGTGGCGGGCGCCCGCCACGACCTGCCCCGGCCGTTCCACGTGCTGGCGACCCAGAATCCGATCGAGCAGGAGGGCACCTATCCCCTGCCCGAGGCGCAGCTCGACCGCTTCCTCCTGGAGATCGACGTCGGCTACCCCGACCGCGCCGCCGAGCGGCGGATCCTGATCGAGACCACCGGCGTGGACGAGGCGCGCCCGCGGGCCGTGATGTCCACCGAGCAGCTGCTCACCGCCCAGCGCCTCGTGCGCCGGCTGCCGGTGGGCGAGGCCGTGGTCGAGGCGATCCTCGACCTCGTGCGCGCCGCCCGGCCGGACAGCGGCGACGCCATCGTGAAGGACAAGCTCCTCTGGGGGCCCGGCCCCCGCGCCAGCCAGGCGCTGACGCTCGCCGCCCGCGCCCGGGCGCTGATCGAGGGCCGGGTCGCGCCGTCGGTGGCCGACGTGAAGGCGCTCGCCGAGCCGGTGCTCAAGCACCGGATGGCGCTGAGCTACACCGCCCGCGCCGACGGCGAGACCATCGAGGGCCTGATCGCCAAGCTCGCGGAGAAGCTCTGACTTTGGTCGCGACGAACGCCCTCGACGCCGGCAGGCGCACCCCCGGCCGGCGCGAGAGCGAGGGCGCGACCGCCCTCTCCGACAAGATGCCCCGCCTCGTCCTGGAGGCGCGCCGCGTGTCGAGCCTGCTGGCCCACGGCCTCCACGGCCGCCGCCGCGCCGGGCCGGGCGAGAGCTTCTGGCAGTTCCGCCCCTTCGTCACCGGCGAGGCCGCGGCCCGCGTCGACTGGCGCCGCTCGGCCCGGGACGACCGGCTCTACGTCCGAGAGCGCGAATGGGAGGCGGCCCACAATATCTGGCTGTGGATCGACCGCTCGGCCTCGATGGGCTTCGTGTCGGACCTCGCCTCGGCCCCGAAGATCGAGCGCGCGCTGATCCTGGGCCTCGCCCTGGCCGACGTTTTCGTGGAGGGCGGCGAGCGGGTGGGCCTGCTCGGCCTGACCCGCGCGAGCGCCTCCCGCGGGATCGTCGAGCGCCTGGCCCAGGCGCTCGTGGCCGACACGGCCGGCCTCACCCAGGACCTGCCGCCCCGGGCCAGCCCCGCCCGCTTCGACGAGGTGGTGCTGATCGGCGACTTCCTGACCGAGCCCGACCGGATCGCGGCCTCCGTGCAGAGCCTCGCCGGCCGCGGCAGCCGCGGCCACCTCCTCATGGTGGCGGACCCGATCGAGGAGACCTTCCCGTTCACCGGCCAGGCCGTCCTGCACGATCTCGAGGGCGGCCTCAGTCTCGATATCGGCGACGCCGACGCCTGGGGCGCGCGCTACCGGGCCCGGATCGCCGAGCACCGGGCCGCGCTGGCGTCCATCGCCCGCGGACAGGGTTGGACGCTGACGATCCACCGCACCGACCGGCCGGCGAGCGAGGCGGCCCTGCGGCTCGCCACGCTGATCGCCGCCCGCGGCACCGAGTGAGGCCGCCATGCTGGGTCTGACCTTCGCGGCGCCGCTGGCGCTCGCCGCCCTGATCGGCCTGCCGGCCCTGTGGTTCCTGCTGCGGGTGACCCCGCCGCGCCCGCGGCGGATCAACTTCCCGCCGCTGAAGCTCGTCGCCGACCTGATCCCGCAGCGGCAGACCCCGGCGCGCACGCCGCCCTGGTTGCTGATCCTCCGGCTCCTGATCGCCGCCGCCCTGATCCTCGCGGTCGCCGGCCCGGTCTGGAACGCCGGGGGCGTCGGAGCCGGGGGCGGCCGCAGCGCGCTCCTTGTGCTCCTCGACAACGGCTTTCCCGCCGCCCACGACTGGCGCGACCGCCTGCGCGTCGCCACCGACGCGGTGGAGGGCGCCGCCCGGGACGGACGGCCCGTCGCGGTGATCGGCCTCGCCGACGCCCCCGCGGCCTTCGAGGCGAAGACGCCGGCCGCCGCCCTGGAGCGCCTGCGCGCCCTCGCGCCGCGCCCAATCCTCCCCGCCCGCGACGCGCATCTCGCGACGATCGAGACCTTCCTCGACAAGAACCGGGGCGCCGGCCTCGTCTGGATCAGCGACGGCGTCGCCGGCGCGGGCGACACGCGCTTCGCCAAGGGGCTCGCCGACCTCGCGGGCGACAGGGGCGCGGCCCTGACGGTGCTGCGGGCCGACAGGCCGCCGGCCCTCGCCCTGACCGCCACCGAGAACGCCGGCAAGCTCGTGACCCACGTCCTGCGGGCGGCGCCGAACGGGCGCGACGCGGGCGTGATCCGGGCGCTCGACCAGAAGGGCCTGCCGCTCGCCGAGCGCGACTTCGCCTTCGGGGCCGACGCCACCGAGGCGGACGCGACCTTCGAGATGCCGGTGGAGCTGCGCAACAGCATCAGCCGGCTGGAGATCGCGGGCGAGCGCTCGGCCGGCGCCGTGGTGCTGCAGGACGAGCGCGGCAAGCGCCGCCGGGTCGGGCTCGTGTTCGGCGGCACCCTCGACCAGGCGCAGCCGCTCCTGGCGCCGACCTACTACCTGTCGCGGGCGCTCCAGCCCTTCGCGGACGTGCAGGAGCCCCGGGGCGCCAAGGGCACGGCGGACTCGATCAACCAGCTCCTCGACAATCAGGTCTCGGTCCTCGTGCTGGCCGATGTCGGCGCGCTCGACGAGAAGACCACCGCGCGGATCGAGAGCTTCGTGAAGGACGGCGGGATGCTGCTGCGCTTCGCCGGCCCGCGGCTCGCCGCCGGCAACGATCCGCTCGTGCCCGTGCGGCTGCGGCGGGGCGGCCGGACGCTCGGCGGCACGCTCTCCTGGGACAGCCCCAAGACCCTGGCCCCGTTCCCGCCCGAGAGCCCCTTCACGGGCCTGACGCCGCCGGCCGATATCGGCGTGCGCCGCCAGATCCTGGCCGAGCCGGACGGCGACCTGCCGAACCGGACCTGGGCGTCGCTCCAGGACGGCACGCCGATCGTCACCGCGCAGAAGCGCGGCCAGGGCACGATCGTGCTGTTCCACGTGACCGCCGACACGACGTGGTCGAACCTGCCGCTCTCCGGCCTGTTCATCGACATGCTCCGGCGCGTCGTGGCGCTGGCCGGCGCCGCGGCGCCGGTCCAGGGGGACGCGACGCGGGCCGCCGCCCCGGTGCTCGCGCCGCGGGTGACCCTCGATGGCTTCGGCGCGCTGGGATCGCCGCCGGCCTCGGCCACCGCGGTGTCGGCCGACTACGCCGACCGGGCGAACCTCGAACATCCGCCGGGCTTCTACGGCCCGCCGGACGGAGGCATCAGCGTGAACGCCCTGAAACCGGATGACCGGCTGAAGCCCCTCGACACCGCCGCGCTCGAGGGCGCCCGGTTCGGGTCCCTCGCCGGCGCCGAGACCCTGGACCTGCGGCCGAGCCTGTTCACCCTGGCGCTGCTGCTGCTGGCGCTCGACACCCTGGCGGGGCTGTGGCTCGGCGGCTTCCTGCGCCGCGGCGGTCTGGCGGCCCGCCTGCGCGGCCGGCCGGCCGTGCTGGCCCTCGCCGGCCTCGTCCTGCTCGCCGCCCTGCCGGCGCGCCCGGTCCGCGCGGAGGAGCCGCCGGCCAACCGGCCGAACGGCATCGAGTCGGCGCTGGTCACGCGCCTCGCCTACGTGATCACGGGCGACGCCGCCGTCGACGAGGCGAGCCGCACCGGCCTCACCGGCCTGACCCAGATGCTGGCCGCGCGCACCGCGCTGGAGCCGGGCGAGCCGGCCGGGATCGATCCGGCGAAGGACGAACTGGCCTTCTACCCGCTGATCTACTGGCCGATCGCCCCGAACCGGCCACAGCCCTCGGACGTCGCGATCCGCAAGATCGACGCGTTCATGCGCAACGGTGGCACGGTCCTGTTCGACACCCGCGACGCGCTCACCGCGCGGCCGGGCGGGCCGCCCACCCCGGAAGGAGCCTATCTCCGGAAGATGCTGGCGACGCTCGAGGTGCCGGAACTGGAGCCGGTGCCCCTCGACCACGTGCTGACCAAGGCCTTCTACCTCGTGGACAGCTTCCCCGGCCGCTACGCCACGGGCCAGACCTGGGTGGAGGCGCTGCCGCCCGCCGCCGAGGGCGCCGAGCGCCGCCCGGCCCGCGCCGGCGACGGCGTGAGCCCGATCATCATCACCGGCAACGACCTCGCCGCCGCCTGGGCGGTGGGGCGCCGGGGCGAGCCGCTCTACCCGGTCGTGGGCGGCGACCAGCGCCAGCGCGAGATGGCGTTCCGGGGCGGCGTGAACATCGTGATGTACACGCTCACCGGGAACTACAAGGCGGACCAGGTCCACGTGCCCGCGCTGCTGGAGCGGCTGGGGCAGTGATGGGTTCGGACACACGGCGCGCGGCCGCCTTCCCTCCCTCCTCTGCATGCCTGCAGATTCGAAGCGCGCGCGCGGCGCCGCGTCGGCAGGACGGGGCGCGGGTCCCCTCTCCCGTGCGGGAGAGGGACACGGTGAGGGGTCAGATCTCCCCGGACGCGGCGCTCCCTGCCGGCACATCGACGGCGTGCTCGAGCCTGAACCTTCCCGACCCTTACCCCAGCCCTCTCCCGCGCGGGAGAGGGAGCCCGTCGCGCCTGCCCGCGCCGCCGCGTGAGCGTGGCGGTGCCCGGAACGAAGCGCGGCGCAGCCTCACGGATTCGGAGCGCTCCGCCCCATGCTGAGCCTCAGCTTCACGCCCCTCCTGCCCTGGCCGGCCATCGCCGTCCTCGGCGCGATCGTCGCCGTCCTGGCGGTGTTCGCCGTCCTGGCCCGGGGCCGCACCGCGCTGCTGCGCGTCCTCGTCCTCGCCCTGGTTCTGGCGGCGCTCACCAACCCGGCGCTGGTGCGCGAGGACCGGGAGCCCGTGAAGGACGTGGCCGCCATCGTGGTCGACCGGTCCGGGTCCCAGCAGCTCGGCGATCGGCCGCAGATGACCGACGCGGTCCGCGCCGAGCTCCAGCGCCGGTTCGGCGCGCTCACCGACATCGAGCCGCGCTTCATCGACGTGCCGGATTCCAAGGACGGCGACGACGGCACCAAGCTGTTCACGGCCCTGAGCCAGGCGCTGGCCGACGTCCCGCCGGAGCGCCTCGCCGGGATCGTGATGCTCACCGACGGCGTGGTGCACGACATCCCGTCCTCGCTGGCCCAGCTCGGCATCAAGGCGCCGCTCCACGTCCTCGTCACCGGTCACCCGGACGAGCGCGACCGGCAGATCAAGCTCCTGGAGGCGCCGCGCTTCGGCATCGTCGGCAAGGACCTGACGATCCGCGCCGAGGTCATGGAGCGCGGCGGGACCGGCCACGCGGTCGTCACCGTGCGCCGCGACGGTGAGGAGATCGGCCGGCGGGACGTCGCCACCGACAAGCCGTTCTCCCTGAACCTGCGCATCGAGCACGGCGGCCCGAACGTGGTGGAGATCGAGGTCGAGCCGCTGCCGGGCGAGCTCACCACGGTCAACAACCGGGCAGTCCTGCCGATCGAGGGCATCCGCGAGAAGCTCCGGGTGCTGCTCGTCTCCGGCGAGCCGCACCAGGGCGAGCGCACCTGGCGCAACCTCCTGAAGTCGGACGCCAACGTCGACCTCGTCCACTTCACCATCCTGCGGCCGCCGGAGAAGCAGGACGGCACGCCGATCTCGGAACTCTCCCTGATCGCCTTCCCGACGCGCGAGCTGTTCGTCCAGAAGATCAAGGACTTCGACCTGATCATCTTCGACCGCTACGCCAATCAGAGCGTGCTGCCGCAGGCCTATTTCGACAACATCGTCCGCTACGTCCGCGAGGGCGGCGCCCTGCTGATCGCCGCCGGCCCCGAATTCGCCGGACCGGCCAGCCTCGCCCGCACGCGGCTCGCCGGCATCCTGCCCGGCGACCCCGACGGCCGGGTCGTCGAGAAGCCCTACAAGGCGACGCCGACGCAGGTCGGCCAGCGCCACCCGGTGACCCGCGCCCTGCCGGGCTCGGACGCGAACCCGCCCGCCTGGGGCGACTGGCTGCGCATCGTCGAGGCCCGCACCCGGCCGGGGATCCAGCCGATCCTGTCGGGGGCCGAGGGTCTGCCGCTGCTCGCGCTGTCGCGCGAGGACAAGGGCCGCGTCGCCCTGCTCCTGTCCGACCACGCCTGGCTCTGGGCGCGGGGCTACCAGGAGGGCGGCCCCTATCTCGACCTGCTGCGCCGCCTCGGCCACTGGCTGATGAAGGAGCCGGCCCTGGAGGAGGAGGCGCTGCGCGCCCAGACCACCGGGCGCGGCCGCGAGGTGCGGGTCGAGCGCCAGACGATGGCGGACCAGGCCGAGCCGGTCACCGTCACGGGCCCGACCGGCAAGGTGACGACGCTGACGCTCAAGTCCCAGGAGCCCGGCCTGTTCACCGCGACCTTCGACGCGGAGACCCTGGGCCTGCACACCCTGCGGTCGGGCAACCTCGTTGCCTTCGTCAGCGTCGGGCCGGCCAACCCGCGCGAGCTCGCCGACGTGTTTAGCGACACCGAGCGCCTGAAGGCCGCGGCCGACGGGTCGGGCGGCTCGGTCCGCCGGGTCGCCGAGTCGGGCGGCATCCAGGTGCCGCGCCTCGCGCTGGTGCGCGGCGGCCGCCTCGCCGGCAGCGACTGGATCGGCTTCCGGCCGAGCGACAGCGCCAACATCCGCGGCGTCGAGGTCTACCCGCTGGCGCTCGGCCTCGCGGCGCTCGCAGCGCTGGCGGCCGCCCTGCTCGCCATGTGGCTGGTCGAGGGTCGGCGGGGGCGGGCGGTTTGACGCGGACTTGCGGCTGGGCGCGCCTTCGGACCCGTGCGGCCCTGTGCGCTCCCGCATGGTCGACGGGCGGCGGTCCGCGTCCTATGACCCCTTACATGTCGAGAGAGTCCGCGTCCGGCGCGGGCTCGAACCAACGGAGACAGCCTGCCCGTGACAGCGCAGACCGTGACTGGACGCCTCCTCGCCGCGACACTCCTCGTCGCCTGCCTCCAGCTCGCCCCGGCCCGTGCGCAGGAACCGGCCGCGATGCCGTCGACGCCGCCTGCCGTGCCGGCCACCCTGCCGGCCGCCAACGGCCAGTGGACCCACGCGATCACGCTGATGGGCCAGCCGAAATACGGCCCGGACTTCAAGCATTTCGACTACGCCGACCCGGCAGCCCCCAAGGGCGGCATGGTCCGGTTCGGGGCCCAGGGCGGGTTCGACAATTTCAACATCGTCGTCGCCGGCCTGAAGGGCGACCTCGAGAACGGCATCCAGCAGATCTACGATCCGCTGATGACCGAGTCGTCGGACGAGCCGTTCACCTCCTACGGCCTGCTCGCCGAGGCGGTGCGGATCGCCCCCGATCTCGGCTCGGTCTCGTACCGGCTGCGCGAGAACGCCCGCTGGCACGACGGCAAGCCGATCACGCCCGAGGATGTGGTCTGGTCCTTCGACGTGCTGAAGGCCAACAGCCCGTTCTACGCCGCCTACTACCAGACCGTGGCCAAGGCCGAGGTGACCGGGCCGCGCGAGGTGACCTTCACCTTCACCGAGACCGGCAACCGCGAGCTGCCGCAGGTGATCGGGCAGCTCCGCGTCCTGCCCAAGCACTGGTGGACCGCCACGGATTCCAACGGCAAGGCGCGCAGCGTCACCGAGACGACCCTGGAGCCGCCGCTGGGCTCGGGCCCCTACCGCCTCGCGAAGTTCGAGCCGGGCCGCACCACCACCTACACCCGCGTGCCCGATTACTGGGGCAAGGACCTGCCGGTGAATGCCGGTCGCTATAACTTCGACACCGAGCGCTACGAGTATTTCCGCGACGGCACCGTGCTGGTCGAGGCGCTGAAGGGCGACCTCTACGATTTCCGCGTCGAGAACATCGCCCGCAATTGGGCGACCGCCTACGAGGATTTCCCGGCCGTGAAGGAGGGCCGGCTGATCAAGGAGGCGTTCCCCGAGCGCGGCATGGGCATCATGCAGGCCTTCGCCTTCAACACGCGCCGGGACAAGTTCAGGGACCCGCGCGTCCGCCGGGCGTTCAACCTCGCGATGAACTACGAGGAGATGAACAAGGCGCTGTTCTACGGCCTGTACAAGCGAATCAACTCCTACTTCTTCGGCTCGGAGCTGGCGTCATCGGGCCTGCCGGAGGGCGAGGAGAAGGCGATCCTCGAGAGCGTCAGGGACAAGGTCCCGGCCTCGGTCTTCACCACCCCCTACGCCAACCCGGTCAACGACGGCCCCGAGGCGGTGCGCAGGAACCTCCGCGAGGCCGTCGGCCTGCTGCGCGAGGCCGGCTACGAGCTGCGCGGCGGCAAGATGGTCAGCAAGGCGACCGGCGAGCCGCTGACCGTCGAGTTCGTGGAGTTCCAGAACACCTTCGAGCGGGTCATCCTGCCGTTCTCGGCGCAGCTGAAGCTGATCGGCATCGACGCCACCCTGCGGGTCATCGACCAGGCGCAGTATCAGAACCGCATCCGCAACTTCGACTTCGACGTCACTACGGCGTCGTGGGGCGAGTCGCTCTCGCCCGGCAACGAGCAGCGCGAGTACTGGGGCTCGGCCGCGGCCGACAAGCCCGGCTCGCGCAACCTGATCGGGATCAAGGATCCCGGCATCGACGCCCTGATCGAGACGGTGATCTTCGCCAAGGACCGGCACACCGTGATCGCGGCGACCCGGGCCCTGGACCGGGTGCTCCTCGCCCACGACTACGTCGTCCCGCAATGGTCCTCCGACCAGCAGCGGACACTGCGCTGGAACCGGTTCGGCCACCCGGCGATCCTGCCGCTCTACGCCAGCTCCGGCTTCCCGACGACGTGGTGGTACGACGAGACGCTCGCGGCCAAGACCGGGGCGCCCCGTTGACGGGGGCGCCCGGGATGCCGACCCGGCGCGGGCTGGTCCTCGGGGCCGGCGCGCTCGCGGCGATGCCGCCGTGGCGCCCCGCCCGGGCGGCCGACGCGCAGGAGCGCCACGGCCTGTCCAGCTTCGGCGAGCTCAAATACGGCCCGGACTTCGCGCATTTCGACTACGTGAACCCGATGGCGCCCCGCGGCGGGCGCTTCTCGGCGCAGCTCGCCGCGACGACCGGCAATCAGTCGCTCAACACCTTCAACACGCTCAACATCTACGTGCTGCGCGGCGACGGGGCCGCCGGCATGCCTCTGACCTTCGACAGCCTGATGGTCCGCGCCCTCGACGAGCCGGACGCCCTCTACGGGCTGGCGGCGCGCGCCGTCACGGTCAGCCCGGACGGCCTGACCTACACCTTCGCGCTGCGCCCGCAGGCGCGGTTCCACGACGGCTCGCCGCTGACCGCGCGGGACGCGGCCTTCAGCCTCAAGCTCCTGCGCGACAAGGGCCACCCCGAGATCGCCGAGGTGATCCGGCCCATGACCGACGCCCGGGCCGAGGGCGACGGGCGGCTCGTGGTGACCTTCGAGCCGGGCCGCGCCCGGGACCTGCCGCTGTTCGTCGCGCAGCTGCCGCTCTTCTCCGCCGCCTACTACGCCGGCCGGGACTTCGAGGCCTCGACCTTGGAGGCGCCGCTCGGCTCCGGTCCCTACCGGGTCGGCACCGTCGATCCGGGCCGGTCCATCGGCCTGGAGCGCGTCCCGGATTACTGGGCCGCCGAGCTGCCGGTGAATGTCGGCCAGAACAACTTCGACGCGATCCGCTACGAGTATTTCCGCGACCGCACCGTGGCCTTCGAGGCGTTCAAGAGCGGTGCCTTCACGTTCCGCGAGGAGTTCACCGCCCGGGTCTGGGCGACCGGCTACGACTTCCCGGCGATGACCGAGGGCCGCGTCGTCCGCGAGACGGTGCCGGACGCGCGGCCGAGCGGCACGCAGGGCTGGTGGATCAACACCCGGCGCGCGGCGTTCCGCGACCCGCGGGTGCGCGAGGCGATCGGCCTGTGCTTCGATTTCGAGTGGTCGAACCGCAACCTGATGTACGGCGCCTACGCGCGCACGGCCTCGTTCTTCGAGAATTCCGACCTCAAGGCGACCGGCAAGCCCTCGGCCGAGGAGCTCGCCCTGCTGGAGCCGCTCAAGGACTTGCCGCCCGAGGTGTTCGGCGAGGCCTGGGCGCCGCCGGTCTCCGACGGGTCCGGCCAGGACCGGGCGCTGCTGAAGCGCGCCGACGCGCTCCTGCGGGAGGCCGGCTGCACCCGCCAGGGCGGCAACCTGCTGCTGCCCGGCGGCCAGCCCCTGACCCTCGAGTTCCTCGACGAGGATCCGGTCTTCCAGGCGGTCACGCAGCCCTTCATCCGCAACCTGGGGCTGCTCGGCATCAAGGCGAGCCTGCGCACGGTCGACCCTTCTCAGTACCAGGCGCGGCTGAAGGATTTCGACTTCGACGTCACACCGCGCCGCTACAGCAGCGGGCTCACCCCCGGCGCGGAGCTGCGCGAGACCTACGGGTCCCGCTCCGCCGGGACCGCGGGCTCCAACAACCTGTCGGGGATCGCGAGCCCGGCGATCGACGCGCTGCTCACCGCCGTCGCCGACGCGACGTCGCGGGCGGACCTGACCACCGCCTGCCGGGCGCTGGACCGGGTCCTGCGGGCCGGGCGCTACTGGGTGCCGATGTGGTACGCCTCGACCCATCGCCTCGCCCTCTGGGACGTGTACGGCCGCCCGGCGACCCCGCCGAAATACGACCTAGGCGCCCCCGGGACGTGGTGGTTCGACGCCGACAAGGCCAAGCGGATCGGGCGGGACTGACGCCATGCTCGCCTACATCCTGCGCCGCATCGGCCTGATGATCCCGACCCTGTTCGGGATCATGCTGATCACCTTCACCATCGTGCAATTCGCCCCCGGCGGACCGGTGGAGCGGGTGCTGTCGCAGCTCCAGGGCCAGCGCGACGGGGCCATGTCCCGCGTCACCGGCGGCTCGGGCGACCTCGGCGGCGCCAGCCGGCCATCGGGCGGCGGCGGCGACGCCAGCTCCCGCTACCGCGGCGCCCAGGGGTTGAGCCCGGAATTCATCGCCAAGCTCGAGAAGCAGTTCGGCTTCGACAAGCCGGCGCCCGAGCGCTTCGCCAAGATGCTCTGGGACTACGTCCGGTTCGATTTCGGCCGCAGCTACTTCCGCGACGTCACGGTCATCCAGCTGATCAAGGAGCGGCTGCCGGTCTCGATCTCGCTGGGCCTGTGGATGACGCTGCTGTCCTACGCGATCTCGATCCCGCTCGGCATCCGCAAGGCCGTGGCGGACGGCACGCGCTTCGACCGCGCGACCTCCTTCGTGGTGATCATCGGCTACGCGATCCCGGGCTTCATGTTCGGGCTGATGCTCATCATCCTGTTCGCCGGCGGCTCGTTCTACCAGTGGTTCCCGCTGCGCGGCCTGACCAGCGAGGGTTGGGAGAGCTTCTCGCCCTGGCACAAGGTGACCGATTACGCGTGGCACATGGTGCTGCCGCTGACCGCCCTGGTGATAGGCGCCTTCGCCACCTCGACCCTGCTGACCAAGAACTCGTTCCTCGACGAGATCCGCAAGCAGTACGTGCTGACCGCGCGGATGAAGGGGCTCTCCGAGCGGCGCGTGCTCTACGGGCACGTGTTCCGCAACGCGATGCTGATCGTGATCGCGGGCTTTCCGGGCGCCTTCATCTCGGCCTTCTTCACCGGCTCGCTGCTCATCGAGACGATCTTCTCCCTCGACGGCCTGGGCGAGCTGTCGTTCCGGGCGATCGTCGGGCGCGACTATCCGGTGGTATTCGCAACGCTCTACATCTTCTCGCTGCTCGGGCTCGCGGTGAACCTGCTGTCCGACCTGATCTACGTCTGGATCGACCCGCGGATCGATTTCTCGGCGCGGGCGACCTGACCGCGCGGCGCGCGGATCCTCAGGCCTCCGGGAGGCTCGCGGCGCCGGCCGGCACCGGCGGCTCGTCGCGCGGGGGGCCGGCCAGGCCCAGCAGCGCCGCGATGGCGTCGCCGTCCGGCGCGCCGAGGAGGTCCGCCAGGGTGTAGCGGTCGAGGACGGCGAGGAACGCCGCCAGGGCCTCGCCCAGCACCCGCCGGAGCCGGCACGGGGCCGTGATGGCGCAGGCGCCGCCGCCGAAACACTCGACCAGCGCCAGGTCGTCCTCGGTCTGGCGCACCACCGCACCGACGACGATCTCCTCCGGCGGCTTCGCCAGCCGAAGGCCGCCGCCCCGGCCGCGGGTCGTCCGGATCAGGCCGAGCCGACCCAGCTGGTGGACCACCTTGGTCAGGTGGTTCTCCGAGATGCCGTAGGCGCGCGCGATCCCGGCGATCGAACTCTGCTCGGGCTCGTGGAGCCCGACGTAGATCAGCGTGCGCAACGCGTAATCCGTGTAGCGGGTCAGGCGCATCTCAACTCCAGAAGACGATCCCTGCCGTGGGGCGATGCGATGTCCGCCGCGGTTCGAGTCCGTACGCGCAGCTGCGGACCGGCGCCACCGCTGGCAGGCGAACAGGCATCGTCCCTATAAGATGTATTTCACTTGCATCTTTTCGAGGGGGCGCTAAAAGAAGCATGTCGTATGCACCTTTTGAGCTGTGCCATGCCCGCGCCCCTCTCCCCCGCCACCGTCGCTCTCATCAAGGCCACCGTGCCGGCCCTGGAGGCCCACGGCCTCACCATCACGAAGCGCATGTACGAGCGCCTCTTCGAGAACGCCGAGATCCGCGACCTCTTCAACCAGTCCCATCACGGCGAGACCGGCTCTCAGCCGAAGGCCCTGGCCCAGGCCGTGCTCGCCTACGCCCGCAACATCGACAATCTCGGCGTCCTGGCGGGCGCGGTCGAGCGCATCGCGCAGAAGCACGTCGCCCTGAACATCCTGCCGGAGCACTACCCGCACGTGGCCGACGCCCTCCTCGGCGCGATCGGGGATGTCCTCGGCGAGGCCGCCACGCCGGAGATCGCCACGGCCTGGGGGGAGGCCTACTGGTTCCTGGCGGAACTGCTGATCGGCCGGGAGGCCGCGATCTACCGCGACCATGCCTCCAAGCCGGGCGGCTGGAACGGCTGGCGCGACTTCGTGGTCGACAGCGTGACCCAAGAGAGCGAGACGATCCGCTCCTTCGTCCTCGTGCCGGCCGACGGTGGCCCGGTGCTGCGGCATCGGCCGGGCCAGTATCTCGGCTTCCTCCTGGACCTGCCGGGCCGCGGTGTGCTGAAGCGGAACTACTCGGTGTCCTGCGCGCCGAGCGACCGGGCCTACCGCATCACCGTCAAGCGCGAGGCGGCGCCGGGCCGTCCGGCCGGGATCGCCTCGAACTGGCTGCACGACCACGCGCGGCCCGGCACCGTGCTGAAGGTCGCCGCACCGGCGGGCGACTTCAGCCTCGACACCGAAAGTGACGCGCCCGTGGTGCTGGTCAGCGGCGGCGTCGGGCTGACCCCGATGATCAGCATGCTCGAGACCATCGCGGCGGACAGCCCGGACCGGCCGACCTGGTACGTCCACGGCGCCCTGTTCGGCCGCGTCCACGCCCTGCGCGACCACGCCCGGGCGCTCGCGGCGCGGGCCCGCGCCGCGACGCTCGTGACGTTCTACGCGGAGCCCGAAGCCGCGGACCGGCCGGGTGAGCACTACGACGTCCAGGGCCTGATCACGGCGGACTGGCTCGCGGAGCACACGCCGCACGACCGCGCGACCTACTACCTGTGCGGTCCCAAGCCGTTCCTGCGGGATCTCGCCACCGGCCTGCTGCGCCGCGGCGTCCCGGCCGAGCGGGTGAAGTTCGAGTTCTTCGGCCCGGCCGACGAGCTCTTCGAGGAGCCCCGGCAGGCAGCCTAAGCGGCGCTCACGCCGACCCGCCGCGGAGCGGACGCGCGGCGCCGAGCACCCGCGCCACGGTCGTGCGCAGCGCCTGCGCGCTCCGGTAGCCCACGGCCGCCGCGACCGCCCGCGGCGGCCGCCCCTCGGCCGCCAGCGCCAGCGCCCGGATCACGCGGGCTCTCGCCCGCCAGTCGCCGAAGCTGAGACCGGTCTCCGCGCGGAACCCGCGCGTGAGCGTGCGCCGACTCGCGCCGGCACGGTCGGCCCAGGCGTCGAGATCGGCCTCCGAGGCCGGATCCTCGATCAGCGCGAGGCAGACGCGGCGCAGGCGCGGGTCGCGGGGGAGCGGCAGAGCGAGCGGCGTCGCGGGGGCCCGGCCGATCTCGTCGAGCACGAGGGCGGCGAGGTGGCCGCCGCGACCCGCCTCCGCGTAGAGCACCGGCTCCTCCGCCAGGGCGGTGAGCGCGGCGGCGAGGAGCCGCGACACCGCGATCACCCGGCAACTCGCCGGGAAGGACCGGACCGCGGCGGGATCGAGATAGGCGGAGCACATCGCGACAGCCCCGTGGGTCGCGACCGCGTGCGGCAGAAGCGGCGGGATCCAGAGGGCGTGCCCCTCGGGAACCACCCAGGTGCCGTCCTCCGCGAACGCCATCATCAGCCCGGACGTGGCGTAGAGCAGCTGCGCGCGGGGATGGAAGTGCCGTGCGAGGTGCATCCCGGCCGCGTAGGTCTTGGGCATCACCGCGACCGGGCGGGGCACGTCCTGATAGTCGGCCGCCTCGGTCGACCGCCCCGCGGCGCCGCGCGCCTCCGTCGAGATTGGCCCGTTCGCGTACATATCCGGCCCAACACCGCCATCGGGTCAGGCTATCAGCATGCCGTCCCGGAGGATACGCCGCGATGGATTCGGACACGCTGTCCCGCCGCACCCTGCGCTTCGTCAACGTCGCGCACGCCCTCGACCATTTCGTGCTGCTGATCTACCCGACCGCGGTCATCGCCATCGCGGCCCAGACCGGGCTCGGCTACGGCGAGCTGATCGGGCTCGCCACCGGCGCCTTCGTGGCCTTCGGCCTGTGCTCGCTGCCGATGGGCTCGCTGGCCGACCGGTTCGGGCGGCGCAACATGCTGGCGGTGTTCTTCTTCGGCTACGGCCTGTCCTGCCTGGGTGTCGCGAGCGCCTCGACGCCGCTGGGCTTCGCCCTCTGGCTCTGCGTCCTCGGGCTCGCCTCGGCGATCTACCACCCGGTCGGCTCGGCCATGCTGGTGACCCATGCGCGCCGGCTCGGGCACGATCTCGGCATCAACGGCGTCTGGGGCAATCTCGGCGCGGCCTCGGCCTCCGGCCTGACCGCGCTGCTCGCCGCCGCGGTCAGCTGGCGCGCGGCCTTCATCGTTCCCGGCCTCGTCTGCCTCGCCTGCGGGGCCGCCTTCGTGGCCCTGGTCCCGGGGGACGGCGACGCCGCGGGCCGGAAGGCCGGCGGCGCGGCCGTGATCCCGGTGACCCGGCCGTGGGCGCTCATGGCGATGTTCGCCCTGTCGATCTTCGCGGGCGGCCTGACCTTCAACCTGACGACGATCAGCCTGCCCAAGGTGATCGACGAGGGCGTCGGGCAGGCGCTGCCCCTGGCGCTGACCGGCTCGATCACCACCGGCGTCTTCCTGTTCGGCGCCCTGATGCAGCTCGCCATGGGCCGGCTGATCGACCGCTACAGCCTGCCGTCCCTGTTCGTGGCCCTGTCGGTGCTGCAGCCGCTCGGGCTCGGGATCGCGGCCGTCTCCACCGGCCTGCCGCTGCTCGCCGGGCTCGTCCTCGCCATGACGGCGATCTACGGGCAGGTGGTGATCAACGACGCGATGATCGCCCGCTACGTGCCGCCCGCCTACCGGGCCCGCGCCTACAGCGTGCGCTACTTCGTCGGCTTCACGGCGAGCGGCTTCGTGGTGCCGGCGATCGCCCTCCTGCACGACCGCGGCGGCTTCGCGCTGGTCCTCGGCGCCGCCTCCGCCTGCGGCGCGGTGATCTGGCTCGCGGCCCTGGGCTTCCTGAGGCTGACGCAGGGCGGCGCGCGGCCCGCCCTGGCCGCCGCCGAGTAGCGCGACGGTTTGCGGGTCCGGCCCGGCGCTGCTACGCGGCGCCCGTCCGACCCGCGAGTACCCCGTGACCGATCTGTCCCTCGTCATCCGGCCGGAGCGGCCGGAGGATGCCCCCGCCATCGAGCGCCTCCATGCCCGGGCCTTCGGCCCCGGCCGCTTCGCCCGCACCGCGTACCGCCTCCGCGAGGGCGCGGCCGAGCGGATCGATCTCGGCATCACCGCCTCGGTCGGCAGCTTCCTCGTCGGCTCGGTCCGAATGGGACCGGTGCGGACCGGGGCGACGCCCTTCGTGATGCTCGGCCCCCTGGCGGTCGATCCGAGCTTCGAGGGCCGCGGCATCGGCGGCACCCTGACCCGCGCGGCGATCGAGGGGGCGCGGCGGGCGGGCGACGGTCTGGTGATCCTCGTCGGCGACGCGCCCTACTACGCCCGCTTCGGGTTCACGCCGGTTCCGCCCGGGCGCCTGAGCCTGCCGGGGCCGGTCGACCCGGCGCGCCTGCTGTGGCTGGAACTGGCCGAGGAGTTCCGTGCGGGCGTGACGGGCCCGATCGAGGCGGTCAGGACCTGAAACGGGGCCCGACGGGCGTGCCTCAGCTCTCCGACGGTGATTTCGATCCGCACCGGGCTGGTCTTCTGCATGCGCGTGAATGGCTCAGCGCAACCCACACGCAGCCGCCGTCATTGCGAGCGAAGCGAAGCAATCCAGTAGCGCCACACTTACGGAGGGCGCGCTGACCCTGGGTCGCTTCGCTGCGCTCGCGATGACGGAGAGGGCCGACGGCTCCGCCGAGCAGCGAGCGCCTCCAGGGCCGGCGCTCGACCGTTCGAAACCCGGTTCAGGCCCGCCGGAGCGCCAGCGCGGCGATCAGCCCGGCCGCGAGCAGCGCCAGCGCCACCGGCGTCGCCGAGGTCGCCGGCCACGCGGAGGCGGCGGCCGTGAACAGCGCCCCGAACGTCATCTGGGTAAAGCCGTAGAGGCTGGAGGCCGACCCGGCGGCGTGCGGGTCGACGTTCATCAGCCCCGCCACCGCGTTGGGGCTGAGCAGACCGACGCCCACCGCGTAGACGAAGAGCGGCACGATCAGGCTGACCACGCCGAGCATGCCGGTGCGGTCCACGACCAGCAGCGACAGCGCCGCCCCGATGCAGAGGAGGTTGCCGCTCCGCGCCGCCTTGCGGATCGGCACCCGGGCGGCGAGCCGGCTCGCCAGGACGGCGCCGCCGACCATGCCGAACACGACGATCAGGCAGTCGAAGCCCACCTCCTGCGAGGAGCGCCCGAGCCGGTCCACGAGGAGGAACGGCGCCACCGCCAGGAACGCGTACAGGCTGGTGCCGCCGCAGGCCCCCGCCACCAAGTAGGCCCGGAACACCGGGACCCGCACCAGCCGCAGGTAGCCGGACAGGACGGCGACGAAGCCCGGCAACGCCACCTTGTGGCGGTTGGTCTCGGGCAGGGTGAAGACCACGAGCGCGCCCAGCACGGCGACGAGGCCGGCCAGCACCACGAACACCGCGCGCCAGCCGAAGGCCTCGTTCACCACGCCGCCGATCGCCGGGGCCAGCGCGGGCGTGAGCGTCATCGCGGTGGTGAGGATCGCGAGCTTCCGGGCGGCGTCCTCGCGGGTCGAGACGTCGCGGACCATCGCCCGGCCGATCACCAGCGAGCCGCAGGCGCCGAGGGACTGCAGGACGCGGGCGACGAGCAGGATCCCGATATTCGGCGCGGGGATCGCGAGCAGCAGGCCGGCGAGGTAGAGGCCGAGTCCCCCGATCAGGATCGGGCGCCGCCCGTACCGGTCCGAGAGCGGCCCGTAGAGGAGCTGACCGCCCGCGAGCCCGATCAGGTAGACGGTGATCGTCAGCTGCGCGCCGGCGGCGTTGGTGCCGAGGTCGACGGCCGCCGCCGCCAGCGCCGGCACGAAGATGTGCAGCGCCACCGTCCCGGTCATGGTCACGGCGACGAGGAGCGGCAGGGGGGCCCGGCGCTCCGGCACGGCGGGACTTCGATCAGTCAAGGGGCCCTACGCGGTTCTCGATCCGGCCGGATGCCGGGGCGCAGCCGCCTTAGAGCAAGGGCCACGCCCGGAGCCATGCCGGCGGAACGCGCCAGGCACGCGAGGGGCGGGACCGTGCCCGGCCCCGCACCCGGCCGTGCCGTCTACTCCTTCGGCAGCGGCTGCGGGGTCGGCAGCGGAGCGTTCAGATCCTTGGTCGGGCCGCCGACCTCCAGATCCTTCGCCCGCTCGACCGCCTCGGGATTGGCCTTCGCGGCCGGCTCCTTGGCGGCCGGCGCCGTCGGCGCGGTCGGCTCGGCGGGGATCAGGCTCGAGGGCTGCCCCTGCTGGTCGCTGTCGTGGGCGCTGGCCGGGGGAGCCGGCGCGTTGCGGTCGCTCGACTCGCCGGTCGTGCGCGGGCTGCCGGGCGACTTCGCCTCGACCGGCTTGGCGGTGCCGGTATCGGCGGGCTTGGCCGGGCTGTCCTTACCCTCGGACGCCTTGTTGGCGGCGGGCTTGTCGGCGGACGGCTTGTCGGCGGCGGGCTTGTCCTCGGGCTTGGCCGCGGCGGGCGCGGCCGCCGGCGCGGCGTCGGTCTTCTCGACGGCCGGCAGCGGCTTCGGCGATTCGGCTAGCGTCCGCAGGTAGGCGATGACGTTGGCCCGCTCCTGCGGCGCCGCGATGCCCGCGTAGGCCATCTTGGTGCCCTTCACGTAGGCCTTCGGGTTCGTCAGGAACTCGTCGAGGTCGGCGTAGGTCCAGGTGCCGCCCTTCTCCTTCATGGCCGCCGAGTAGTCGAAGCCCGCATGCGCGCCCTTCGGCCGCTCGACGATGCCGTACAGGTCGGGGCCGACCTTGTTCGGGCCGCCCTTCTCGAAGCTGTGGCAGGCGTGACAGGCCTTGGTGCCGGCCTCGCCCTTCTCGGCATTGGCGCTGGCGAGGCGGACGGCGATCGGCTCGACCTTGGCCTCGGGCGCCGCCGCGGCGGCCTCGGGCTGCGGCTCGGGCAGGTCGTAGCCGGCATTGCCCGCCGGCTTCGGGTGGTAGATCAATTCGGCGACGAAACCCGATCCGGCCGCGAACAGAAGGGCGCCGAGGACCGCACCCAGGACCTTGTTCACCTCGAACGAGTTCATGCTCTTCTCGCAACTCGGCCGTGCCGAACGCGCGCCTGACACGGGCGAGCGGGCTCGGACACCGGACATTGGAAGATTTCGAGGTTGCCTTAGCGGTTCCGGGCCGCTCCTGACAATGCCGCAGGGGCGTTCCGCGTCGCTCCGGCGCAGGATTGTTCCACCGAATTGTCCAGCTTGTCACCGGGTGGCACCTTTTCTCCACCGCGGCCCGGCCCGTTTCCGCAGGCCCGTTCCCGGGGGACGACAACCGGAGGCCGGCCTGTTAAGCAGCCGGCCGCCTCCCGTCGCGGCCGCTCGATCCGCGCATCCGGATCCGAATCTCGATGTCCGATCCCCTGGTCCTGATCCCGGCGCGCCTCGCCGCGACCCGCCTGCCGAACAAGCCGCTGGCCGACATCGCCGGCGAGGCCATGATCGTCCACGTTTGGCGCCGCGCCGTCGAGGCCGGGATCGGCCCGGTGGTGGTCGCCACCGACACGGCGGAGATCGCCCGCACGGTCGAGGCCGCGGGCGGCCTCGCGGTGATGACCCGGGCCGACCACCCGTCGGGCTCCGACCGCCTCGCCGAGGCCCTGGAGATCGTCGATCCGGAGGGCCGCCACGACGTGGTCGTCAACGTGCAGGGCGACCTGCCGACCATCGACCCGGCGATCATCGGCGCCTCCGTCGCGCCGCTCGCCGACCGCACCGTCGACATCGTCACCCTCTGCGCGCCGATCACCGATCCGCACGAGGCCGACAACCCCAACGTGGTCAAGCTCGTCGGCCACGCGGTCGGTCCCGGGCGCCTGCGCGCCCTCTACTTCACCCGCGCCCGCGCGCCCTGGGGCGACGGGCCCCTCTGGCACCATATCGGCCTGTACGCCTACCGGCGCACGGCGCTCAGCCGGTTCGTGGCCCTGCCGCCCGGCGAGCTGGAGGTGCGGGAGAAGCTGGAGCAGCTGCGGGCCCTCGAGGCCGGCATGCGCATCGACGTCGCCATCGTCGACGACCTGCCGCTGGGCGTCGACACCCCCGCCGACCTGGAACGGGCCCGCGCCCTGCTGCAGGGCCGGCGACTGAACTGACCCGACGAACGAATCCGCGCCGCCATGACCGACCGCACCATCGCCTACCAGGGTGAGCCCGGGGCCAACTCGCACATCATCTGCGCGGAAGCCTACCCGGACTGGACGCCGCTGCCCTGCCCGACCTTCGAGGACGCCTTCGCGGCGGTGACGGAGGGGCGCGCGCAGCGGGCGATGATCCCGATCGAGAACTCGATCGCGGGCCGCGTCGCCGACATCCACCACCTGATCCCGATCTCGCCGCTGCACATCGTGGCCGAGCACTTCCTGCCGATCCACTTCCAGCTGATGGTCCTGCCGGGCACGAAGCTCGAGGCGCTGAGGAGCGTCCACAGCCACGTCCACGCGCTGGGCCAGTGCCGCCGCATCATCCGCCGGCTGGGCCTGAAGGCCGTGGTCGCCGGCGACACCGCCGGGGCAGCCCGCGAGATCGCCGAGATCGGCGATCCGAGCCGGGCGGCCCTGGCGCCCGCTCTCGCCGCCGAGGTCTACGGCCTGGACATCCTCGAGCGCGACGTCGAGGACGAGGCGCACAACACCACCCGGTTCGTGGTGTTCTCCCCCGAGCCCGAGCCAGTCGCCCAGGGCGCCGAGCCCTGCGTGACGAGCTTCGTGTTCCGCGTCCGCAACATCCCGGCCGCCCTCTACAAGGCGCTCGGCGGCTTCGCGACCAACGGCGTCAACATGTCGAAGCTCGAGAGCTACATGGTCGACGGCGAGTTCACCGCCACGCAGTTCTACGCCGAGGTCGACGGCCATCCGGAGGATACGGGCCTCCGCCGCGCGCTGGACGAGCTCGGCTTCTTCTCGCGCGAGTTGCGGGTGATCGGGACCTACCCGGCCCACCCGTTCCGCGAGGCGGCGCGGCCGCCCGCGGAGTGATCCTCACTCCCGCCGCAGGATACGGTCGGCGGCCAGATCCGACCAGAAGCCCGGCCGGAAATCCCGCTTGAGCGCCTCGGGATCGTAGACGGTCTCGACCCAGGTCAGGAAGTCGAGGCCCTTCGCCTCGCCCTCGACGCGGTAGCGGGCGAAGAACGCGTCGAGGATCCCGGTCTTGGCGAAGCGGAGATGGCCGTAGCGGGCGGAGAGCTGCCGGGCGGCCTCGGCCACCGGGCGGCCCTCGTGCAGGATCAGGTACAGGGCCGAGGCGAGGCCGGCCCGGTCGGCGCCGGACTTGCAGTGCATCACGGCCGGGTACTCGATGCCGGCGAAGAACGCCTTGGCGCCGAGGATGGTGGCGCGGTCCGGCGCCTCCCGCGAGCGGAGCACGAACTCGACGAGCTTGAGGCCGTGGCGCTCGCAGGCCTCGCGCTGCAGCGGCCAGGACCCGTGCTCGCGCCCGCCGCGCAGGGAGATGATCGTCCGCACGCCCTCGGCCCGGAAGCGGGCGAGTTGGTGGGGACCGGGCTGGGCCGAGCGCCAGACGGCGCCGGTGCCGACCCGGTGCCGGTTGAGGTAGGCGAGGCGGAACACGCCGTGGTCCATCAGCAGCATGCTGGCCCAGGCCATCAGCCGGTCGCCGGGGCCGGCGATCGGCCGCTCGAAGCGGGCGATCCGGGCCATGCGGCGCGCGTAGCGCGTCTCGGGCTTGAGGAAGCGGTTGAACAAGGCCGGGCTGCCGAGGGAACGAGCCCGGGCTCTACCAGCCACCCGGCGGCCCGGCAATTCGCGGGCCCAGCCCCCGACCGGCACACGGTCGACCACACACCGACGCGATCCGGCGCCGTTCTTGCCTTCACTCCGCCCGGATCGGCATCGAACCTGCGCGGACCGCGCGAGTTATCCGCCGGTCGGACGATGGGAGGCCCGAGGCCCATGAGCACGCGCACCACGAGCATCCGCCGGGCCCGCGAGGCCGACCTCGGCGGCTTGTCCAAGGTGTTCGACGCGTCGTGGCGCGAGGCCTATCGCGGCATCATCCCGGGCGTCGCCCTGGAGCGGCTGATCTCGACCCGGGACCGGGCGTGGTGGCGGGGCGCCCTGCGCCGCGGCCGGCCGATCGCGGTGGTCGAGACGGGCGAGCTCGTCGTCGGCTACGCGGCCTACGGGCGGACGCGCAGCCGGTCCCTCGGGACCGAGGCCGAGATCGACGAACTCTACCTGCTTCCGGAGTACCAGGGCGTCGGCCTGGGCCGGCGCCTGTTCCGGGCGGTGCGCAACGACCTCGCGGATCACGGCCTCGCGCGGCTCGGCGTGTGGAGCCTGGAGGACAACGCCCGCGCCAGCGCCTTCTACGAGGGGCTCGGCGGCGTCGCCGGCCCGCGGGTGCTGGACCGCGTGGCGGGCCTCCCGCTCCCGAAGGTCGGGTTTCTCTTCGGCTAACGTTTTCCAGCGCTCGTTGCCGGGCCGTACCATCGACTGATTTGCTTTGCCAGGCGGCGCCTCTAAGAGATCCGGGAAGCGGACGAGACCGCATTCCGGAAGCGACACGCCATGAAGATCGACGCCATCCCGCTCGGCAAGAAGCCGCCGCACGACGTCAACGTGATCGTCGAGGTGCCGCTCGGCGGCGAGCCGATCAAGTACGAGATGGACAAGGAATCCGGCGCGCTGGTCGTCGACCGGTTCCTGTACACGCCGATGTTCTACCCGGGCAATTACGGCTTCATCCCCCACACGCTGTCGGGCGACGGCGATCCCTGCGACGTGCTGGTGGCCAACACCCGCGCCGTGCTGCCGGGCGCGATCATCAGCGCGCGTCCCGTGGGCGTGATGGTGATGCAGGACGAGGGCGGCGAGGACGAGAAGATCATCGCGGTGCCCTCGCGCCACCTGACCAAGCGCTACGACCGGGTCGAGAACTACACCGACCTGCCCGACATCACGATTCAGCAGATCCAGCACTTCTTCGAGCACTACAAGGATCTCGAGCCCGGCAAGTGGGTCAAGTTCGTCCGCTGGGGCGACAAGGAGGAGGCCCACCGGCTGATCGAGGAAGCGATCGAGCGCGGCAAGGCCAAGAAGTAAGGGCTGACCGGCCGCTCCCGCCCGGGAGCGGCCCGGGCCGTCAGCCGTCGATGCGGCGCAGCCCGGCCCGGTAGCGCCGGGCATTCTCCACGTAGCGCAGGGCGGCCTGCCGCAGACCCTCGATCGCGGCCTCGTCGAGGGTGCGCACGGCCTTGGCCGGCGCCCCGACGATCAGGCTGTGATCCGGGAACTCCTTGCCCTCGGTGACCAGCGCGTTGGCGCCGACGAGGCAGCCGCGGCCGATCCGGGCCCCGTTCAGAACCGTCGCCCCCATGCCGACGAGGCTGCCGTCCCCGATGGTGCAGCCGTGCACGATCGCGCCGTGCCCGATCGTGACGTCGGTCCCGATCACGAGGGGGAAGCCGGGATCGACGTGCATGATCACGCCTTCCTGGACGTTGGTGCGGTCGCCGATGCGGATCGGCTCGTTGTCGCCGCGCAGGGCCGCGCCGAACCAGATGCCGACATCGAGGCCGAGATGCACCCGGCCGATCACCTGCGCGTCGGGCGCGATCCAGACCCGGGCCGGGTCGGCGAGGTCGGGGACGTGCTCGTCGAGGGCGTAGAGCGGCATGGCGGCCTTTCACGGAAGAGCGGTGGTATCGGCCGCGCGGCGCGGCCGGGATCGCGACAGATGACGCGCGGCACGTGTCGCGGGAATGGTACGGCGCGTCCAGGCTGCCAATGCTAGGCTGGCTCCGCAAGCGGTCGCGACCCGGATCGGAGACAGAGATGGCACGCCTCCCGGCCCTGATCGGTCTGACGCTTCTCCTGCTGACGCAGGGGGCCGGGGCCGCGGACCTGCGGGGGCCGGCGGCGCTGGGCCGGTTCCGGGCGACGTGCGAGGATCTCGGGACCTTCTGCTTCGCCGACGCCTGCGGCGGCGATCAGATCGCGGCGGCCGAGGGCTGCCGGGCGCGCTGTCCGAGCGCGTCGATCGTCGAGGTCGTCCCGGCCGCCTGCCCGCTGCCGGACGGTCGGTCCGTGCCGATCCTCCGGCGCCGCGGCTGAGAATCGGCCGCGATCGAGGGCCGGGAGAAATATCGGACGTCCGCGGCAACGAAACGCGGAACGCGGCATTGACCGTTTCGAACAAGCGAACAACGGAGACGCGGACAGATGCTCGCGAACGCGCGCGATGCCCGCCGGCGCACGAAGCTGACCAGCGATCTCCGTCCGCCCGAAGCGGGAGCGAACGCCGACCCCGTCCTGTACGGCGTGGCCGCGGGTCTGGCGGCCCTGTTCCCGCCCGTGATGCTGCGCTCGGAGGCCGCGCCCGAGACGCACCGCGCCTCCGAGACCTCGCGGGCGCCGGACGCGACCGGCACCCGCTGAGGCTAGGACCGGTCGGCGCAGGCTTCCCCTCAGGCCGCGAGCCGGACGAGGAGGAGGAGGGTCGCCAGGAGCGGCGCCGCCGCGGCGAGCCAGAGGGCGCCCGGATGGAAGCCCTCGGGCCCCGAGAAGCGCGCGGTCCGCGTCACCGCGGGACGCAGGGGATCCCCGCGTCCGATCCCGATCCCGACTGGCATCCGCGCCCTCCTCGATACCGGAGGAGTGAGCGCCGACGTCCCTCAAGAGCGTCTGAATCGGCGGCCGTCGTCGTTCGGCGTGGTGAACCGGCCCTTAAAGGGCCCGGTCGAACTTCAGCTCGCCGTTCGGGCTCTTCAGAACGAGCTGCGAGCCGACCATGTCCCACGCCGCCGAGGTGCGCAGGGCGATGAAGAACGCCTGCTCGGCGGCTGCGAGGCCCTTGTCGCAGCTCTTCTTGGTGAGCGCGAGCGGGCCGACGGCGATGTGCTGCTCCTTGAGCGGGAAGGCGGTCGCCGCGAAGGTGTTGCAGCCGCCGTAGCCGCGGGCGCGGTACTGCTTGTCGATGATGAAGCTCGGCCGGTCGCCGCCCGTGAACGGCTTGCCGTTCAGGCTCACGGCGGTCCAGGTCGAGTCCAGCGGGAACATCTTCTCGCTGGCCTTGGTCCCCGGCACGTACTGGGGCTTCTTCTCCTCCTCGCCGCCCGGCCGGCGGTTGCCCCGGCCGAAGCCCGTGGGCGAGCCGCCCATCTGCGCCTGCGCCTGCGTCGCCGCGGTCAGGTCCATGGCCAGCACGGCACAGGCCAAGCTCGCGATCAGCACCCCTCTCATCGTCCAGTCCCCATGTCGCGCGCGCCGCGCGCAGGTCATCCCGGTCCGGAAGCGCCGCGCGGGCCGCGCGGTCCGGCCCCTCGCGGGGGCCGCTCCGAATCCTTGCGCCTTGCCGGATGCGACAGGATTTCAGCACAATTATGGTCGCGCTCGGCCGAAGACCGCCCGGAAACGATCCGGGACCGCGATCGTTGTTAATCGATGCGAAGCAGGAGGATCACCTTGGCAGGATCGGACGAGGGCGCGCAGAGCGGGACCCGGGCGCTCGCCATGACCCCGGCGCAGTCGCGGGCGGCCCGCGGGCTGCTCGGCTGGTCGGAGGCCGATCTCGCCGGCAAGGTCGGCCTGGACGAGCGATTCGTGCGGGATTTCGAGGGCGGCTACAGCGACGCGCCCAGTGGCCAAGTCGAGGCCCTGCGCAGCGCCCTCAGCGCCGCCGGTGCGGTCTTCCGCGACGCGCCGACGCCCGGCGTCCACCTCGCGGCGGGCCGGGGCGTCGACGAGGGCACCCGCGCCGACGCGCTCACCACCGAGAACGATCGCTGACACTCGCCGGCCGGCCCGAACGCGCCGCTCATGGCGCGTTCATGCGCCGCGCCTGACAACCCGGGACGCCACAACCCGCGCACCGTCCGTGGAGCGTCCCGTGATCGATCCCGTCAGCAGCCCGTCGCGGTGCGACCGGCGCTTTCCCTTGGCCTTCGTCTTGTCGGCCTCCGACCGGATCGGAGGCCGCTGATGCGCGCCGACGCCTTCCTCGCCGCCGCCGACGCGCTGCCCGTGGCGAGCCTCGACGCCCTCCTGGGGAGCCGGGGGCTCGTGGTGGTCGCGCCCCATCCCGACGACGAGAGCCTTGGATGCGGCGGGCTGATCGCCGCCGCCCGGGCGTCGGGACGGCCCGTGCATCTCGTCGTGGTCAGCGACGGCTGCGGGTCGCACACGCATTCCCGTCTCTACCCGCCCGAGAAACTGCGCGCCCTCCGCGAGGCGGAGACCCGGCGGGCCGTGGCGGTCCTCGGCCTCGGGCCCGAGGCCGTCACCTTCCTGCGCCTCCCGGACGCGCACGTCCCGAGCGACGGCCCCGAGGCCGAGGCCGCCGCGTCCGCGGTCGCCCGCGCGGCCGCGGCGATCGGGGCCGGCGCGGTCTTCGTCACGTGGCGCCACGATCCCCACTGCGACCACAAGGCGGCCGCGGCGATCGTCGCCCTCGCGCGGCCGCAGATGCCGGGGGTCCGCGTCTACGAGTACCCCGTCTGGGGCTGGACCCTGCCGCCCGAGACCGAGGTCGGGCCGAGCCCCGCCGGCCTGCGCCTCGACGTCTCCGCCTATCGCGAGACCAAGGCGCGCGCCGTCGCCGCCCACGAATCGCAGACCACCGACCTGATCGCGGACGATCCCCAGGGCTTCCGGCTCGAGCCCGCCATGATCGACCGGCTCTGCGGCCCCTACGAGCGCTTCGTCGCGGTCCCCGCATGAGCCGCCGGACGCAGACCCTGCCGGAAGACTACTTCCTCGGCATGTACGCCAGCGACCCGGATCCCTGGCGCTTCACCTCGTCGTCCTACGAGCGCGACAAGTACGCGGCGACGCTGGCGGCCCTGCCGCAGGCGCGCTACCGGGCCGCGTTCGAGCCGGCCTGCTCGATCGGCGTCTTCACCCACGCCCTGTCCGAGCGCTGCGAGCGTCTGCTCGCCACGGATCTGGTTCCGGCCGCCCTGGAGGACGCCCGGGCGCGCTGCGCGGATCGCCCCCACGTCGAGATCCGGCAGGGCACGATGCCGGCGGACTGGCCCGAGGAGCGCTTCGACCTGATCGTCCTCTCCGAGTTCCTGTACTTCCTGGCCCCGGAGGATTTCGCCGCGCTCGTGTGCCGGGCCGGCGCGACGATCGCGCCCGGCGGCGACATCGTGCTGGTGCACTGGCTGGGCGAGACCGACTACCCGCTCTCGGGTGACGGCGCCGCCGAGGGCTTCATCCGGCTGTCGGCGCCCTTCGCACAGGTCCTGAGTCAGGCGCGGACGGACAAGTACCGCATCGACGTCCTGCGCGCCGGAACCGCCCCGTGAGCGTCGCGGTCATCACCCTCAACAAGGGCCGGCGCGCGCACCTGACCCGTCTGCTCGAAGGCCTCGGCCGCGGCGACCCGCCCGACCGCTGCGTCGTCGTCGAGATCGGCGACGACGCGGCGCCCTACCCGGCCCTGCCCTTCCCGGTGGAGCGCGTGCCGTTCCCGCGTGCCGGCCTGCCGCTCGCCGCGGCGCGCAATGCCGGGCGCCGGGCCGCCGGTGCCGACACGCTGATCTTCCTCGACGTGGACTGCATCCCCTCGGCGGGGCTCGTCGCGGGCCTGTCGCGGGCGGTGGCCGAGCGGGACGGCCTGATCTGCTGCGAGATCGGCTACCTGCCGGCCGGCGCGGTCGCGGACGGGTGGCGCGAGACGGATCTGGCGCGTCTCGGCGCGCCGCACCCGGTGCGGGTCTTCCCGCCCGCCGGCACGGTGGCGCCGGCGCCGCAGCCCGGCCTGTTCTGGTCCCTCGCCTTCGCGGTGCGGGCCGCGACCTATGACCGCCTCGGCGGCTTCGACGAGACCTTCTCGGGCTACGGCGCGGAGGACACCGACCTCGCCTTCCGGGCCGAGCGGGCCGGCGTGCCGATCCTGTTCCTCGGCGGCCCCCGGGCCTACCATCAGCATCATCCGGGCTACGACCCGCCGCTGCAGCATTTCCGCGACATCGTCGCCAACGCGGCGCGCTTCCACGACCGGCACGGGATCTGGCCGATGGACGGCTGGCTCGACGGGTTCGCCCGGCTCGGGCTGATCGCGGCGGACCGCTCCACCGGGATCGTGGTTCACCGGGACCCGACGCCGGACGAGATGGAAGCGGCGCGGCTGCCCGACGATCGGCCGTTCTGACGGGACTTCGGGCCACGCGGCGCCGCCGTCCTCGCCGCCGTCCTCGCGAGCGCAGCGAGGCAACCCGGCAGCGACACGCATGTCGCCGTAGCCGCGACCCTCGATTGCTTCGCTGCGCTCGCAAGGACGAGACGTTCCTCGCCGTGCGGAGGGCGGATCCCGGCCAGGGGGCCGGGATCCGCCCGCGTCAGAGCCGTCTTCAGCCCTTCATGGCGTTCGCCTTCTCGATCAGCGCCTCGGCCATGCGGATCGAGGCGATGTCGATGAGGCGGCCGTCCAGGGACACGGCGCCGCGGCCGGCCTTGGCGGCCTCTTCCATGGCCTCGAGGATGCGCCGGGCCTTGGTGACCTCGGCCTCGGAGGGCGTGAACACCTCGTTGGCGAGCTCGATCTGGCTCGGGTGGATCGCCCACTTGCCCTCGAAGCCGAGGGCCGCGCAGCGGCGGGCCGCCGAGCGGTAGCCGTCCGGATCCGAGAAGTCGCCGAACGGTCCGTCGATCGGGCGCAGGCCGTAGGCGCGGCAGGCGACCAGCATGCGGTTCTGGGCGAACAGCCACGGGTCCTGCCAGTGGGTCTGGCGGCTGCCGGACTCGTCCTTGTCGGTCAGCACCGAGAAGTCGGGGTTCACGCCGCCGATGACGGTGGATCGGGCGCGGGTCGAGGCGGCGTAGTCGGCGACGCCGAAGGACATCGCCTCCAGCCGCTTCGACGACTGGGCGATCGCCTCGACGTTGGCCATGCCGAGGGCCGTCTCGATCAGCACCTCGAAGCCGATCTGCTTCTCGCGCTTCTTGGCCTGCTCGATCTGGGTGACCAGCACGTCGATGGCGTAGACGTCGGCCGGCACGCCGACCTTGGGGATCAGCACCATGTCGAGCCGCGGGCAGGCTTCGACGATGTCGACCACGTCGCGGTACATGTAGTGGGTGTCGAGACCGTTGATGCGGATCATCATGGTCTTGTTGCCCCAATCCAGGTCGTTCAGCGCCTGGATAATGTTGGTGCGGGCCTTCTCCTTGTCGTCCGGGGCGACCGCGTCCTCGAGATCGAGGAAGATCACGTCCGCCGCCGAGGAGGCCGACTTCTCCATGAAGGTCGGGTTGGAGCCGGGCACGGCGAGTTCGGAGCGGTGCAGGCGCGGCTTGGCCTGCTGGATCAGGGTGAAGCTCATCTTGGGTTCTCTCTCCTGGTGACGGTTCTGATGCCGTTGCGGGATGCGGTCCCGTTCATCGGCGGCAAATGGCGCGCGCGTGGATCGCTGACAGGGCGCGGCTGCACGAATGGACCGGGTCCCCGGTACGGGATCGCGGCAGGGGTCCCGTCTCCCGCGCGGGAGAGGGAGCCCGCTGGACCCTCCCCTATCCGGTCGCCCCGAAGCCGACCGCGATGCAGTTGATGGACAGGAGCAGGGCCGACTTCACCGCCTCGCGCCGGTCCTCGTCGGTCTCCGCGCGGTAGCGGGCGAGCAGCTCGACCTGCTCGCGGCTGACCTGGTTGATCGTCGGGAGCCGGCCCTTCAGGCGGTCCCGGAACAGGGGGAAGCGCTCGGCCAGCTCCGTGCCGCCGCTCACCCGCAGCACCATCTCGCGGGTGAGCGCGTACTCGGCCTCGATCATCGAGAAGATCCGGTCCCGCACGCCCGCGTCCTGGACGAGGCCCGCGTAGGCGCGGGCGATGTCGAGATCGACCATCATCAGCGTCTTCTCGACCTCGTCGAGGACGAGGCGGAGGATGCGGGACTCGTTGAACAGCCGCTTGAGGGTCGCCTCGCCGTCGCGGCCGCGCACGTCGATGAAGCTCGCCAGCCCCGAGCCGACGCCGTACCAGCCGGTGATCACGTGCCGGTTCTGCGACCACGCGAACACCCAGGGGATCGCGCGGAGGTCCGAGAGCGAGCGCGCGCCGAAGCGGCGGGCCGGACGCGAGCCGATGTTGAGAAGGGAGATCTCGTCCAGCGGGCTCGCCGCCTGGAAGTAATCGACCAGGCCGTCGGTCTGGAGCAGCTGGACGTAGGCCGCCCGCGAGGCCCCGGCGAGCGCCTCGAGGGCGTCGTCGTGGCCGGGGCCCGCCCGCTCGCCGTCGCCGGCGAGCGCGTGCTCGAACACCGAGGCCGCCAGCAGCTCCATCTGGTAGGCGGCCGTGCCGCGGTTGGCGTACTTGAACGAGACGACCTCGCCCTGCTCGGTGGTCCGGAACCGGCCGCGGATCGAGCCCGGCGGCTGGGCCATGATGCCCTTCTGGGTCGGCACGCCGCCGCGGCTCACCGAGCCGCCGCGCCCGTGGAAGAAGGCGATCCCGACGCCGAGCTCCTCGCCGAGCCGGGTCAGCTTGCTCTGCGCCTTGTAGAGTTCCCAGTTGGCGGCGACGAAGCCGCCGTCCTTGTTGGAGTCGGAGTAGCCGATCATCACCTCCTGCACGCCGCCCTGCCAGCGGGTGGAGCGGCGGACCACCGGCACGTTGAGCAGCGCCCGCATGATCGCCGGGGCGGCGCGCAGGTCGTCGATGGTCTCGAACAGGGGCACGATCGGCAGCGGGCAGATCTCCGTGCCGGCGGCGTCGAGGAACACCCCCGCCTCCTTGGCCAGCAGGTACGCGCCGAGCACGTCCTCCACCGAGCGGGTCATCGACAGCACGAAGGCGCCGAACGCCTCGCGGTCGAGGGCCTCGCGCATCTCGGCGACGAGGGCGAAGGTGGCCAGCGTCTCGCGGGCCGCGTCGGGCAGGTCCTCGAAGGACCGCTCGGGATCGCGCGGCCGGGCGAGCTCCGTGTCGAGCCACTGGCGCCACGCGGCCGAGCCGAGGGCCGGCGGCTCGCCGTCGCCGTGGCGCTGGCGCCAGAGGGCGTGGAGCGTGTCGGTGGTCCGGGTGGTGTTCTCGCGCAGGTCGAGGCGGACCGTCGAGAAGCGGAAGATCTCGACCATGCGCCGGACCGGACGCACGAGGTCCCGCGCCAGTGCCCCGCACTTGGCCTCGGTCAGGCCGCGCTCCAGGGTGCGCAGGTCCTCGATCAGCCCGTCCGCGCTCGCGTAGTCGGGGCCGGACGGGTGCTCGCCCTCGTTGCGGGCGATCGTCGCCTCGATCTTGCGCAGGACGCAGGAGAGGTACTGGCGATAGGGCTCGCCCGGGTTGCGCCGGGTGATGGCGCGGGCCTGGCCGCTCTCGGCGAGATTCCGGTCGAGCTCCGCGCGGAAGCTCTCGGGCAGCGGCAGCGAGCGCTCGGTGAGCGAGAGGGTCCGCCCCAGCTCGCGGACGCCGTCGCGGTAGCGCGTGAGCGAGGCGAGCGCGTTGCGGTGCAGGGTCTGCCGGGTGACCGCCGCCGTGACGTAGGGGTTGCCGTCCCGGTCGCCGCCGATCCAGGAGCCGAACTGGAAGAACGGCGGCACCCTGAACTCCGTGCCCGGATAGGTCTCGGCCAGCGCCTCGTGGAGGGTCTCCAGGGTCTCGGGCAGCATCTCGAACAGGGTCTCGTCGAAGAAGTGCAGACCCCAGGCCACCTCGCGCTCGACGGTGGCCTTCTCCAGGTGCAGCTCGCCGGTCATCCAGACCAGCTCGATCTGGTCGCGCAGTTCGTTCATGAGCCCGTTGCGCTCACGGTCGGTCCAGCGCGGCATCTCCAGCTCGCGCAGGACGAGGTAGATCCGGCGGAACTTCTCCAGCACCGTCACCCGCTTGCCCTCGGTCGGGTGGGCGGTGAGCGTCGGGCGGATGCGCAGGTCGCTCAGCAGCGCCTGGATTTTTTCAGGGGGCACGCCCTGCTTGCGCGCGTCGGAAAAAACCTTGGCGAAGGAGCCGCCGAGCGCGGCCCGCCCCTCCGTGCGCTCCACGTGCCGGCGGCGGCGCATCGCGGCGTTCTGCTCGGCGATGGAGATCAGCTGGAACCAGATGCCCTGCACCTGCAGCGCGCGCGCCAGCATCTGCGGCGAGAAGCGCGAGATGTCGGCCGTCCCGTGCAGGACCGCCTCGAGGTCGGGGTCGTGCCGGCGGGCGACGTCGAGCAGCGCCTGGAACAGGATGTCCAGCGCCTGTTCCGACGACGTGCCGACGATCACCGGCGGCGCGAAGGCCGTGGCATCGACGAGACCGGGGGTTGCGTGAAGGGTGCGGGTCATGGAGCCACCTCGTGGCGCACGGTCTTTCTCGAGGATGTTCAGCGCGATGCGCCGTCACCTCCGGGAGGGAGGCGCGCATCGGCCGGTGCCCAGCGCGACGCGCGCCCTCTCCCGCTCGGGAGAGAGGACCCGCGCCGCGTTCCGGGACGTAAGGCGGGCCGGCCGCGCTACGCGGCCCGGGCCAGCACGTCGGCCACCGTCTGCCCGAAGGAGCCCGGATCCGGCGCCACCGTCAGCCCGTAGGAGCGCATGATCTCGGCCTTCTCGGCGGCGCTGTCGCCGGCCGCCGATATGATCGCGCCCGCATGGCCCATGCGGCGACCCTTCGGGGCGGTCAGCCCGGCCACGAAGCCGATCACCGGCTTCGACATGTTCTCGCGGATCCAGGCCGAGGCCTCGGCCTCCTGCGGGCCGCCGATCTCGCCGATCATCAGGACCGCGTCGGTGTCCGGGTCGGTCTCGAACAGGGCGAGGTGGTCGAGGAAGGACGAGCCGTTGATCGGGTCGCCGCCGATGCCCACCGAGGTCGAGATCCCGAGCCCGAGTTCCTTGAGTTGCGAGGCGGCCTCGTAGCCCAGCGTCCCGGAGCGGGAGATCACCCCGACATTGCCCGGAAGGTAGATGTGGCCGGGCATGATGCCGAGCATCGCCTTGCCGGGCGAGATGATGCCGGCGCAGTTCGGGCCGACCACCATAGTCCGCTTCTCTTTGGGGTAGCGGTACAGGTAGCGCTTCACCCGCATCATGTCCTGGGCCGGGATGCCGTCGGTGATCGAGCAGACCAGCCGCAGGCCGGCATCGGCCGCCTCCATGATGGCGTCCGCCGCGAAGGGGGGCGCCACGAAGGTGATCGACGTGGTGGCGCCGGTCGCCGCCACCGCCTCCTTGACGGTGTTGAACACCGGCAGGCCGAGATGGGTGCGCCCGCCCTTGCCCGGGGTGACGCCGCCGACGACGTTCGTGCCGTAATCCAGCATCTCCTTGGCGTGGAAGGTGCCTTTGTCGCCCGTGATGCCCTGGACGATGATCGGGGTGGTCTCGTCGATGAGGATGCTCATGGCGCGGTCTCCCCTCTCAGTGCTGCGTCTTGGCGGCGGAGCAGGCGTCGACCGCCTTCTTGGCCGCCTCAGCCAGCGTGTCGGCGGTGATGAGATCGAGGCCGCTCTCGGCCAGGATCTTCTTGCCGGCCTCGACGTTCGTGCCGGCGAGCCGGACCACGAGCGGCACGTCGATCTTCACCTCGCGGGCGGCCTGGACGACGCCCTCGGCGACCCAGTCGCAGCGGTTGATGCCGGCGAAGATGTTGACCAGGATCGCCTTCACGTTGCGGTCCGAGAGCACGAGCCGGAAGGCCGTGGCGACCCGCTCAGGAGACGCGCCGCCGCCGACGTCCAGAAAGTTCGCCGGCTCGCCACCCGCGTGCTTGATCATGTCCATGGTGGCCATGGCGAGGCCCGCGCCGTTGACGATGCAGCCGATCTCGCCCTCGAGGCCGATGTAGCTGAGGTTGTGCTCGGCGGCCTGCGCCTCGCGGGGATCGCCCTGGGACGGGTCGTGCATGTCGGCGATGCCCGGCCGGCGGAACATCGCGTTGTCGTCGAAGCTCATCTTGGCGTCGAGCGCCAGCACCCGGTCGTCCTTGGTGACGACGAGCGGGTTGATCTCCAGCATGGTGCCGTCGCAGTCGCGGAACGCCCGGTAGGCGTTCATGATCGTCTTCACCGCGGCCGAGACCTGCTTGATGTTGAGCCCGAGCTGGAAGGCGATCTCCCGCGCCTGGAACTGCTGCAGGCCGACCGCCGGCTCGACCACCACCTGGATGAGCGAGTCGGGCTCCTTGGCGGCGATCTCCTCGATGTCCATGCCGCCGCGCTGGCTGGCGATGACCCGCACGCGCTCGGCCTTCCGGTCCAGCACGTAGCCGAGGTAGAGCTCGCGCTCGAACGGGTCGGCGGTCTCGACGTAGACCCGCTGCACCGGCTTGCCCTCGGGGCCGGTCTGGTGCGTGACGAGGCGCTTGCCGAGGAGGTCCTTCGCGGCATCGCGGACCTCGTTGTAGGTCCGGCACAGCTTGATGCCGCCGGCCTTGCCGCGGGCGCCGGCGTGGATCTGCGCCTTCACGGCCCAGAACGAGCCGCCGAGCTCGGTGGCCGCGTAGACCGCTTGGTCCGGGCTGAAGGCGATCGCGCCTTTCGGGACGGCCACGCCGAAGCTCGCGAGCAGCTCCTTGGCCTGATACTCGTGGACGTCCATTCGGCGCCTCCTCCGCGGTTCGTTGCCGCCGTTGACGCCCTCTACTTTAGTTGAGTCGAAAGATTACGCCCGTCAAATTTTTTAAGCTCCTGATTGACCGCGACTTTTTCGCGGTCGCAACACAGATCGTATTTCATATTGCAACGCAGCATACAGAAAAACAGCGAGGCCGGGAGCACGATGCACCCGGCCTCGACTGTTGAATCGCTACAAAGTACGTCGGAACGCTTCGTTCAGGACGCTCTGTCCGTCATCGCGAGCGCAGCGAAGCGACCCAGGGCAGCGCGACGCCTGCGAGGGTGGCGCCGACTGGATTGCTTCACTGCGCTCGCAGAGACGGCGGCGTCGACGGGGCCGACCGGGCACGCTGTGACGCGCGGTGCTGACCCAAGTCGCCGCTTCAGTTCACCTTGTCCTTGACGACCGCGTAGACCTTCTCGGTGAGTGCGCCGGCCTCGCCGAGCAGATCCTCCAGCTCCTTCAGCCGCTCCTCGGCGAACGCGCGGTCCTCGAGACCCTTGGCGTTCACGTAGACGTTCAGCGCCGCGCTGCGCAGGCCGGCATAGGCGGAGAGCACCGCCACGCCGGCATCCGACACGACGTTGAGGTTGCCCTTGTCGGCGGTGATGGCCGCGAGGTCGATCACCGCGCGGCAGGCCCGGCAACAGGCGAGCGGCACGTCGCAGGCGGTCTTCAGCGCCGCCTGGATCTTCTCGGCGCGGGCCGCCTTCTCGTCGTCGGTGGCCTTGGGCAGGCCGTAGGCGCCCATGACGGCGTCGAAGGCCTGGACGTCCTCGCCGATCATGCCGGTGAGCACGACCCGCAGGCCCTCGGACTTGGCCAGGACCTCCTTCAGCTCGGCCTCGACCTCGACGTACTTCTTCTTGCCGATGGTGAGGTTGCAGACCATCGACACCAGGGCCGCGCCCATGGCGCCGGAGATCGCCGCCGCGCCGCCGCCCCCGGGGGTGGGGGCAGCGCTCGCCAGCTCCGTCAGGAATTTCTCGATGCTGTCGGTCTCGGGGCGATGCGTCTCGGTCACCGGCGCCTCCTCAGGCCATCGTCTTGGCGAGGGCGTAGATCTCCTCGGCGTCGAGCACCTTGTCGGTGCTCTCGAAGAGCTGGCCGACGCAGGCGCGGTGCAGCTTGAGCTTCAGGCCGCCGATGCCCAACGCCCCGAAGGCCTGCTTGCCGTTGCGCTCCTTGCCCTTGTCCATCACGTCGATGCCGCCGATGCCCGTCGGGGGCTGGGCGTTGTAGTCGGCGACGAACTCGATCGACGATTCCTGCGCCCAGGCGGCTTCCGGCAGCAGCTCGACGCCGATGGCGCCGGCCGTGAACACGAGGTTCGTGCCCTTCACCAGGGCGACGCGGGAGGCCTCGTCGGGGGTGGCGGCGGCCTTCACGTTGACCTTGAAGCGCGTGTTGATCTGGTCCGCGGCGGCCTGGGTCTTGTCGAGGGCGCGGCCCGCGATCGTCACCTCGGCGCCCTCGCCGGCGAGCAGAGCGGCCGAGCGCATGCCGACCGGGCCGGTGCCCGCCAGAACGACGGCCTTCTTGCCCTGGAGCGAGCCCGCGGCCTTGGCCACCAGCGCGACGCCCGCGGCGGCCGTGGTGTTGGAGCCGTTGGAATCGAGCATCACCGAGACCCGGAACGGGCCGAAGAAGCGCTTCTTGACGGCGGTGAACAGCGCCTCGCCCGCCGCCATGCTGCCGCCGCCGACGAAGATCGCCGTCGACTTCTTCTCGGAGCCGCCGCGGGTGTAGATCGTGCCGTCAACCAGGGCGCCGACATTGTCGGGATTCACGCCGCCGTAGCCGGTGATGTGGTCGGCGCCGCCGTCGTAGCCGACGACCGTGTCGAACACGTTCGGCACGGCATCGGTGTCGAACAGGAACAGCAGCTTCTTCGTCACGTTTCGGACCTTTCTGTCGCGCCCTGCGGCGCTATCGTCTTGCTTTCATAGGGCGGTCGCACCGAGCGACCCATTCGCGTCGTCGTCCGCCCGAGCTGTCAGTTCGCTTATTCGGCGCGGCGCGCCCTCTCTCCCGTGCGGGAGAAGAGGCCTGTCGCGCCTACTCGACCACGTTCTGCGGCTTGCCCGCCACGAAGGCCTCGACGTTGTCGACGAGCTGGTCGGCCAGGATCTGCATCGCCTCCTTGCTCGCCCAGGCGACGTGCGGCGTGACGATCAGGTTCGGCAGGTCGGCCTCGCACAGGATGTTGCCGTCCTTGGGCGGTTCCTGCGCCACCACGTCGAAGCCGGCGCCCGCGATGGTGCCGTCCTTGAGCGCTTCGAGAAGGGCCGCCTCGTCCACGAGGCCGCCGCGGGCCGTGTTGATGAGGATGGCACTCTTCTTCATCTTCTTGAGCTCGGCGGCGCCGATCATCCCCTTGGTGTCGGGGGTCAGCGGCACGTGCAGCGTGATCACGTCGGACTGCGTCAGGATCGTCTCGAAATCGACCAGCCCGTCCTGCGGGAACACGTCGTAGGCGATGACCTTCATGCCCAGCGCCTCGGCGCGCTTGGCGATCGACTTGCCCAGCGCCCCGTAGCCGACGATGCCGAGCGTCGAGCCGGCGATGTCGTAGATCGGGTAGTCGAAGTAGCAGAACTGCTTGGACTTCGCCCAGTCGCCGCGCCGCACCGAGTTGGCGTAGGGCACGATCGCCCGGCGCAGGGCGAACATCAGCCCGACCACGTGCTCCGGCACGGTGTTGAACGCGTAGTTGCGGATGTTGACGACCGTGACCCCCTGGGCCTTGGCCTGGGCCTTGTCGACCACGTCGGTGCCGGTGGCGGCGACCGCGATCAGCTTCAGGTCGGGGAGCTGCTTCAGCGTCTCGGCCCGCATCGGGACCTTGTTGATCAGCGCGATCTCCGCGCCCTGGAGGCGGGAGACGATCTCCTCCGGCGTCCAGGTCGACTCGTGCTCGACGTATTCGTGGGGGAAATTGAACGGTCGGACCCTGGCATCGAGGGATTCACGATCCAGGAACACGATCTTCTTGGTCATAGGACCCCTCTCGTACGACGGGCGGTTTCCTCGATAGTCTTGTTCTTACTTGCGCGTCGGGGCGGGCCCGGCAACCCGGTCCCGCCCCGATCGCGGGCGCAGATCACGCCTTATGCAGCGGATTCTCGCGCAGGTAGCTGGAGGCGGCGGCGACGCCCGAGCCCGGCGTGACCTTGATGCCGCAATCGAGCATGGCCATCTCGGCGCCCGCGATGGCACCCAGCAGCGACAGCTCGTTCAGGTCGCCCAGGTGGCCGATGCGGAACACCTTGCCGGCGACTTTCGACAGGCCGGCGCCGAGCGAGAGGTTGTAGCGCTCGTAGGCGTGGGTGATCACCTTGGCGGCGTCGGCGCCCTCCGGCACCACGATCGCCGTGACCGTGTCGGAGTTCCACTTCGGCTCCTTGGCGCAGGGCTTGAGGCCCCAGGCCGCGACCGCCTGGCGGGTCGCCTCACCGAGCACGTGATGGCGGTGGTAGACGTTCTCCAGCCCCTCCTCCTTCACGATCTCCAGGGCCTCGCGGAGGCCGTAGAGCAGCGGCAGGACGGGGGTGTAGGGGAAGTAGCCGGTGGCGTTGGCGGCCAGCTGGTCCTTCCAGGCGAAGTAGGCGTGGCCGAGCCGGTCGTTGCGGCCGGTGCCGCCCTCGGCGATCTTGAGCGCCTTCGGGCTGATGCAGATCAGGCCGAGGCCGGCCGGCAGCATGAAGCCCTTCTGGGAGCCCGCGATGGCGCAGTCGACCTTCCAGTCGTCCATGTAGAACGGCAGCGAGCCGATCGACGAGATGCCGTCCACGAACAGCAGGGCCGGGTGGCCGGCGGCGTCGATCGCCTTGCGCACCGCGCCGATGTCGCTGGTGACGCCCGTGGCGGTCTCGTTGTGGACGACCATCACAGCCTTGATCTTATGGTCCTTGTCGGCGCGCAGGGCCTCCTCGATCTTCTGCGGATCGGCGCCGGTGCCCCACTCCTCCTCCTGGACGACCACGTCGAGGCCGAGGCGCTGGGCCATGTCGACCCAGAGGTGGCTGAACTGGCCGTAGCGCGAGGTCAGCACCGTGTCGCCGCGGCAGAGGGTGTTGGACAGGGCCGATTCCCAGATGCCGGTGCCCGAGGACGGGAACAGGATGACCGTCCCGGCGGTCGAGCCGAACACCATCTTGGAGTCCTGCAGGAGCGGCTTCACCAGCTCGGGGAAGCTCGGCGAGCGGTGATCCTCCGACGGCACGTGCATGGCGCGCAGGACGCGCTCCGGGATGTTGGTGGGGCCCGGGATGAAGAGGTGGTTGCGACCGGGGCGCCGGGTTGCGGCCATGATGTTTCCTCCGAAAAGTCCATTGCGCGCGGGCGTGAACCCGCGCCGGGTTGTCCAAGCGTCCTCAGGGAGTCGGTCCGGCGCCGTCGAGAGCGGCTCGCGCCGCACCCCCTCGAACGCCATCCTCTGCCGTGATCGGGGGGTCTCCGCGGAGCGGCAGGCGGCCTCACGCCGCTCGCGTCGCGGCGCGCCCCCGCGCGCCGGTCGCCTCCGAATTGCCGTCCCGTCCAACGGCTCCAGGGCCGTCCTCGCCGCCTTCCTGTCAAGGTCCGGCCGTGCTCGTGCCGAGCGGCCGGTTCTTGGTATTATGAGGCGGTGAAGCTCGAAAGGAAAACCGGAAAAACTTCCGGAACTTGCCAAAAAAATTTTTTGTGCGCCGCAACGAAGTCGCACTCCGGTTGAGAGGCTTCGCGGCATCGCACACCGAAGTCTTTCCGCCCCGTCGGAACCCGCGTCATCAAACTGAGATCGGATCGCGCTCTGGATCCCGGCACCGTTCAGCCGCCGGGAGAGGATGCCGTGGCCGAGGTTGAGGAGATGCCGGTCCGCGTGCGGACGCTGTTCCTGTCCGACCTGCATCTCGGCACGCGCGGCTGCCAGGCCGGCCTGCTGCTGTCGTTCCTGAAGGACTACGACGCCGACACGATCTACCTCGTCGGCGACATCGTGGACGGCTGGCAGCTGCGCTCGGGCTGGTACTGGCCGCAGGAGCACAACGACGTGGTGCAGAAGCTCCTGCGCAAGGTCCGCAAGGGCGCGCGGATCGTCTACCTGCCCGGCAACCACGACGAGTTCCTGCGCGACTACGTGGGCACGAGCTTCGGCGGCATCGAGCTCGCCGAGACCGCGATCCACGAGGCGGCCGACGGCAAGCGCTACCTCGTCATCCACGGCGACCAGTTCGACATGGTCGTGCGCCACTCGCCGTGGCTCGCCCATCTGGGCGACGGCGCCTACACGCTGGCGCTCTCCCTCAACACGCTGATCAACAAGGTGCGGCGGCGGCTCGGCCTGTCCTACTGGTCGCTGTCGGCCTGGGCGAAGCTGCGCGTGAAGAACGCCGTGAGCTTCATCGGCCGCTTCGAGACGATCCTGGCCGAGGAGGCCCGCCGCCAGGGCGCCGACGGGGTGATCTGCGGCCACATCCACCACGCCGCGGACCGGCCGATCGGCGACCTGCGCTACCTCAACACCGGCGACTGGGTGGAATCCTGCACCGGGCTCGTGGAGCACTACGACGGCCGCATCGAGGTGCTGCACTACCCGAGCCTCCTGCGGGCGCGGGAGGCCGAGGTCGTGCCGCAGCCCCTGCCGGGCCGGCGCGCGGTGGCGTGAGGGCGGCGCCGTGAAGCTCCTGATCGCCAGCGACGCGTGGCACCCCCAGGTGAACGGCGTCGTGCGCTCCCTCGAGCAGATGGTCCGGCGCGCGCCGGAGCACGGCTTCGCCACGACGCTGCTGTCCGTCGCGGATTTCCGCTCGCTGCCGCTGCCGGGCTACCCGGAGATCCGCCTCGCCTATGCCGGGCGCGAGCGGGTGGCGGCGCGCTGGCGGGCCGAGCGGCCGAGCCACGTGCACATCGCCACGGAGGGGCCGGTGGGCCTCGCGGCGCGCCGGCACTGCCTCGCCCACGACCTGCCCTTCACGACGAGCTACCACACGCGCTTCCCGGAATACCTCGCCGCCCGCGCGCCGGTGCCGGAGGCGTGGTCCTACGCGTACCTGCGCCGGTTCCACGGCGCCGCCCGCGGGACGATGGTCAGCACCGCCTCGCTCCAGGGCGAGCTCGCGGCGCGGGGCTTCGGCCGGCTGATGCGCTGGACCCGGGGCGTGGACACGGAACGATTCCGGCCGGCCGAGCCCGGGACGCCCCGGCCGGCGGAACTCGCCGGCCTGCCGGGGCCGCTGTTCCTCTACGTCGGGCGACTGGCGGTGGAGAAGAACGTCGCGGCCTTCCTCGCCCTCGACCTGCCCGGCACCAAGGTGGTGGTCGGCGACGGTCCGGACCGCGCGCGGCTGCAGGCCCTCGCGCCGGCGGCGCACTTCCTCGGCACCCGCACCGGCGCGGACCTCTCGGCGGTCTACGCGGCCTGCGACGTCTTCGTCTTCCCGAGCCTCACCGACACGTTCGGCATCGTGCTCCTGGAGGCGCTGGCCAGCGGGCTCCCGGTGGCGGCCTTCCCGGTGCCGGGTCCGAACGACGTCGTCGGCGGCACGCGGGTCGGCGTGCTCGACCCGGATCTGCGGGTCGCCGCGCTGGCGGCCCTGCGCCTGTCGCGCGCCGAGTGCCGGGCCGAGGCCCTGCGCCGCGGCTGGGACGTGAGCGCTCGGCAGTTCTTCGGCAACATCGTCGAGGCGCATGGCGGCGCCCGGAGCACCCGCGACGCCGCCTGACGCGTGACGGCGTCCGCGCGGAATGGCAGGAGGGCGCGATGCCGCCCGCCAAGCCGCCAGCCAAGCCGCCAGTCAGATCGCCAGTCAGATCGCCCGCCGGACCGGCCGGGTCCGCCAGAGCCCGCCCCCCAGTCGCCGGACCGTTCGACCCCGCCCGGGCCGCCGCGTATCCGGCGGCGATCGGCTGCGACGAGGTCGGGCGCGGCGCGCTCTGCGGACCCGTGGTGGTGGCCGCGGTCTGGTTCGATCCGGCGGCGATCCCGGCCGACCTGCTCGCGGCCCTCGACGACAGCAAGCGCGTCCCCGAGCCCGTGCGCGACCGGCTGGCCCCCCTGATCCGCGCCCACGCGCGGGTCGCGGTGGCGGCGGGGTCGCGCGCCCTGATCGACCGGATCAACATCCGCGGCGCGACCCTCGACGCCATGGCGCGGGCGGTGGCGCGGCTCGGCCTCGCCGAGCCCGTGCTGGTCGACGGGCGCGACGCCCTGCCGGGCTTGCCCGGCCGCGCCGTCGTCGGCGGCGACCACTTGGTGCCCCAGATCGCCGCCGCGTCGATCGTCGCCAAGGTGCTCCGGGACCAGCTGATGCGGCGGCTCGCCCGGCGCCATCCCGGCTACGGCTGGGAGCGCAATGTCGGCTACGGGACGGCCGTCCACCGCGCCGGCCTGACGCAGCTCGGGCGCAGCCCCCACCACCGGCTCAGCTTCACCCGCGGCTTCGACTGAGCCGGGCGACGGGTCACGCGGCCCGGACGCCCGTGAGGAAGCGCTCGACCTCCGCGGCGAGCTCCTCCGACTGACGCGTGAGCGCGGTGGCGGCCGTCAGCACGTGGTCGGCCGCGTGGCCGGTCCGGTCGGCCGCCTGCGCCACGCCGGCGATGTTGCCGGTGACCTCCTGCGTGCCGGCATTGGCCTGGGCGACGTTGCGGACGATCTCCTGCGTCGCCGCCCCCTGCTGCTCCACCGCGGCCGCGATGGCGGCGGCCACGGCGTCGATCTCCCCGATCCGGCCGGTGATCGTCCCGATCGCCCGCACCGCCTGACCGGTCACGGTCCGGATCTCGCCGATCTGCCGGCCGACCTCGTCGGTGGCCCGACCGGTCTGGGCGGCCAGTTCCTTGACCTCGGTTGCGACGACCGCGAAGCCGCGCCCGGCCTCGCCGGCCCGCGCCGCCTCGATCGTGGCGTTGAGCGCCAGCAGGTTCGTCTGCGCGGCGATGCGGGCGATCAGCTCGACGACGGCGTCGACCCGGGCGACGGACGCGTTCAGCGCCGCCACCAGGGCGGCCGTCTGGTCGGCCTCGCCGACCGCGCTCCGGGCCAGCTCGGACGAGCCCTGGACCTGCCGCCCGATCTCCTGGACGGAGGTGCCGAGTTCCTCCACCGCGGCGGCCACCGTCCTGACGCCGGCGGACGCCTCCTCGGCGGCCGCGGCCACGGTATCGGACTGGCTGGCCGTCTCCTGGGCTGTGGTGGTCATCTCCCAGGCCGTGGTCTGCAGTTCGGCCGCGGCGGCGGAGACCTGCCCGACGATGCCGGCCACCGCCGCCTCGAAGGTCTGCGCCATCGTGTGCGTCATGGTCCGGCGCTGCGCCTCCGCGGCGCGCGCCGCCTCGTCCGCCTCTGCCTCCAGGGCGCGGGTGCGGACGAGGTTGTCCCGGAAGACCTCCACGGCCGCCGCCATCGCGCCGATCTCGTCCCGCCGCCCGCGGGCCGGGATCTCCACGGCGACGTCGCCGGAGGCGAGCGCCCGCATCGCCTGGATCATGGCCCGGAGCGGCCCGAGCACGCGGCGGACGACGACGACGGCGCCGGCACCGGCGAGCAGCACCGATGCGGCCAGGAACAGGCCGGTGTGCAGCAGCGTCGCCCCCGCCTCAGCGAAGAGTGCCTGCGCGCGGGCCACCATCGCGTTCAGCGCCGCCTCGGCGAGGTCGGCGATGGTGTTGACCTCCCGCGTGTTGCGGTCGCGCAGGTCCTGGATCGCGACGCTCGGCGGCTGGCCCCGGCTCAGGGCCGCCCGCAAGGCTTGCCGCCGCGCCGCGACCTCACCCTCGAAGTTGCTGGCGCCCGCCCTCACGAAGGCGTCCTGGACCGCCCGCGGCAGCGTGTCGTCCATGTGATCGACGAGATTCGCCCAACTCGCCGCGACGCGGCCGCGCTCTTCGGCCTCCGCGAGGCGCTCCTCCTCGGACCAGCCCGTGCCCCGTGTCACGGCCGTCTCGGCCCGCGCCACGTTGCCGCCGATCGCGACCCGCGTGATCCAGGCGGCGCGCTTGATGTCCAGGGCGCGGGCCAGCGCCGCGTCCCGGCGCGGGATCGTGACGTCGACGGCCCCGCTGGTCGCCGTGAGCGCGTCGAGCAGATCCCGGAAGGCGGTCGCGGCGACCTCCTCGGTCGCGGCCTCGCGCTCCGCGACCGGGACCGCGAGGGCCGCGTCGATCCGCGACGTCAGGCCGGTGACGGCCTCGTGCGCCCGTCGGAGCGGATCGACCGTCTTCGCCACCGCGGCGGTGTCGATCGCGCGCACCAGACTCAGGAGCGCCGCCAGCCGATCGATCCGGGTCGCGCGCTGTCGGGCGATCAGGGCCGCGTCGGCGGGCGGGATCCTGTCCGCGACGATCAGCGCCTGCAGGGTCCGCCCCCGCTCGAGGCGCACGGCGAGCAGGATCTCGAGGAGGATCCGGCTGCCTTCCGTGAGCGCGACGACGCGGCGGCTCTCCCGCTCCTGCGCCCCGGCCTCCAGCGCCGTCCGGGCGCCCGCGGCCAGCAGCATGGCGCTGAGTGAGAACAGGATCGCGCACAGGATCGTGCCGATGGACGGACGCGGAAGACGCAGCATGAGGGTCGGGATCTCTCTTCGCGGTGCGTCGAGGCGTGCGGCCCGCCGCCGGGCTGCCCGGTTCGAGCAGGGCAGCCGGTCGGCCTCGGTCGACGGAAAGGCTGAGCGACGCGACAGGCACCCCGACGCGGCGCCGGCCCGGTTCGCTCGAAGGGCGCGGCGAGGGCGTGGCGAGTCCGGGTCCCACCGGCGCTCCCGGTCCGGTCATCGGACCGGGAGTTCGCCCGGTCGGCATCGGAGGTCGAAACCCCGACACTCTACCGTCTCAAGGAAGGCCGGCAGTCGCGACCGGCAGAACCGAGCCGGGCCGCGGCGCGCGGCTCGCCCGAGACCGGATCACGGCGCACAGCGTCCATTGGCGGGATCTGCGGACACGGACGCCGGACAAAATCGCGCTCTTACACACAGAACGACCCTCAATATAGAACTGAAATTCGATAACTCAATCAAACTTGGTCAAAATCTCGCAGTAAACCTCGCGATCTCAGGCATTTGAACCACAATGACACAGATGTCAATCTTACGTTCTGCGATTTTCCTCACGCCTTAGACATCCGATCATCGACTTTGGGAGCAACATTTGAGCCGTTTTCAATCTTTGGAATTATATTTTTACGCCATTTCCGGCCAAAATGACTGGAATTTTCGCTGAACCGTACTGTGGAACAGGTCCGCCGCCTCGCGCGCGCCGTCGCGTCGGTCGCGTATCAGAACAGCGCCAGCTGCGCGCCGGGCTTCCGGAAGGCGTCGCGATTCAGCGCGATGCGCCCGAAGGCGAAACCGAGACGCGTGCCGGCGAGCCGGACCCGCTGGCCGATCATCGCCGCGTAGGCGCCCTCCCCGCGGAAGCGGTGGCCGAAGCGCGGGTCGTTCTCGCGCCCGCCCCGGGCTTCCCGCAGGAGTGCGAAGGCCCGCGCCCTGCGTTCGGGATAGTGCTCGGTGAACCAGTCCGCCACGAGGTCCGCGACTTCGCCCGGGAGGCGCAGCAGCGCGTGGCCGATCCGGCTCGCCCCGTGCGCGCGCGCTTCGGCCAGGATCGATTCGATCTCGTGGTCCGTCAGGCCGGGGATGATCGGCGAGACGTTGACCATGACGGGCACGCCCGCCGCGCTCAGGCCCCGCATCGCCGCGAGCCGCTTGCCCGGCCGCGGCGCCCGCGGGTCGAGGCGGCGGGCGAGGTCCGGATCCAGCGTCGGCAGCGAGATCGCCGCCAGCACGAGGTTCTCCGCCGCCATCTCGGCCAGGAGGTCGAGGTCGCGCAGCACGAGGTCCGACTTGGTGGTGATGCTGACGGGGTGGCGGGCCTCCCGCAGCACCTCCAGAACTGCGCGGGTGAGCCGGTGCTCCCGCTCGACCGGCTGGTAGGGATCCGTGGCGGTGCCGAGGGCGATCGTGTCGGGCCTGTAGCCCGGCGCGGCGATCTCGCGGGCGAGGAGCCGGGCGGCGTCCGGCTTGGTGAAGATCCGCGACTCGAAGTCGAGCCCCGGCGACAGGCCGAGCCAGGCATGGGTCGGGCGCGCGTAGCAGTAGATGCAGCCGTGCTCGCAGCCCCGGTACGGGTTGATCGACCGGTCGAACGGGATGTCGGGCGAGCTGTTGCGCGCGATGATCCGGGCGGCCCGCTCCGGCGTGACCTGCGTGCGCAGGGGTGCCGGAGCGTCCGCCGTCCAGGTCTCGTCGTGGAACGCCTCGCGCCGGGCGGATTCGTACCGGCCCGTCGGGTTGGCCGTCGCGCCGCGCCCGCGCCGGGCGGCCGGTTCCGCGACGCTCGGCCCGAGTCGCGGCGCGGCCCCGGATGCGGTCCCGTCGCGCGTGTCCCCCATGACGACTCGCCTCCCTCACGCATCCATGTGAGAACATAGAGCGAACGCGACGGCGAAGGGCGCCTTTTTTTCAGGCAAATGCGGCTCTGCAGCCCGTCCGGGCGACGGCGCGTCGCCGCGCGGGCCGCGGGGCAGTTTACGGCGCCGCAGAATCGTCTATGCGCGCGCTCATGCTCTCCGCCGTGACCTATCTGGCCAAACCGGCCGATCCGGACGCGATCGATCGCCTGGCCGACACGCTCAGCGTGCTCGTCTCCGGCGTAGCCGGCGGCCTCGTCGGCGACGCGGTGATCGTCGCGGGCCGCGAGAGCGAGGCCGTGGCGGCCGTCGCGGAGGCCACGGGCGCGACCCTCGTGCTGCACCGGGGCGGCAATCCCTACGCGGCCGGCGCCGCCGCGGCCCGGCGGGACTGGATCCTGTGCCTGGAGGCCGGCGACGTCCCGGCCGAGGGCTGGATCCGCACCCTCGACCGCTTCGTCGGGACCGCGCGGCCGGAGACGGCGCTCGGCCGCCTGCACCGCCCGGCCGGGCGCTGGCTCGGCCGGCTCGTCAGACGGGCGGAGACCGTCGTCGGCGCCCGGCAGGCCCGGGCCGGCGACGTCGTCCGGCGCGAGGCCCTGCGTGCCGAGGGCGCGTTCACGGGTCGCCTCAAGGTCAGGCCGCTGATCGCCCGGATCGAGCGCGCCTGACCGGAAAGATCTTGCTCGGGAGAATCTTGCTCGGAAGAATCTTGCGTCCGCTCACGTTGTTGTCGGTCGATCCGCCTCTACAACTCTGAAAGCGCGGCAGGATCGTCGCCGTCTCCGGACATGATGACGCGCGCTGAGCCACCCCGATCTGGAAGGATGGTGCCATGGATTCGTCGGGCCTGATGGGGCGCAAGTCGGTCGAGGACATCGTCGAGAGCGGCGAGGGCGAGCAGCAGCTCTCGAAGTCGCTGGGCGCCCTCTCGATCACCGCGATGGGCATCGGGGCGATCATCGGCGCCGGCATCTTCGTCCTGACCGGCACGGCCGCGGCCCAGTATGCCGGGCCGGGGATCATGCTGTCCTTCGTGCTCGGCGGCATCGCCTGCGCCTTCGTCGGCCTCTGCTACTCGGAGATGGCCGCGCTGATCCCGGTCGCCGGATCGAGCTACACCTACACCTACGCGACGCTCGGCGAGTTCTTCGCGTGGCTGATCGGCTGGGACCTGATCCTCGAATACGCCATGGGCGCCGCCACCGTGGCGGTCGGCTGGTCGGGCTACGTGACCAGCATCCTGAAGAGCGTCGGCATCGTGATCCCGGCGCAGTTCGCCAACGCGCCGGGCACGCCGATCGAGGGCGGCGGGACCGCGCTGCTCAACCTGCCGGCGGTCCTGATCGTGGCGCTGATCACGATCCTGCTGATGCGGGGCACGAAGGAATCGGCGCTCTTCAACAACATCATGGTCGCGGTGAAGCTCACCGTCGTGGTCGCCTTCATCGCCCTGGGCTGGGGCCACGTGAACGCCGCGAACTGGAGCCCGCTCATCCCGGACAACGACGGGACCTTCGGACATTTCGGCTACAGCGGCGTCCTGCGCGGCGCGGGCGTGGTGTTCTTCGCCTTCATCGGCTTCGACGCGGTCTCGACCGCCGCCCAGGAGGCGCGCAGACCCCAGAAGGACATGCCCATCGGCATCCTGGGCTCGCTCGCGGTCTGCACGATCCTGTACGTGCTCGTCGCCGCCGTGCTGACCGGGCTCGTGCCCTACAAGGACCTGAACGTCCCGGACCCGATCGCCAAGGGCGTCGACGTGATCGGCATCGGCTGGTTCGCGCTCCTGATCAAGCTCGGGGCGCTGACCGGGCTGACGACGGTGATCCTCGTCCTGCTCTACGGCCAGAGCCGGATCTTCTTCACCATGGCGCAGGACGGCCTGCTGCCGAAGATGTTCTCCCACGTCCACCCGACCTACCAGACGCCGTATCGCAGCCAGGCGATGATCGGGGCCGCGGTCGCCGTGGTGGCGGCCCTGGTGCCGATCCACATCCTCGGCGAGATGGTGAGCATCGGCACGCTGGCCGCCTTCATCCTCGTCTGCGGCTCGGTGCTCTACCTGCGGCGGGCCGAGCGCACCATGAAGCGGCCGTTCCGGGCGCCCGCCGTGCCGGTCGTGCCGATCCTCGGCATCCTGTCCTGCCTGCTCCTGATGATCGGCCTGCCCCTCGACACGTGGCTCCGGCTGGTGATCTGGATGGCGATCGGCCTCGTCGTGTACTTCTTCTACGGCCGCAAGCACTCGGTCCTGCGCCGCAAGGAGGGGAACCTCGCGTAGCGCGCGGCCTCACACCGTGAGGCTCGCGCCGCGCCGCAGGTGCTCGTCGAGGCGCGGCATGATCTCCACGAAGTTGCAGGGCCGGTGCCGGTAGTCGAGCTGCTGGGCCAGGATTCCGTCCCAGGCGTCGCGGCAGGCGCCGGGCGAGCCCGGCAGCACGAACACGTAGGTCGCCCGCGCGACCCCCGCGGTGGCGCGGGACTGCAGGGTCGAGGTGCCGATCTTGTCGTACGAGATCCGGTGGAACACGGCCGAGAAGCCGTCCATGCGCTTCTCGAACAGCGGCTCCAGCGCCTCGGGGGTGACGTCGCGGCCGGTGAAGCCGGTCCCGCCGGTGGTGATCACCACGTCGACGCCGGGGTCGCGCAGCCACGCCTCCACCCGCGCGCGGATCGCCGGGACCTCGTCCGGGACGATCGACCGGGCCGCCAGGACATGCCCCGCCTCGGTGAGGCGCTGGGTCAGGGTGTCGCCGGAGCGGTCGTCCTCTGGGCGGCGGGTGTCGGAGACGGTCAGGACCGCGATGTTCAGGGGGATGAAGCGGCGGGCGTCGGTCTGATCGGCCATCGTGCGGGCTCTCCGGGGCGGGAGACCGATATGGGCCCGACGGGACCGCTTGTCGCCCCCGGGGCCGCCGCGCCTCTTGCGGGCCGCAGCGAAGTCGGCTGTGCTCGCTCGACCCCGTCGGAGACCGCTGACCCATGCACATGTACGGCAACTGGCGCTCGGCCGCGGCCTTCCGGGTGCGGATCGCCCTGAAGCTGAAGGGCATCGCCTACGAGGAGACCTTCATCGACCTCGACGCGGGCGACCAGCACGAGCCGGCGTTCCGGAAGATCAACCCGCAGGGCGCGGTGCCGGCGCTGTTCGACGGCGACGGGCCGCCGCTCACCCAGTCGCTGGCGATCCTCGACTACCTGGAGGAGACGCGCGGCGGCGTCCGCCTGCTGCCCGAGGAGCCCCGGGCGCGGGCCAGGGCCCGCTCGCTGGCGCAGGTGGTCGCGTGCGACACCCACCCGCTCTACGTGCCCCGGGTGCGCACCTTCCTGATGGAGCATTACGGCCTGCCCCGGGAGCGCATGCTGGATTTCCTGCGCAACGCCTTCGAGACCGGCCTCCGGACCCTGGAGACGCGCCTCGCCACCGAGCCGGGGAAGGGCCGGTTCTGCCAGGGCGATTCGGTGAGCCACGCCGACCTCTGCCTCGTCAGCCTCTGGGTCGGGACGGGCATCTTCGGCATCGACACGGCGGCCTACCCGACGGTCGCGCGAATCGCCGAGGCCTGCCTCGCCCTGCCGGCGGTCGCGGAGGCACACCCGCTGCGCCAGCCAGGCGCCCCGCCGGCGTGACCGGGCCCCGCGCGCCGCCCGTCCGGTGCGCGACGTCGCACTCGTGACCGGGGGTCGCGGCCGGCGATGTGGTATTCGGCAACCCAGGCCGTGTAAGGAGGCCGGCGACTGATCCCGGTCCGGGAGGAGAAAGAGTGTCGATGGCATCCGTCGAGAACGAGTCGGGCCTTCATCGCGTCGTGGTGGTCGGCGGCGGCGCCGCCGGACTGCAGCTGGTCACGAAGCTCGGCGACAAGCTCGGGCGCGGCAAGCGCGCGCACGTCACCCTCGTGGACCGCGCCCGGACGCATATCTGGAAGCCGCTGCTCCACGAGGTGGCGGCCGGCAGCCTCGACGTCGGCCACCACGCGGTGGATTACCTGCACCACGCCCACATGCACGGCTTCCGCTACCGGATCGGGCGGATGACCGGGCTCGACCGGGAGGCGCGCACGATCCAGCTCGCCGCGAGCTACGACGCGGAAGGGCGCGAGGTCACGCCCGAGCGCGCCGTCCCCTACGACACGCTGGTGATGGCGGTGGGCTCCACCACCAACGATTTCGGCACGCCGGGCGTCGCCGAGCACGCCATCGCCCTCGACACCCAGGACCAGGCGGTGCGCTTCCACCAGCGCCTCGTGAACGCCTCGCTGCGGGCGCACACGCAGGCCGGCCCGGTCCGGCCCGGCCAGCTCCACGTCACGGTGATCGGCGCGGGCGCGACCGGGACGGAACTCGCCGCCGAGCTCCACCGGACCCTGCGCCACGTCGTCTCGACCGGGCTCGACAAGATCGACCCGGGCAAGGACATCCGCATCACCCTGGTCGAGGCCGCCGACCGGATCCTGCCGGCAGTGCCGCAGCGCCTCTCGGCGGAGGTGATGCAGCTCCTCAGCAAGATCGGCGTCGACGTGCGCGTGAAGGCGCGGGTCACCGAGGTCCGCGCCGACGGCGTGCAGCTCGCCGACGGCACCTTCATCCCGTCCGAGCTGGTCGTCTGGGCGGCGGGCGTGAAGGCGCCGCCCTTCCTGCAGGGCATCGGCGGCCTGGAGACGACGCGGACCAACCAGCTGGTGGTGACGCCGACGCTGCAGACCACCCGCGACCCCGACATCTTCGCCATCGGCGACTGCGCCTACCTGGTCGAGGCCGGCTCCGACACGCCGGTGCCGCCGCGCGCGCAGGCGGCCCACCAGCAGGCGAGCCACCTGATCGCCCAGATCCCGGCCAAGATCGACGGCAAGCCGCTGAAGCCGTTCCGGTACAAGGATTTCGGCTCGCTGGTCTCGCTGGGCGAGTACTCGACCGTGGGCAGCCTGATGGGGTTCGTGCGCGGCAAGAACATGCTCATCGCCGGTCTGTTCGCCCGGATGATGTACCGCTCGCTCTACAAGATGCACGAGCGGGCGCTGCACGGCACGGCCAAGACCGCCCTCGACACCCTGGCCCGCGCGCTGACCCGGCGCACCGAGCCGCGGGTGAAGCTGCACTGACCGTCGCCGTACGACCCGAGGACGGGCGCCCGGATCGACCGGGCGCGACACAGGAAGGAACCGCCATGATCCTGGTAAGCGTGATGTACCCGGCCGGCCCGAGCTTCGACATGGGCTACTACCTCGGCCACCACATGCCGCTGGTGCGCGAGCGCTGGTCGTCCCTCGGCCTCCACGACGCGAAGGTCGTCAAGGGCGCCGGCACGCCGGACGGCGGCGCCGCCCCGTTCCAGGTGATGGCCCTCCTGACCTTCGAGTCGGTCGACGCCTTCAAGAAGGCCGTCGCCGCCCACGGCGAGGAGATCTTCGCCGACATCCCGAACTTCACCGCGGCGCAGGCCCAGGTGCAGATCAACGACTTCGCGGAAAACCCGTGATCGACATCGTCAAGGCGGTGCAGGAGGCCGATCCGAGCCTCGGCACCTACGTGGTCGTGCTGCGGACCGACGCCCGGGCCCTGGACGGTCCGGAGCGGTTCACGCCGGAGGCGCAGGCCTGGATCGCCGAGAAGGCGCCGAGCGGCCGGCTCGCCCGGGTGCGCGTCCTGCTCGCCCCCTATCCGGGGGCGGAGCCGGCCGCGCGCGAGGTCACCGTGGCGGCCTTCGCCGACGCGCGGGAGCTCGCCGCCTTCGCGACGACCTGGACCGGCGACCCGCTGCCGGAGGAGCCGGGGGACTCTCTTCCCGACTGACGGCTCCGGGGCCGCCGTCTCTGCGAGCGGAGTAGGCGATCCAGGGCAGCGCGGCGCTCACCGGCGGCGCGCCGACCCTGGGTCACTTCGCTCCGCCCGCGATGACGGGAAGGGTCCTCGATACCGCGCGCGGACTCACGCCGCGCGCAGCTGCCGGATGGCGCGGAGCGCGGTCGCCCGCTGGATCTCCAGGCGCCGGATCAGCGGCATCAGGTCGGCGCCCGCGTGGGCGGCGGCCTCGACCTCCCGGCACAGGCTCGACAGGCCGACGAAGCCCAGCAGCCCGGCCGCCGCCACCAGGGCGTGCGCGTCGTGGGCGATCTGCAGGCGGTCGGTCTCGCTCGGCCGGAACCGCTCGGACAGCTCGTTCGCCAGGAGATCGAGCAGCGCCCCGACGCGATCGGTGCCGAAGCTCGCCTCCATCTCGGTCAGGACCGCCGCGTCGAGCACGGCCGAATCGACCTGCGGCAGGCGGCGCGGCACCTCGGCCCGCGCCGGCCGCCGCGCGCCCGGCGCCGTCCAGCGGCTGATCGTGGCGAAGAGGTCGGCCCGCCGGAACGGCTTGCCCACATGGTCGTCCATCCCGGCCTCGCGCAGCTCCTCGATCTGCGACGGCAGGACGTTGGCGGTCATGGCGACGATCGGGATGTCGCAGGCGGGCGGCGCGAGGGCGCGGATGCGGCGCGTGGCCGTGAGCCCGTCGACGCGGGGCATCTGGACGTCCATCAGCACGAGATCGTAGGCCCGGCCGGCCGCGACGGACGACCCGACCGCCGTGATCGCCTCGGCGCCGTCCCCGGCCACGTCCACCGCGTAGCCCTGGGATTCGAGCACCGCGCAGGCGAGTTCCTGGTTGAGCGGCACGTCCTCGACGAGGAGCAGCCGCAGCGGCGCGCCCGGGACCTCGCCGGCCGCCGGAGCCGCGGCCGGGGGCGGCCGCGACGGCCCACCCGCGTCGGCCGCGGCGCCCGGGGCCGCGGTGTCCCGCTCGCCGCGGGGCAGCACCAGCCGGAACCAGAAGGTCGAGCCCGCCCCCTCGCGGCTCTCGACCCCGATCTCGCCGCCCATCAGCGACACGAGGTGCCGGGAGATCGCCAGCCCGAGGCCGGTGCCGCCGAAGCGCCGGCTGATCGAGCCGTCGACCTGGCTGAACCGCTTGAACAGCCGATCCTGCTGCGCCGGCGCGATGCCGATGCCGGTATCGACCACGGAGAACCGGACCGCGTCGCCGGGGTGGCCGTCGGGGGCGACGCCGTCGCCCTCTCGCTCGACGGTCACCGTCACCGAGCCCTCGGGCGTGAACTTCACGGCGTTGTTCAGCAGATTGAGCAGCACCTGCCGCAGGCGCCCGGCATCGCCGACCACGAAAGTCGGCAGGGCCGGGTCGATCCGGGCCTCGATGGCGAGTCCGCTGCGGAGCGCGCTGCCCCGCACGATCGAGACCGTGCTGTCGACGGTCGACGCCAGCGGAAAGGTGACCGGGTCGAGGGTCAGCTCGCCGGCCTCGATCTTCGAGAAGTCGAGGATGTCGTTGACGACCGTGAGCAGGGCCGCGCCGGAACTCTGGATCAGCTCGAGGCGCCGCCGGTCCTCGTTCTGGATCGCGTCGCCGTCGAGGAGCAGCTCGGCATAGCCCAGGATGCCGTTCAGCGGGGTGCGGATCTCGTGGCTCATGGCGGCCAGGAACTCGCTCTTGGCCGCGCTCGCGCGCTCCGCCTCGGTGCGGGCCGCCTCGGCGTCGCGCGTGGCGGTGCGCAGGGCCGCCTCGACCGCCTTGCGCTCGGTGATGTCGAGGTGGAGGCCGACAATCCGCTGGGGCTGCCCGTCGGCGCCGCCGAGCGTCCGGCCCCGCGCGTAGAGCCAGCGCGCGCCGACCCGGAACTCGGCCGCGTAGGGGGTGCCGGACTCGACCGCCCGCCGGATCTCGTTCCAGACATCGGAGACGTCGTCCGGATCGATCAGCGCCGTCCACGCTGAGGCCGAGATCGTGTGGGCGCCGCCGGTCTCCGGCAGGCCGTGCATCCGCGCGCTCTCCGGGCTGAGGACGGCGAGCCCCGTGCGCATGTCCCAGTCCCAGGTGCCGGCCTCCGCGGCGTCGAGGGCGATGTCGAGCAGGCCGCTCGCCTCCTCGACGGCGAGCCGCGCCGTGACGATGTCGTCGACGTCGAGGGCGGTCCCGAGCCACTCCGCCACCGCGCCGTCTGCCGGGTCGAGGCGGATCGGGATCAGCGAGAGCTTGTGCCACCGGTAGACGCCGTCCTGGCGCCGGATCCGCCACTGGCCGCTGTAGCCCGTGCCGGTCTCGACCGCCCGGATCCAGGCCGCCTCCATGGCGGCGGCATCCTCGGGGTGGTTCCGGACGAGGCGCTCCGCGCGCTCGGGCCCGATCGGCCCGTAATAGGACTGGAACTGCGCGTTGGCGTAGGTCGCCTGACCGTCCCCGACCCGCATGGTCCAGACCAGGAGCGGCAGCGCCTCGGCGAGGCCCCGGTAGCGCAGCTCGCTGCGGCGAACCTCGTCCTCGGCGCGCCGGCGCTCGGTCACGTCGATCAGGACGCCGAACAGGCCGGCGCCCGCCCCCTCCCCCCGGGCCATGCCGCGCACGACCACGTCGCGCAGCGCGCCGTCCGGCCGCAGCAGCCGGGCCTCGAAATCGAACCGGACCCCGCGGGCGATCGCGTCGGCGACGATCGCCTCGAGCCGGGCGCGGTCGTCGGGGTGGTAGATCTGCGCGAAGGCGTCGAGATGCGGCGGCGGCGTCGCCGGGTCGCGGCCCGCGATGGCGTAGAGGCTCGCCGACCAGACCGGCTGCCCGTCCGCGAGCTCCACGCGCCAGTTCCCGACGCTGGCGAGCTGCTCGGCCATCGTGAGCTGGTGGTTCGCCGCCTCCTGGGCGCGGGCCCGGGCATTGATCTCCCGGTGCTGCTCGCGGATCAGCGCCTCGCGGATCGCCGCCTGCGCGATCTCCCGGTCGCGCCGCGCGTTGGCCTCCGTGAGGCGCAGATGCGCCACGACGATTTCGGCGAGGTCGCGGAAGGCGGCCGCGTCCTCGGGCGAGAAGTCGGAGCGGGGCTCGGGATCGGCGAGGCAGAGTGTTCCGACCGGCAGGCCCGGCTGGAGGCTCAGGGCGATGCCCGCGTAGAACCGGATCCCATCCGGCGCGGCGGCCACGGGCAGGTCGCGGAAGCGCGCGTCGAGCCGCGCGTCGGGGACGACCACGAGGGCGTCGCTGCGGATCGTGTGCTGGCAGAAGCTCTCGTCCCGCCGCATCGTGGTCGGCACCCCGGCACAGGGCGTCTTAAGCCACTGGTGCGTGTCGCCCAGGAAGGCCACGAACGCGCTGCGCACGCCGAACAGGCGCCGGGCGGTCCGACAGACGGCCTCGAAATGCGGTTCCGGCGGTGTCCCGAGGATCGCCAGGGCCTCGAGGGCCGCGAGCCGGTCGCGCTCGTTGTCCGGCTGTGTGCTCACGTACCGTCTCCGGGTGCCGATCGGCCGCGACCGAGCGATGCCGCGCCTAGCGCCGCGTTTCAAGCGCGCCCGCCTGCGGCCGCGTGCCCATGCGCAACCGCGCGGCCTCCAGCGCCCAGACCATGCCCAGCATCATGTAGACGTGGCGCCACTTCTCGATGTCGATCTGGACGGCCTGCAGGAAGAACATCAGCAGCGCCGGCCAGACGATCTGGGCGTGGGCCCGGACCGGCGACGGCCGCGCCAGGAGCCGGAAGCCGACGAGGCCGGTCGCCACCACGAGGCCGATGAACACGGCCCCGCCGAGCCAGCCGCCGTTGGCGAAGGAGCCGATGTAGGAATTGTGCGGTTCGAGCCCGAAGATCAGCCGCCAGTGCATCGGCCCCATCCCGAACGGCCGCTCCAGCAGCATGGCGAAGCCGCGGATCTGGTTGCCGAAGCGGCCGGTCTCGCCCTGGTCGTAATCCTGGGTCAGGGCCGCCCGGGTCTCGAACATCTTGTGGACGTGGTCGACCGAGAGCAGCCCGATCACCGCGACGGTGCCGAGGACGACGGTCGCCAGGGTCAGGAGCACGATGCGGCGGCGCAGGCGCGGGGAGTCGCTGCCGGCGTAGACCGATCCCACCATCAGCAGCACCGCGACGGCACTTCCGCCCCAGGACCCGCGCGAGAACGACAGGAAGATCCCGGCCACGATGATCAATAGGCCGGCGAGGGACACGAGCGGCCGGCGCGTACCGCCGGTGAGCAGGCCGTGCATCAGGTAGAGCGCGCCGAGCGTCAGGAACGAGCCGAAGACGTTCGGGTCCTGGAACGTGCCCGAGGCCCGGTCGTACTTGTAGAACAGGTCCTCGATCCCGAGCCATTGCAGGTAGCCGACGATGCCCAGCGCCGCCGAGAACACGCAGCTCGCCGTGTAGGCCTTGAGCGCCAGCTCCATCCGGGCGTGCGTGTCGTCCGCGAAGAACATGGCGAAGAAGATGCAGGTGATCGAGAGATAGACCAGCTGCACCGTCCAGGTGACCGGGAACTCCTCGTTCAGGTAGGGCAGCAGCGCGGTGACGATGCCCGCGAGGTAGAGGAGCAGGAGCGCCACCAGGGGCACCGCCCCGCGGTGCAGCCGGACGCCGAGGCAGAGCCAGAGCAGGATCGTGGGGATCGCGACCGCGTCGTAGGGCGAGGTCTCCGAGAAGGCGAAGCAGGCGAAGAAGACGAACGCCGCGAACAGCGCCTTGCCCAGCCCCTCGACGGCCGCGATGAGCGGGATTCCGCCCGCCGACCCGGACGGGACCGGGCCTGCGGGCGCTGCGGTGTGGGCCATGGATACGCGGGCTCCGCGGGCCGGTTACGCGGGCCCGCGCCGTCCGTGATGCCACGGAAACGTTGAGAATCGCCTTCCCGGCGCGGGGCGCCGGGGAGGCGGCGCCCATTCAGGCGCGGCAGGCCTCGAAGCCCTCCTTGATCGCCGCCGGATCGAGGTTGCGGCCGATGAACACCACCCGCGAGACCCGCTCCTCGTCCTTGCCCCAGTCGCCCTGCACGTCGCCGTCGAGGATCATGTGCACGCCCTGGAAGACGAAGCGCTTCGGCTCGTCGGGGAAGGCCACGATTCCCTTGCACCGCAGGATGTCCGGACCCTGCGACTGGGTGAGGTTCGAGATCCACGGCATGAACTTGTCCGGGTCGACCGCGCCCTCGATCTTGGCCGAGATCGAGCGGATGTCGGAATCGTGATGGTGGTGGTGCCCCGCCTCGAGGAAGTCGGGCTCGACGTCGAGGATGCGGTCGAGGTCGAAGGCGTTGCGCTCGAGGACCGCGTCGAGGGGCACGGCGCAGTTCTGCGTGCGGTGGAGCTTGGCCAGCGGGTTGATCGTGCGGATCTCGGCCTCGACGCGGTCGAGGTCGGCCGGGGAGACGAGGTCGCTCTTGTTGAGCAGGATCACGTCCGCGAAGGCGATCTGGTTCTTCGCCTCCGGCGCGTCCTTCAGGCGGTCGGACAGCCACTTGGCGTCGGCCACCGTCACCACGGCGTCGAGGCGGGCGGCCTCGCCGACATCCTGGTCGACGAAGAAGGTCTGTGCCACGGGGGCCGGGTCGGCGAGGCCGGTCGTCTCGACGATGATCGCGTCGAACTTGCCCCGGCGCTTCACCAGCCCGTCCATGATCCGGATCAGGTCGCCGCGCACCGTGCAGCAGACGCAGCCGTTGTTCATCTCGAACACCTCCTCGTCCGCGCCGACGACGAGGTCGTTGTCGATGCCGATCTCGCCGAACTCGTTGACGATCACGGCGTAGCGCTTGCCGTGGTTCTCGGTGAGGATCCGGTTGAGGAGCGTGGTCTTGCCCGCGCCGAGGTAGCCGGTGAGCACGGTGACCGGGATCTTGCCGGCGGCGGAACCGGGAGCGGCCGGGGCGGAAGCGTTGCTCGTATCGGACATGACGGCTTCTTCGGTGACGGGTGCGGGATCGCGCGGGCCTGGACCCGCGAGCGTTGTCATATTGTAACAAATCCCGTCAAAGGAAGACGGGGCCACACGGTTTCGCGACCGGGGCGCCGGATCGATTGCCTGTCGGACAAGCTTTGCTCTAGGCACGCCGTACCGCCCGAATCTTCCCGCGGCGCGCCATAGAAAAGCACCAGCGACCGCATTGATGTAGGCGTCGTCCGGGCACGTATCGTACTCTCGTCACCCAGCCCGGACTCTCGGCCCGGACCTAGAAGATCATCCGCATGGACGCCCGAAATCCGCTGGACCAGGACGAGGCCGTCGCCGTCCCCGCGCGCGGGCGCCGGTGGCCCGGCCTGCTGATCGCCGCCGTCCTGCTCGCGGCCGCCCTGGGCGCCACCATCGCGTTTCCCGACCGGACCCGCGAGGCCGCCGCGCACCTCGTCGCGGCCGTGACCGGGCTGTTCGCCCCGGGCAACCCCGACCCGGGCATCGATGTGGATAAGGCCGGCCCGGTGGAGCGGGTGTTCCGGCCCTCCAAGGAGCAGCGGGCCGCCTTCGAGATCCTGCCGGTCGCCAACCTCGTGTTCCGGCCCGAGGGCTCGGCCGAGGGACGGATCGCCCTCAACGAGGACGACAACGTCCCGGTGGTCTCGCCCTATGCCGGCCGGGTGACGAAGGTCCTGGTCCGCGCCGGCGACGACGTGAAGGCCGGCGACGTGCTGCTGACGCTCGAGGCCACCGACATGGTCCAGGCGCAGAACGACTATCAGGCGGCCGTGAACAACCTCCAGAAGCAGCAGGCGCTCCTGAAGCTCGACCAGACCATCGCGCAGCGCCAGCAGGAGCTGTTCCAGGCCCGCGCGACGGCGCTGAAGGACTACCAGTCGGCCCAGAACGACGTCATCGCCGCCCAGAGCGACCTGAAGACCGCCGAGGGCGCCCTCGACGCGGTGCGGAGCCGCCTGCGCCTGCTCGGCAAGACGGACGCCGAGATCGCCGCCTTCGAGAAGAACGGCACGATGAGCGCCGAGACGCAGATCCGGGCGCCGATCGCCGGCACGATCGTCCAGCGCAAGGTCGGCATCGGGCAGTACCTCTCGGCCTCCAGCGACCCGGTCTTCGTGATCGGCGACCTGTCGACGGTCTGGCTCGTGGCCAACGTCCGCGAGAGCGAGATCCCCAAGATCCGCATCGGCCAGGAGGTCGAGGCGAAGGTGGCGGGCTTCGGCGCGCGGGTGTTCAAGGCCCGGGTGAACTACATGGCCTCCAGCCTCGACCCCGCGACGCGGCGCCTCGCGGTGCGCAGCGAGGTCGACAACCCGGACCGCGTACTGCGCCCGGAGATGTTCGCCACCTACACGATCATCACCGGCAAGGGTGAGCCGAGCCCGAGCGTGCCGGTGGCCGCCATCGTGTACGAGGGCGACCGCACCCACGTCTGGGTGGCGCGGCCCGACGGCGCCGTGGAGGCGCGCGACATCAAGCTCGGCCTGATCAACGGCGACAACGCCCAGGTCGTCCAGGGCCTGAGCGCGGGCGAGCAGGTCGTCACCCGCGGGGCCCTGTTCATCGACCGGGCGGCCACCGGCGACAAGGCGTCCTGAGCGGGGATCCGATGAACGCCCTGATCGCCTTCTCGCTGCGCCAGCGCGTGCTGGTGGTGCTGCTGTTCGTCGTGATGCTCGGCGTCGGCTACGGCGCCTACACGCAGCTCAACATCGAGGCCTACCCCGATCCGGTCCCGCCGCTCGTCGACGTGATCACCCAGAATCCGGGCCAGTCGGCCGACGAGATCGAGCGCTACATCACCATCCCCCTGGAGGTGGCGCTCGCCGGCATCCCGAACGCCCAGGTGGTCCGGACGATCTCGCTGTTCGGCCTCTCGGACGTGAAGGTCCAGTTTAACTACGAGTACACGTACGAGCAGGCGCTGCAGCGGGTGCTCAACCGCCTGTCGCAGGCGCCGACCCTGCCCAACGGCGCCACGCCGCAGATCTCGCCGACGAGCCCTGTGGGCGAGATCATGCGCTACAAGCTCGTCGGCCCGGCGGGCTACTCGCCGATGGACATGAAGACCCTGCAGGACTGGGTGCTGCAGCGCCGGTTCAAGGCGATCCCCGGCGTCGTCGACGTCACGGCCTTCGGCGGCAAGGCCAAGGAGTACGAGGTCGCGGTCGACCTGAACCGCCTCCAGGCCCAGGGCCTGACCCTGGTGCAGCTGACCAACGCGCTGAACAACGCCTCGATCAACGTCGGCGGCCAGACGCTGAACGTCGGGCAGCAATCGGCGGTGGTGCGCGGCATCGGCCTGATCCGCGACATGGACGACATTCGCGACACGATGATCAGCCTCGTCAACGGCACCCCGGTGCTCGTGCGGGACGTGGCGGAGGTGCGCGTATCGAACGCCCCGCGCCTCGGCATCGTCGGGCACGACAACCAGCCCGACATCGTCGAGGGCATCGTGCTCATGACCCGCGGCGGCAAGAGCCTGCCGACGCTGGAGCGGGTCGAGGCCGAGATCGACAAGATCAACAGCTCCACGATCCTGCCGCCCGACGTGAAGATCGAGCGGATCTACGACCGCTCGGGCCTGATCCACACCACCACCCACACGGTGATGCACAACCTCGTCTTCGGCGTGGTGCTGGTGTTCGTGGTGCAGTGGCTGTTCCTCGGCTCGCTCACGAGCGCGATCATCGTGGCGGCCACGATCCCGTTCGCGCTCGGCTTCGCGATCCTGATCCTGGTGGTGCGCGGCGACTCGGCCAACCTGCTGTCGCTCGGCGCGATCGATTTCGGCCTGATCGTCGACGCGACCGTGATCATGGTGGAGAACGTCTTCCGCCACATCGCCGAGCCCGATCACGTGAAGGGCGAGGATCCGCCCGACGGCCTCACCGGGCGGCTCGGCACGATCGCGATCGCCGGGCGCGAGGTGAACCGGGCGATCTTCTTCTCGGCGACGATCATCATCGTCGGCTTCCTGCCGCTGTTCACGATGACCGGCGTCGAGGGCCACATCTTCGGCCCGATGGCCAAGACCTACGCGTACGCGCTGCTCGGCGGCCTGCTCGCGACCTTCACCGTCTCGCCCGCGCTCTCGGCCCTGATGCTGCCGAAGAAGCTCGAGGAGCGCGACACCCTGATCGTGCGGGTGCTGCGCGTCGGCCACGAGGCGGCCCTGCGCTTCGGCCTGCGCAACCGGATCCTGGCGGTCGCCGTGATGCTGGCGGTGCTGCTGGTCTCGGGCCTCACGGCCCGCAATCTCGGCCTCGAGTTCCTGCCGCGTCTCGAGGAGGGCAACCTCTACGTGCGCGGCACGATGCCGTCCTCGATCTCGCTGGAGGCCGGCAACGGCTACGTCCAGCGCATGCGCAAGATCTTCCAGGAGGTTCCGGAGGTCACCACCGTCCTGTCGCACCAGGGCCGCCCGAACGACGGCACCGACGCCACCGGCTTCTTCAACGTCGAGATCCTGGCGCCGCTCAAGCCGATCGACCAGTGGCGCAAGGGCCTCGACAAGGAGACCCTGATCCAGGACCTCAGCAAGAAGCTGGAGGCAGAATTCCCCGGTATCGAGTTCAACTTCTCACAGTATATCGAGGACAACGTCCAGGAGGCCGCGTCGGGCGTGAAGGGCGAGAACTCGGTCAAGATCTACGGCAACGACCTCGCGCAGCTCACCAAGACCGCCAACGCCGTCAAGGCCGCGCTCGCCACCGTCCCGGGCGTCACCGACCTGTCGGTGTTCGAATCCCTCGGCCAGCCGACGGTGCGGATCGACGTCGACCGCCACAAGGCCGCCCGCTACGGCCTCTCGATCGGCGACGTGAACACCACGATCCAGGCGGCGATCGGCGGCCAGACCGCGGGCGACCTCTACGAGTACGGCTCCGACCGCCACTTCCCGATGCGGGTGCGGCTCGCCAAGGAGTACCGCTCCTCGCTCGCCGGCATCCGCAACATCGCGGTCGGCGCCCAGAACCCCAACGGCGGCGTGATCCAGGTGCCGCTCTCCGAGATCGCCGACGTCGACCTCGTCTCCGGCGCCTCGTTCATCTACCGCGAGGACCAGCAGCGCTACATCCCGGTGAAGTTCTCGGTGCGCGGCCGCGACCTCGGCAGCGCCGTGCTCGAGGCCCAGCGAAAGGTCGCCGACGCGGTCGACCTCCCGCCGGGCTACCGGCTGGAATGGGTCGGGCAGTTCACCAACCTGAAGGAGGCGGCCGCCCGGCTGAGCCTCGTGGTGCCGATCACGCTGCTGCTGATCGCCCTGCTCCTCTACATCAATTTCTCGTCGGTGGCCGACATGCTGCTGACCCTGTCGGTCATCCCGATGGCGATGATCGGCGGCATCTTCGCCCTGGCGCTGACCGGCACGCCGTTCTCGATCTCGGCGGCGATCGGCTTCATCGCGCTGTTCGGGATCTCGACCATGGAGGGCGTGATCCTGCTCGCCTACTACAACCAGCTGCTCGACGAGGGCTGGAGGCGGCAGGAGGCGGTCTGGCACGCCGCCGTGGTGCGCATGCGCCCGGTGATGATGACCTGCGTGGCGGCCTGCGTCGGCCTGCTGCCGGCCGCCGTCTCCACCGGCATCGGCTCGCAGGTGCAGAAGCCGCTGGCGCTCGTGGTTGTGGGCGGCATCATCCTGGCGCCGAACCTGATCCTCGTGATCGTCCCGGTGCTGATCTCACTGTTCTCCCGCCGCCGCCCGAACCCGGACGCCCGGGCGCGGCCCGCGCACCGGGCCGCCGCGTGAGCCGGCTCACGACCCCGCGGGCCGGCGCGCGGCCCGTTGCAGGGGGGCCACAACGGCCGCGCCGCGCGCGCCGCCCGGGGACGGTCGGATTGACTTGGCAGCGGGTCGCGCCGCTCTACCGAGGTGAGGTTTTCGGGGGCGGGATGGTGAGCTTTGCGCCGAGACGGTGCGGACGGGCGACCGCGTGGCTGGCGGCCTCCCTGGGCCTGTCGGCCTGCGCGGTCGGCCCGAACTTCGTGGCGCCCGAGGCTCCGCCGGTCGGCCGCTACACCAAAGAACCGCTGCAGAATCCCTCCGCGGCCGACAACATCCGGACCCGGCAGGGCGGCTCGGCCGACCAGAGCTTCGTGTCCGGCGCCGACATCCCGGGCGAGTGGTGGAGGCTGTTCCACTCGAAGGCCCTGAACCGCGTCGTCGAGCAGGCGCTCGCCAACAACCCGACGCTGGAGGCCGCGCAGGCCTCCCTGCGGGTGGCGCAGCAGAACGTGCTGGCCCAGAAGGGCACCCTCTACCCGAGCCTGACCGCGACGCCACAGGTCCAGGGGGCGCTGGCGCCCGGCCTCGACCTGCAATCGCCCCTCAACAATCAGAGCCGGTACCTCTACAGCCTGTCCACGCCGCAGGCGGTGGTCTCGTACAATCCCGACGTGTTCGGCGGGAATCGCCGGCAGATCGAGTCGCTGGAGGCCACCACCGAGAACCAGCGCTTCCAGCTGGAGGCGGCCTACCTGAGCCTGACCGCCAACGTCGTCGCCGCCGCGATCCAGGAAGCGTCCCTGCGGGCGCAGATCGACGCGACCCGCAAGGTGATCCAGGCGCAGACCGAGGTCCTGCAGCTCTACAACAAGCAGCTCTCGCTGGGTCAGATCGCCGGGGCCGACGTGGTGCAGCAGCAGGCCGCGCTGGCGCTGTCACAGCAGCTCCTGCCGCCGCTGGAGAAGGCGCTCGCCCAGCAGCGCAACCTGCTGACCGCCCTGGCGGGGCGCCTGCCCTCCGACGAGGTCTCCGAGACCTTCGACCTCGCCGCCCTGCGCCTGCCGACCCGGCTCCCGGTGAGCCTGCCCTCGCGGCTCGTGCAGCAGCGCCCCGACGTGAAGGCGGCGGAGGCCCTGGTGCAGCAGGCGAGCGCCAATGTCGGCGTCGCGGTGGCGAACCGCCTGCCGCAGTTCAGCCTGACCGCCACGGGCGGCTCCAGCGCCACGCGGATCGCCCAGATCGCCAATCCGGGGGCGGCGTTCTTCACGATCATCGGGCAGGCGACGGCGCCGATCTTCGATGCCGGCACCCTGTTCCGGCGCCAGCGGGCCGCCGAGGAATCGCTGACGGAGGCGCAGGCGCAGTACAAGGCGACGGTGATCACCGCCTTCCAGAACGTCGCGGATGCGCTGCGCGCGCTCCAGGCCGACGCCAAGGCCGTGGCCGCCGCCGACGCAGCGGTGAGTGCCACGAACCAGAGCCTCGCGCTGATCCGCAAGCAGTACACGGCCGGGGCGATCACCTCCTCGCAGGTGCTGATCGCCCAGCAGGGCTACCTCTCGGCGCTGGTGACCTCGGCGGCGGCGCGCGCCACCCAGTACGCCGACACCGCCGCGCTGTTCGTGGCCCTCGGCGGCGGCTGGTGGAACCGCGCCGACGTGGCACCGCCGCCACCCGAGAAGGACCCGCTGAAGTTCCTCTGACGGGGCCGCCTCAGGTGTACATCGCGATGGCGTCCTGCAGCATCTGGTCGGTGGTGCTCATGACCTTGGTGTTGGCCGTGTAGGCCTGCTGGGTCTCGATCATCTTCGAGAACTGATCCGAGATCCCGGCATTCGACTGCTCCACCGAGCCGGCCGTGATGGTCGCGCCGTTGAGGCCGTAGCTCGGCGTACCGGACTGGCCGGTGGCCACGTAGGTGCCGCCATCGAGCGAGGCGAGGTTGTCCTGCATGCCGAACTGCGCCAGCTGCAGCGTGCCGAGGGCCAGGGTGCTGCCGTCCGCGGCCGTGCCCGTGAGGGTGCCGGCGGGCGAGACCGCGAGGCTCGCCAGGGTGCTCGCCCCGGTCGGAACCTGGACGGGGGTCGTCGCCGAGGGGCCGGCGAACAGGTAGTAGCCCGCGCCATTGGAGAGGTAGCCGCTGGCGTCCGGCGCGAAGTCGCCGCGCCGCGTGTAGCCGGTATCGCCGGCGAAGGCCGGGCTGTCCGGCGTCCCGGTGTTCTTCTTGACGACGAAGTAGCCGTTGCCCGAGATCGCGAGGTTGGTCGCCACACCGGTCGACTGCATCGTGCCCTGGATGTTGAGGCTGTTGCGCGTGCTCGGCAGCACGCCGCCGGTCAGCTGCGTGCCGTCCCGGGTCTCGGCCAGCATGTCGGCGAACCGCGTCTCGGTGGACTTGAAGCCCACCGTCTGGGTGTTGGCGATGTTCCCCGAGATGTTGTTCAGGGCCAGCGACTGCGCCGAGGCGCCGGAAATCGAGTTCGAGAGCGCGGTGTAAAGGCCCATCGGGGTCTCCGTTCGCCGGAGCGGCACGGCCCCCGATCCGACGGAAGCCGATAAGGACCCACTATGGTTAACCGACGGTGTGTGACCGCGTGTTGCTGAGCCGGCCCGCGCCGCCCGCGCGACGCCGGCGGACGCGTCACGCCCCGAGGACGCTCAGCACGATCTCCCGCCGGTGCGGCCGGTCGCGGTGCTCGATCAGGTAGATCCCCTGCCACGTGCCGAGCGCCAGCGCCCCGCCGACCAGCGGGATCGTCAGGGCCGAATCGGTGACCAGGGTGCGGATATGGGCCGGCATGTCGTCCGGCCCCTCGGCGCCGTGGACGTAGCTGGCATTCCGGGGGGCGAACCCGTCCAGCGCGGTCATCAGGTCGGTCTGGACGTCGGGATCGGCATTCTCCTGGATGGTCAGCGAGGCCGAGGTGTGCCGGCAGAACACCGTGACGAGCCCGTCCCGGACGCCGCTGTCGCGCACGAACGCGGCCACCGCGGCGGTGAAGTCCGTGAAGCCCGGCCCCGGGGTCGCGACGGTCAGGCGCGCGCTGGCGTGGCGCTCCACCGGACCGGAGGCCAGCGCCTCGACCGGCCCGATCCTGCCCTCCCGCCCGTGTCCCTGTCTCATGTGATCGTCTCCGATAAGGTCGTGCCCGGCGCGATCTCGCGCTCGCCGCGGGCGAGGATCCGTTCCAGCACGTCGATCCGGTCGGCCTCCGCGGGCGGCTTGTCCCAGCGGATGCGGCTGACCCGGGGGAAGCGCATGGCCACGCCCGACTTGTGCCGGGTCGAGCGCTGCACGCCCTCGAAGGCGATCTCGAGCACGAGCCCGGCCTCGCGGCCGTGGGCGACCTCGCGCACCGGGCCGAAGCGCTTGGTGGTGTTGTTGCGGACGTAGCGGTCGAGCTTGGCGAGCTCGGCGTCGGTGAAGCCGTGATAGGCCTTGCCCACCGGCACCAGCTCGTCGCCGCCCTCGGGGGCCTCCCGCCAGACGCCGAACGTGTAGTCCGAGTAGAAGGACGAGCGCTTCCCGTGCCCGCGCTGTGCGTACATCATCACGGCGTCGACGATGTGCGGCTCGCGCTTCCACTTCCACCAGGGTCCCTTGGGGCGTCCCGGCAGGTAGGGGCTGTTGAGGCGCTTGAGCATCACGCCCTCGATGGCGTCGGCATCCGCGCCGGCGCCCACCGAGGCCGGGTCCGCCCGCGCGGCCGCCAGGGCCTCCCAGTCCGCGAAGGGCACGAGCGGCGAGATGTCGATCCGCGCGTGGTCGAGGCGCGTGACCAGCGCCTCCAGCTTCCGCCGCCGCTCCGCGAAGGGCTCTGCCCGCAGGTCGTCGCCCTCCAGGGCGAGGAGGTCGTAGGCCCGCACGTGGGCCGGGAACTCCTCCAGGAGCTTGCCCGTCACAGCCTTCCGGTTCAGGCGCTGCTGCAGCACGTTGAAGCTCTGCACCCGCCGCTCGCGGAGGATCAGCAGTTCGCCGTCGAGGGCGCCCGCGAAGGTGATGGCCTCGGCGAGGTCCGGGAACGCCCCGGTGATGTCCTCGCCGGTGCGCGAATAGACCTTCCCGACCTGCTGGCCGGCCCGGTCGAGACCGCCGACGAGCTGGACGCGGATGCCGTCCCACTTCCACTCGGCCGAGAACGCCCCGGCCTCCAGCTTCTCGAGGTCGGCCTCCTCCTCGATCGGGTGCGACAGCATCGGCGGCCGGAACGGCGCGGGGTTCAGGGTCTCGGGCCGCTCGGCCCGGCCCTCGACCCAGGCGAACAGGGTCTCGAAGGGTGGGGTCAGCCCGTGCCAGACCTCCTCGACGGCGTCGGCGTCGTGGTTGCCCAGCGCGCCCACCGCCGTCTTGGCGAGCCGCGCCGAGACGCCGACCCGCAGGTTGCCGGTGACCAGCTTCAGGAGCGCCCAGCGCCCGGTCTCGTCGAGGGCGTCGAGCCAGTCGGCGAGATGGCGGGACAGCTCGCGCTTGGGGATGGTCGCGAGGGTCTCCACGACCTCGGCCAGGGTCGGGACATGCGGCGGCGGGTTGTTGTGGCCGGGGCCCGGTTCCCGCGGCGCCTCCGCCGGTCCCGGCCAGATCAGCGCCGTCGTCTCCGCGAGGTCGCCCACGTAATTGTGCGACAGCCGGAACAGCACCGGGTCGATCCGCTCCTCGACCAGTCCCCGGATCAGGGCCGGCTTGGCCTCGCGGAAGCTCAGCGTGCCGGTCATGGCACCGAGTGCGTAGCCGCGCTCGGGATCGAGCGTGCGCGCGAAGTAGTCCTGGAGCATGCGCAGCTTGGCGTTGCGGCGCGGCTCGTAGGCGAGGCGGTCGAGCAGGTGGGCGAAGTCGTTCACGCCGCCGCCTCCGCCCCGGAGCCCGCCTCCGAGGTCCCCTCGACCTCGCCGTCATCGCCGTAGCCGAGCAGGTGGAGCGGCTTCGCCCGGATTCCCTGAGTCCCGCACCAGTGGACCAGCGCGTCCTCCTGGCCGTGGGTCACCCAGACCTCGCCGGCTCCGGTGTCGCGGATGGTGCGGCACAGGTCCGGCCAGTCGGAATGGTCGGAGATCACCAGCGGCAGCTCGACGCCCTTCTGGCGGGCGCGGGCGCGCACCCGCATCCAGCCCGAGGCGAAGCAGGTCACCGGGTCGGGGAACTTGCGGGACCACAGGTCCTGGATCGACGAGGGCGGGCAGAGCACGATCGCCCCGTGCAGGTCCTTCCGCTCGGCGGCCACGACCTTGGGCGTGTCGCCGAGCGGCACGCCCTCCTCCTTGTAGAGCGTCGTCAGCTTCTCCATGGCGCCGTGCAGGTGGATCGGGCTGTCCCAGCCCTCCTCGCGCAGGAGCGCCATCACCCGCTGCGCCTTGCCGAGCGCGTAGGCGCCCACGATGTGGGCGCGCTCCGGGAACAGCTTCACCGATTCGAGGAGCTTGCGGACCTCGCCCCGCGTATCGGGATGGGTGAAGACCGGCAGTCCGAAGGTCGCCTCGGTGATGAACACGTCGCAGGGCACGACCTCGAAGGGCAGGCAGGTCGGGTCCGGCGCGCGCTTGTAGTCGCCCGACACCACGACGCGGACGCCGTCCCGCTCGATGGCGATCTGTGCCGACCCGAGGACGTGGCCGGCCGGGGCGAAGCGCACGGTCACGTCGCCGACGCGGAGCGCCGCGCCGAGCTGCGCCTCCTGCCGCTGGCGGCAGAAATCCGCGCCGTAGCGCACCGCCATGATCCGCAGGGTCTCGGGCGTCGCCAGCACCTGGCCGTGGCCCGCGCGGGCGTGGTCGGCGTGCCCGTGCGTGATCAGCGCGCGCTCCACGGGCCAGGTCGGATCGACGTGGAAGCGCCCGAGGGGGCAGTAGAGACCCTCGCGGGTCAGGGTGAGGAGATCGCTGGCGCGTATCGGCATCGGGTCCGTGCTGCCGGTGGAGTCCGCCGGTGGCCCCGGTATATAGGCGCCCCCGACCCGGCAGACGCATGGCCTCGCAGCTCAGTTCCGGCGACCTCCTCGCCGATCGCCGCTACCGCTACGCCGAGGCCTGCCTCGCCGACGGCGACCACGCGGCCGCCGCCGACCTCGCCGAGCAGGTCCTGGCACGCGCCCCGCGCTACGCGCCGGCCTGGCTCCTGCTGGGCCGGGCGCGCGCGGGCCTGGCCGCCGCCGGCCCCGATCCGGCCCTGCGCGACGCGGCGGCGCGGGCCTTTTCCCGCGCCCTCGACATCGATCCCGAGGACCGGCTGGGCGTGCGCGCGCATCTCGTCCGCCTGGGCGGCGGCGACACCCTCCCGGTCCTGTCGCCAGCCTATGTCCGCGCCCTGTTCGACGACTACGCGCCGCGGTTCGAGCGCCACCTCGTGGACGGCCTCGGCTATGTCGGCCCGCAGCTCGTCCGCGACGCCCTGCCGTGCGTTCCGGAGCGCTTCGCGGTCGGTCTCGATCTCGGCTGCGGCACGGGGCTGATGGGCGAGGTCGTGCGCGACCGGGTCGATCATCTGACCGGGATCGACCTCTCCCCCGGGATGCTGGCGGTGGCGCGGGCCAAGACGGCGCGGGGTCGGCCGCTCTACGAGCGCCTCGTCGAGGGCGACATCGGCGCCGCCCTGACCGACCTGCCGGAGGCGTCGGCCGACCTCTGCCTCGCCGCGGACGTCCTGATCTACGTCGCGGACCTCGCGACGTTCCTGGCGCGGGTGGGGCGGGTCCTGCGGCCGGGCGGGCTCGGTGCCGTCACGGTGCAATCCCACGACGGACCCGGTTCCGTCCTGGGCGCGGACGGCCGCTACGCCCACGCGGAGGCCCACATCGCGGCGACGGCCGCCGCGTCCGGATTGGAGCTGCTGACGACGAGACCGGCGGAAGTCCGTCGCGAGGGCGGACGGCCAGTGCCGGGGCGCGTCGTTGTGTTGCGGCGCACATCGGCATGAAACCGCTCCGCTATTCGTCCATTGTCAGTCGACCGCGACTAGGCGCGGCGGCTCGATCGGGGGATCAGCATGGCGGAATACGGAAGTCGGACAGGTGGTGCAGCACCGCAGCGGAAACCTGAGCCACCGGCCGACAAGTCGTTTCCCGCCGATCCGCGAACCCGGATTCCCTTCGCGATCGCCCTGGCGGCGCTCGCGGGCTGCGCCGATTCCATCGGCTTCCTGGAATTCTCGCAGCTCTTCATGTCGTTCATGTCGGGCAACACCACCCGCTTCGGCGTGGCGGTGGCCAACGCCGACTGGGAGAACGTCAGCCGCGTCGCCAGCACGATCTGCATGTTCTGCTTCGGCGCCTTCCTGGGAACGCTGATCGCCGCCTGGGTCGGGCGCTGGCGCCTCGCCGTCCTGCTGACGCTCCAGGCCCTGCTGCTCGCCGGAGGCCTGCTGATGCCCTGGGGTACCTTCGCGTACCCGCTCCACGCCTACCCGATCGTCCTGGCGCTGGGCCTCCAGAACGCGACGCTGCAGGACGAGGGCGGCCGCTCCCTGGCGCTCACCTACGTCACGGGCGCCGTGGTGCGTTTCGGCACGGGCTGCGCCAACCTGCTGCTCGGCACGGTGGCGCCGTCCTTCTGGATCCAGGCACCGCTCTGGGCCGGGCTGAGCACCGGCGCGGTCGTGGGCGGCCTGCTCGACATGCGCTACGGCGAATCGGCCTTCCTGTTCCCGGCGGCCCTGGCCGCCATCCTGGCGATGATCGCGATCGTCCTGACCATCGCCAAGCCGGGCAGCACCCTGGTGGCGGGCTCCTCCCCGGCGCCCGACGCCAGCCCGAAGGCCGAGGTCATCGACGCGATCCACTGAGACCCGGCCGCGGCGGGATCGGGGTCAGCCGTCCGAATCCCGGACGCTGCCCCGGCCCTGCTTGATCGCGGCGCGGCTCTTCTTCGCGCCGATGCGCCGCTCCTGCGAGCCCCGGGTCGGCTTCGTGGGCCGGCGGATCGGCGGCGGCGGCTTGGCCGCTTCCGCCACCAGATCGACGAGCCGCTGCAGCACGTCGGCCCGGTTGCGCTCCTGCGTCCGGTGCCGCTGCCCGGCGAGGACGAGAACGCCGTCCTTGGTCATCCGCCGCCCGGCGAGCCGCACCAGATTGGCCCGCACCCGCTCGTCGAGGGCGGGCGAGGCCAGCGCCGCCCAGCGCAGCTGGACCGCGGTCTCGACCTTGTTGACGTTCTGTCCGCCGGCGCCCGAGGCGCGCATGAAGGACAGCTCGATCTCGTCCTCGTCGATGGCGATGCGCGGCGTCACCCGCAGGGCCATGGCGCCCTCCCCGGCTGCGCGACGACGGCGCGCCGCGCCCCCGCGTCGGGTGCGCAGCCCGCGAGCGGACGGATGCGGATCGGCGGCCCCGTCACCATATCTGTCTCGTGCCTCCCGTCCCGTACACCGCGCCCCGTCGGAGCGATCCCGCCCTCGTCCTACGCGAAGCCCCGATTCAGGCCGCCTCGGCCGGCGTGCGGGCGCGGAGCGCGAGGGCGTGCAGCCCCCGCTTGAACGCGTCGTCGAGCAGCGCGTTCACCAAGCGGTGCCGCTCGACGCGGCTCTTGCCCTCGAACGCCGACGCGACGATGTCGAGCCGGTAATGGGTCTCGCCCCCCGGCCGCGCTCCGGCGTGGCCGGCATGCAGATGCGACTCGTCGATCACGTCGAGCCGCGCCGGCGCGAGTTGCTCCCGCAGCCGCGCCTCCATCCAGTCCCGCAGGGTGCCGCCCGCGCCCGCACCGTCCGTCATCGTGCCCTCGCGTCGTGTCCGTGGGCGCCGTCAAGCCCGATCCCGCGCATGCGTCATCAGGCCCGGTGCCCTTGTGTCTCAGGTCCGCCCCCTCATAATCGGCCCGTCATGGATCTCAACTCGCGCCTGTTCGACAGCATCCGGATCAAGCCGACCTGCGACGAGCCGAAGCCCGCCGCGGAAGCCGGCTGCGAGAGCCCCGGCTGCACCCATCCGGGCCTGTACCGGGCGCCGAAGGGGCGGAAGGCGGAGGGCCAGTACTGGCGCTTCTGCATCGACCATGTCCGCGCCTACAACGCCACCTACAATTACTTCGATGGCATGAACGACGCCGCCGTTCAGGCCTACCAGAAGGACGCGATCATCGGTCATCGCCCAACCTGGGCGATGGGCGTGAACCGGACCGGCGAGGCCAAGCCGGCGGACGAGCCGGTTCGGGACTGGGCCTACGTCGATCCCCTCGGCATCCTGCGCGGCGAGGGCGTCGGCGACGCGCGCCGGCGTGCCCGCCAGCCCGAGGAGCCGCGCAAGCCCAAGCACTCGGCGACGGTGCGCCGCGCCCTCGACGTGATGGGCCTCGAGGAGGGCGCGGACGCGGCCGCCATCAAGGCGCAGTACAAGGTGCTGGTGAAGCGCTTCCACCCGGACGCCAACGGCGGCGACCGCTCCTTCGAGGACCGCCTGCGCGACATCATCCGCGCCCACGACGTGCTCCGCGCGGCCGGTCTCTGCTGAGCGGCACGAACGATGCACGCCGGTTCGCACCCAGGATAGGGCAAACCGCGCGGGGCGGCCCTATATGGGATCCATGCCGGTCGGTGGCGCGCGAGCGCGCCGCCGTCTAAGGATGGCTCCGCCCCGCCGCGGAGGCCCGGCTCGACGTCCTTCCGCGCGGATGCTTCACTGTTTGGAAGTGGAGCGCCCGCGCCTCACGAGGTTCCGAATGCTCTCTGACGCTACGCCCGCCGCGCTGCCCGACCGCACCGTCTCCGTCCGCGATGTCTTCGGCATCGACCTCGACCTCAAGGTGCCGGCCTTCGCCGAGCCCGAGGAGCACGTGCCGGATGTCGACCCGGACTACATCTTCGACCGGGAGACGACGCTCGCGATCCTGGCCGGCTTCGCCCGCAACCGCCGCGTGATGGTCACCGGCTATCACGGCACCGGCAAGTCGACCCATATCGAGCAGGTCGCCGCCCGGCTGAACTGGCCGTGCATCCGGATCAACCTCGACAGCCACGTCTCGCGCATCGACCTCGTTGGCAAGGACGCCATCGTCCTGCAGGACGGCAAGCAGGTCACCGCCTTCCAGGACGGGATCCTGCCCTGGGCGCTGCAGAACAACGTCGCGCTCGTGTTCGACGAGTACGACGCCGGCCGCCCGGACGTGATGTTCGTGATCCAGCGCGTGCTGGAGCTCTCGGGCCGGCTGACGCTCCTCGACCAGAAGCGCGTGATCCGCCCGCACCCGGCCTTCCGGCTGTTCGCCACCGCCAACACGGTGGGCCTCGGCGACACGTCGGGCCTCTATCACGGCACCCAGCAGATCAACCAGGGTCAGATGGACCGCTGGTCGATCGTCACCACGCTCAACTACCTGCCGCACGACCGCGAGGTCGACATCGTGCTGTCGAAGGCGACCCATTACCGGGGCGACCAGGGCCGCGACATCGTCAACCGGATGGTGCGCGTGGCGGATCTTACTCGCAACGCCTTCATGAACGGCGACCTCTCCACCGTCATGAGCCCGCGCACGGTGATCACCTGGGCCGAGAACGCCGACATCTTCAAGGATATCGGCTTCGCCTTCCGGGTGACGTTCCTCAACAAGTGCGACGAGCTAGAGCGGACGCTGGTGGCCGAGTTCTACCAGCGCGCCTTCGGCAAGGAGCTGCCCGAGAGCGCGGTGAACGTCGCGCTGAGCTGACCCGCATGGAGGAGCCCGTGGCGCGTCCAGCCGAGACCGCTGTGATGGACGTGGACACCCCGTCCGCGGCCATCCGCACGCGCTACGAGGATGACCTCCATAGCTGGGCGCGGGAGCAGGTCGCCCTGCTCCGCGCCCGCCGGTTCGACGAGATCGACGTCGAGCGCGTCGCGGAGGAGCTGGAGGACGTGTCGAGGCGCGAATTCTCCAAGCTCTACAGCTGTCTGCGCGTCCTGCTGATGCACATGCTGAAGTGGGATCAGCAGCCCGAGCACCGCACGCCGAGCTGGATCTACTCGATCCGCGAGCAACGCCGCCGGTTCGACCGTCTGCTGACCGACAGCCCGAGCCTCAAGGCGCGCCTCGAGGAGGCTCTGACACAGGCTTACCCGGACGCGCGCGACTGGGCCGCCGACGAGACCCATCTGATGCCGGACGAGTTTCCGTCTGCCTGTCCCTACAGCTGGGATGAGATCCGGGCTCGCCCCTTCGATCTCGATTCCGCGAAGAAGTAGCCCGCATGTCCATCTCCAACCGCAAGCCCGGCGAGCGCCGCGAACCTGTGGCCGAGCCCCTGAAGCGCTCGGTGGCCGGGTGCCTGCGCGCCATCGCACGGCGCTCCGAGGTCGAGGTCACCTACGCGACCGACCGGCCGGCGCTCACCGGCGACAAGGCCCGCCTCCCCGAACCCCCGCGCAAGCTCTCGGCGCAGGACGTCGCGGTGCTGCGCGGCAACGCCGACGCCATGGCGTTGCGGCTGGGCTGCCACGACGTGGCCGTCCACCGCCGTCTCGCTCCCGAGAACGCACCCGCGCGCGCCGTGTACGACGCCGTCGAGCAGGCCCGGGTCGAGGCGATCGGGTCGCGCCGGATGGCGGGCGTGGCCAGCAACATCTCGGCGATGCTGGAGGACCGCTACCATCGCGGCGGCAAGTACGAGTCCATCACCGACCGGGCCGACGCTCCGATGGAGGATGCTGTCGCCCTGATGGTGCGCGAGCGCCTGACCGGCCAGAAGCCGCCCGAGGCCGCCACCAAGATCGTCGAGCTGTGGCGCGAGCATATCGAGGCCAAGGCCGGCCCGAACCTCGACGGGCTGCTCGGCTCGATCGAGGATCAGCGCAAGTTCGCCCGCTCGGTGCGCGACCTCCTCACCTCCCTCGACATGTCGGACGAGACGCCGTTCGACGCGGAGGACGACGAGAACGACGACGAGAACGACGCCCAGGACGACGAGCAGAACCCCAGCGAGGGCGATTCGGAGGAGAAGAGCCAGGGCGAGCGCGCCGAGATCGAGACCTCCGAGGAGGCCTCCGACGAGATCGAGGAGGGCGCCCAGGAATCCGCCGACGCACCGTCCGGTGAGTTGCCCGAGGAGGCCGAGGACGCGGAGTCGGAGGAGGCCTCGGAGGCCTCGCGCCCGCCGCAGCGGCAGGGCAACGAGGCGCGCGGGCCCGAGTACAAAGTGTTCAATCCGCGGTTCGACGAGGTCATCCACGCCGAGGAGCTGTGCGACGCCGACGAGCTGTCGCGCCTGCGCTCCTATCTCGACAAGCAGCTCTCGCACCTGCAGGGCGTGGTCGGCCGCCTCGCCAACCGGCTCCAGCGCCGCCTTCTCGCCCAGCAGAACCGCGCCTGGGAGTTCGACCTGGAGGAGGGCCAGCTCGACCCGGCGCGGCTCGTGCGCGTGGTCATCGACCCGTACCAGCCGCTCTCCTTCAAGCAGGAGAAGGATACCAACTTCCGCGACACGGTGGTCACGCTGCTCCTCGACAATTCGGGCTCGATGCGCGGCCGGCCGATCACCGTGGCGGCGACCTGCGCCGACATCCTGGCGCGGACGCTGGAGCGCTGCGGTGTGAAGGTGGAGATCCTGGGCTTCACCACCCGTGCCTGGAAGGGCGGCCAGAGCCGCGAGGCGTGGCTCGCCGCCGGCAAGCCGCCGAATCCCGGCCGCCTGAACGACCTGCGCCACATCGTCTACAAGTCGGCCGACGCGCCCTGGCGGCGCGCGCGGAAGAACCTCGGGCTGATGATGCGCGAGGGGCTGCTCAAGGAGAACATCGACGGCGAGGCCCTGGACTGGGCGCACAAGCGTCTGCTCGGGCGGCCGGAGCAGCGCAAGATCCTGATGGTGATCTCCGACGGCGCGCCGGTGGACGATTCGACCCTGTCGGTGAATGCCGGCAACTACCTGGAGCGGCACCTGCGCTGGATGATCGAGGAGATCGAGACGCGCTCGCCGGTGGAACTGCTGGCCATCGGCATCGGCCACGACGTGACCCGGTACTACCGCCGCGCCGTGACGATCATCGACGCCGAGGAGCTCGGCGGGGCGATGACCGAGAAGCTGGCCGAGCTGTTCGAGGAGGACGGCGCGGCGCCGACGGGGCGGATGCTGCGCGCAGCGGGCGGGCGGCGGTAATCACGCCCCGCGCTGCCGCGCAACAGACGATCCGCGTCGAGGAAGCCGGCAGATTCGGGCCGAACCTCGACACGGTTCATGTTCGCAACTTGGACGGCGAAGCCCCCTCGTCATCAAGAGCGCAGCGAAGTGACCTAGGGCAGCGCGGAGCTTGTCCACGTGGCGCCGCCTGGATTGCTTCGCTCCGCTCGCAAAGACGGCGCAGGGGCATCGGCCGGACACTGACGGCAGCCTGCGGCCGAGCTCTGGATTGCTTGGAGTGGCATGCCACCGCAAACAAGCGGAAACCGCCGCGGCCTCGACGGCCACGGCGGTTCAAACCGTCCGATAGGGGCGTGAAGCCCGACGACTCAGGCCGCGGCGGCCGGGGTCTCGGCGAGCTTCTTGTGGATCTCGCGCTTCAGGAGGCGGGCGGTCTGCGACAGGTCGCCCTCGCCGGCCTTGATCAGGAAGGCGTCGAGGCCGCCGCGGTGCTCCACCGAGCGCAGGGCGTGCGCCGTGACCCGCAGGCGAACGCGCTTGCCCAACGCGTCGGACTGGAGGGTGACATTGCACAGGTTCGGCAGGAACCGGCACTTGGTCTTGCGGTTCGAGTGGCTCACGAGGTGGCCGACCTGAACGGCCTTGCCGGTGAGTTCGCAGCGGCGCGCCATGATAAAAAACGATCCCGTCTCGTTCCGCCCGGTGAAGACCCGATCGCGGCCGGCGCGATCATCGTCGCAGCGGGCGACGCCCATTGCGTGTTCCAGGTCCGGCGGAGTCCTGTTGAAGGCGCGAGCCTATAGGCGACGAAGGCGCGGTGCGTCAAGGTGCCGGCGGGGGCAGGCGGGGTCCGGCGTCGCGCCGGACGACCAACGGTCTGTTAACCACGATGCCGGGATATAGCCTTCTTCCACCTGCAGGAAGGCGCCTCTCCCCGCTCCGTGCGTCGCAGAGGACGTCGGCGAGCGGGTGTGTTCGAGAGGGTGCGTTCGAGCGAGTGTCTTGGCCCGCCCGCCCTGGGATGCGATCCGGATCATGAGCGCCACGCCAATCCGTCGAATGATCAAGCCGGCGAAGAAGCACGCTGCCGGGCGCCTCGCGGGCAGCCTCCTCGCGGTCGCGGCCCTCGCGGCCCCGACCGATGCCGGCGCGCGGACGTCGCGGGCCAAGCGGGCCGCGCCCGCCGCCGCGACCGTGGCGGTCGATTACGGCATCAACCTCGCCGGTCTCCCGATCGGCACGGCTCGCCTGGCCGGCTCCTTCGACCGCGACCGCTACATGATGGACGTGTCGGCCGTGCTCACCGGCCTCGTCGGCGCGATCACCGGCGGCAAGGGCTCCGCCCGGGCCTCGGGAAGCTTCTCGGCCGCGCCGCAGCCCGGCGCCTTCGCCATCGCCACCCAGACGGCGAGCTCCGGCATCGCGGTGCGCATGGCCCTGGCGCGCGGCAACGTCGTCCAGGCCGAGATCACGCCGCCGCTCGTCGACATGCAGGACCGCGTGCCGGTCACCCCGGCCAACAAGCGCGGCATCATCGACCCGGTGAGCGCGCTGCTGATGCCGACCCAGGGGCGCGGCGAGCCGCTCGACCCGGAGAACTGCAACCGGACCCTGCCGGTCTTCGACGGCGCCACCCGCTTCAACGTGGTGCTGAGCTACGCCGAGACCCGCCCGGTGCAGAAGCCCGGCTATGCGGGGCAAGTCCTCGTATGCAACGCCCGCTACCAGGCGGTCGCCGGCCACCGGCCGGACCGGCCGGGCGTCAAGTTCATGGAGGAGAACCGCGAGATGTCGGTCTGGCTCGCCCCCGTCGAGGGAACGCGCGTCCTGATCCCGCTGCGCATCTCGGTGCTCACCACGATCGGCACCAACATCATCGAGGCCACCCGCTGGAGCCAGAGCGGCACGCCGACGACCACCGGCACGGCCGGCGCCGCCGGCAACAGTGTCGCGCAGGCGAGCCTGCCGGGGCAGTAGCGGCGCGTCAGGGAGCGTTTGACCGGCGGCCGGTTTCCCGGCACCTCGGCGCGGCGCGGCAGCCGCGCGGGGAGGTCAGCAGTGCCCAAGGGCTACATCATCGTCCGGATGACGGTCACCGACCCGGACACCTACAAGGACTACGCCGCCATGGCCTCCGAGGCGATGTGCAAGTACGGCTGCACGCCGCTGGTGCGCGGCGGCCGCTGTGAAGCGCTGGAGGGCGAGGGCCGTCCGCGCAACGTCGTGCTGGAATTCGAGTCCTACGAGGCGGCGCGCACCTACTACTTCTCGCCCGAGTACCAGGCTGCCGTAGCCAAGCGCCGGCCCGCGGGCATCGGCGAGGTGGTGCTCGTCGAGGGTGTCGACTGATCGACGACCCGCGCCATCCGCGCCCGTGCCGCGAAATAACCCAGGAAGGGCGCGGGGACGGACATCGCCGCGCGCCCGCGTCGCCGTGCATTGCCGCGCCGGCGGGCGCGATCGCGGCGAGGCCCGCGGTTGCGCGGGTGGAGGGAATCTTCACGTTCCCGGCGATAATGCCCGGATGTGCTCGCCTGCCCTCCGAATCGCCCTCGCCCTCGCCCTGGCCGCGCTCGCGGGGCCGGCCGCGGCGCAGTCCCTCAGTGCCGGGTCCGCCGATCCGGGGTGCGGCGGTGACGCCTTCTCGTCGGCCGAGGTCGTCGAGAACAGGCCGCCCCGCCGCGGTCCCCTCGTCGCGACCCCCGACACGCTCTGCGCCGACCTCGCGCCACAGCCGGGCACGCCGACGACGCAGATCGACGTCTACCCGATGATCACGCCGCAGATTGGACCTGGCGGCGGCGGCATCCCATATGGGGGAGGACGGTACCGGCCCTAGCGTCCCTGACGCGGTCGGCCGGTCGAACCCGCCTCCCCGCCCGCGCCGCGACGGCGCCGCGACGGCCTTCCCGCTCGAAGGAACCGCCGACCATCGACGCGCTGCTCCGCCCCACGCCCAGCCGCTCGCTGTCCCGCGAGGCCCGCGCCCGCGGCGTCACCGCGGTCCTCGGGCCGACCAACACCGGCAAGACGCATCTCGCCATCGAGCGGATGCTCGCCCACCCGACCGGCATGATCGGGCTGCCCCTGCGGCTGCTCGCCCGCGAGGTCTACCTGCGCGTCGTCGCGAAGGTCGGCCCCGAGAAGGTCGCCCTCGTCACCGGCGAGGAGAAGATCAAGCCGGACCGGCCGCGCTACTGGATCTGCACCATCGAGGCGATGCCGCGTGACCTCGACGTGGCGTACGTCGCCATCGACGAGATCCAACTCGCCGCCGACATGGATCGCGGCCACGTCTTCACCGACCGCCTGCTCTACGTCCGCGGCCGCGAGGAGACCCTGCTGATCGGTTCCTCGACCATGCTGCCGCTGGTCCAGAGCCTGATCCCCAACGTCCACACCACGACGCGGCCGCGTCTGTCGCAGCTCAGCTTCGCGGGGGAGAAGCGGCTGTCGCGCCTGCCCCGGCGCACCGCGATCGTCGCCTTCTCGGCCGAGGAGGTCTACGCCATCGCCGAGCTGATCCGCCGCCAGCGCGGCGGCGCCGCGGTGGTGCTGGGAGCCCTCTCGCCCCGGACCCGCAACGCCCAGGTCGAGATGTACCAGGCGGGGGATGTCGACTACCTCGTCGCCACCGACGCGGTCGGCATGGGCCTCAACCTCGACGTCGATCACGTCGCGTTCGCGGCCAACTGGAAGTACGACGGCACCCGCTTCCGCAAGCTCACCCCCGCCGAGATGGGCCAGATCGCGGGGCGCGCCGGCCGCCACCTCTCGGACGGCACCTTCGGCTCAACCGGGCGCTGCCCGCCCTTCGAGGCCGAACTGGTGGAGCGGCTGGAGAGCCACGACTTCGATCCCCTGCGCATCCTGCAATGGCGCAACCCGGATCTGAGCTTCGGCAGCCTCGAAGGCCTGCAGGCGAGCCTCGACGAGCACCCGCGCGAATCGGGCCTGACCCGCGCCCCGATGGGCGAGGACCAGCAGGCCCTCGAGATCCTCATGAAGGAGGACGACATCCGCGACATGGCGCGCAGCGCCGCCGCGGTGCGCCGCCTCTGGGACACCTGCGGCGTCCCGGATTACCGCAAGGTCCACCCGCAGGTGCACGCCGACTTGGTCGCGCAGCTCTACCGGTTCCTCATGAAGGGCATGGCGGGCCGCATCCCCGACACGTGGTTCGCCGAGCAGGTCGCGATGATCGACCGGACCGACGGCGACATCGACACGCTGTCCCGCCGGATTGCCCAGGGACGCACCTGGACCTTCGTGGCGAACCGTCCCGACTGGCTGCGCGACCCAGAACATTGGCAGGGCGAGACGCGTCGGGTAGAGGACAGGCTGTCCGACGCCCTGCACGAACGCCTCGCGAGCCGCTTCGTCGACCGGCGCACAAGCGTCCTGATGCGGCGCCTGAGAGAGAACACGATGCTCGAAGCCCAGATCACCGCCGACGGTGACGTCACCGTCGAGGGTCAGCATGTCGGCCACCTTCACGGATTCCTGTTCGTTCCCGATGCCAGCGCCGAGGGGCACGAGGCGAAGACCCTGAGGAGCGCCGCCGAGAAGGCGCTCGGGGGCGAGATCGAGTCGCGGGCAGAACGATTCGCCGCGACCGCCGATTCGACCCTCGTGCTCTCGCACGACGGCACGATCCGCTGGACCGGCGCGCCGGTCGCCAAGCTCAGCCCCGGCGAGAAGCTGTTCGCCCCGCAGATCCGTCTGCTGGCGGACGACAGCCTGACCGGCGCGCATCGCGAGAAGGTCGAGGGCCGCCTCGACGCGTGGCTGAAGGCCTACATCGTGCGACTGCTCGGGCCGCTGATGGAGATCGAGACCGCGGCCGACCTCACCGGCCTCGCGAAGGGGATCGGCTATCAGGTCGTCGAGGCGCTCGGCGTGCTGGAGCGCTCGAAGGTGGCGCACGAGATGCGCAGCCTCGACCAGGACGGCCGCGGCGCCCTGCGCCGCCACGGCGTCCGGTTCGGCGCCTACCACATCTTCCTGCCGGCGCTGCTGAAGCCGGCGCCCCGCACGCTCGCGGCCCAGCTCTGGGCCCTGCGCAACGGCGGCCTCGACCAGCGCGGCCTCGACGAGATCGCGCATCTCGCCGGCTCCGGCCGCACCTCGATCAAGGTCGACCGCGAGATCGCCAAGGGCCTCTACCGCGCGGCCGGCTTCCGGGCCAGCGGCGAGCGGGCGGTGCGGGTCGACATCCTGGAGCGGCTCGCCGACCTGATCCGCCCGGCGATCGCCTACCGGCCCGGCACCACCCCGGGCGCCCCACCGGACGGCACCGCCGACGGCGACGGCTTCGTGGCCACCGTTGGCATGACCTCGCTGGTCGGATGCTCGGGCGAGGATTTCGCCTCGATCCTGAAGTCGCTCGGCTACACGGCCGAGGCGCGCCCCGGCCCGGCCATTACGGTGCCGCTCGTCCCCGCTGCCGCCACCGCGCCGACCGCCGCCGAGGCGTCCTCCGAGGCTTCCTCCGAGGAGGCCGTCGCCGCGCAGGCTGATGCCGCCGAGCCGGTCGGCGACGAGGCCCCGGCCGCCGAGGGTGTCGAGACCGCCGCCGATCACGCTGACGCGGCCGAGGAAGCCCCGGCCGCCGACCCCGAGGCGGGGGCCGAGGGCGAGACTGCGGACGAGCCGGCCGGCACGCCGGTCGACGCGGCCACCGAGGCGCTCGCGACCGAGACATCTGCGACCGAGTCTCCCCACGCCGAGGCGGAGCAGCCGGCCGAGGCGGACGCCGCGCCGGCGGCCGAACCCATCGCCGAGGAGACCGCGCCCGACGCGGCCGCCGAGGCGGAGCCCGACGCGGCCGAGACGGCCGAGGACGTCGGTGCCGAGGGCGAGGGCGCAGCCGAGATCCCGCAGATCGAGGTTTGGCGCCTGCAGCGCCACCAGCGCCCGGCCCACCAGCGCCCGCAGAACCGTCCCCGCGGGGCCGGTCGGGGGCGCGACGGCGGCCAGCAGGGCCAGCATTCGGGACAGGGGCGTCCCGACGGTGGCCGGCCGGAGCAGCGCCGGGCCGAGGGCGACGGTGGCCCGCGCCCCGGCCGGGACCGCGGCCCGCGCCGCGACCGCTTCGAGGGCGGCCGTCCGGAACGCCGCGACGACCAGCGCGGCGCCGAGCAGCGCCATTCCGGCCCGCGGCCCGACCAGCGGCCGCCGCGGCGCGAGCGGGCGCCCGATCCGGACTCGCCCTTCGCCAAGCTCGCGGCCCTGAAGGCACAGCTCGAGGCCGGCGACGGCGGGAAGCGCTGATCCGCGGCGGATGCGCGAGGACCGGCAGCGCCTCGACAAGTGGCTGTGGTTCGCGCGCTTCGCGCGGACCCGGTCGCTCGCGGCGCGGCTGGCCTCCGACGGCTTCGTGCGGGTGAACGGCAGCCGGGCCGAGAACCCCGCGAAGGCCATCGGCATCGGTGACGTGGTCACGGTGGCGGCGCCCCACGCGACCCTGGCCGTGCGGGTCCTCGGTCTCGGCCTGCGCCGCGGCCCGGCGCCGGAGGCGCGGCTCCTCTACGACGACCTGTCGGGCGGCACCCTGTCGGTCGAGGACGGGCCGGACGGGCCGTCCGAGTGATGAGGTCGCGCCACAGCGGCCGCGCGAGCGACCCGACGCGAACCCTTGCGGCGCCCGCACGCTTGTCAGTCCGGGAGGCAGCGTCTAGAGCCGTGGGCCTCCGAGATCCGTCCCCGTGTCGGGTCTCACCGGCGTTCCCCTCGCAGCACCCTCCGGGCGCGCGGGCCGTCTCCAGGCTCCGCCCGGGCCAAGTCGAGTTTTAGGACGAAGACATCCGATGACCTACGTCGTCACCGACAATTGCATCAAGTGCAAGTACACGGACTGCGTCGAGGTCTGTCCGGTGGACTGCTTCTACGAAGGCGAGAACATGCTCGTCATCCATCCGGACGAGTGCATCGATTGCGGCGTCTGCGAGCCGGAATGCCCCGCCGAGGCCATCAAGCCCGACACCGAGTCGAATCTCGACACGTGGCTGAAGCTGAACGCCGACTACGCCAAGTCCTGGCCCAACATCACGCAGAAGAAGGAAGCCCCGGCCGACGCCAAGGATTGGGACGGCAAGAGCGGGAAGCTCGAGGCGCATTTCTCGCCCAACCCCGGCTCGGGCGACTGACCCCGGGCCGGTCCCGCAGGTCCTGACGCCGGCCCGCGGCCATCTCCCCAGAGTGCGGGAAGATCTGTCGGGCCCGTGCTGCCGCTGAAGCCCGCGGCGGGGCTGCGTCATACGAGGGCCTGATACGCGGCCAGGTCATTCCTGTCCCGCCGCACCAGTGTAAAACTCTTTGGCGCCGCGCTTGGTCCGCGCGTGCGTCTTCAGGGATGCTTTGATCTGCGCGCCGGATTGTGGTAGACAATCCGCCTGCCGTCGCTCGCGCCTGACGTGCTCCCTCCGGCTGAAACGCCTTCGCTTTTCGTGGGTTAGGAGTAGTACGCGCTCGACCGCTGGAGGCGACTTCGGCGGGCGGGCCAGGCGTTCGCACGGCCGCGCCGGGGAACGCCCGGATTCGTGCGCTCGGCGCCGGGTCCGGGAGCGGCGAGGCAGACCGGGTGTCCCGCCCGGAAGAACACGGTTTCGCGCGGCGCCGAACGCTGCGCGCCAGTGGAGGCCCTTCTCGCATGACCACAGCCAAGAAGACGACGACCGCAGGCCGGCAGGGCTTCAAGACCGGCGAGGCTGTCGTGTATCCGGCCCACGGCGTCGGTCGCATCACCGCGATCGAGGAGCAGGAGATCGCCGGCTACAAGCTTGAGCTGTTCGTCGTATCGTTCGAGAAGGACAAGATGGTCCTGCGCGTCCCCACCGCGAAGGCCAACAGCGTGGGCATGCGCAAGCTCGCCGAGCCGGAACTGGTCAAGAAGGCGCTCGACCTGCTGACCGGCCGCGCACGGATCAAGCGCACCATGTGGTCGCGCCGCGCGCAGGAATACGAGGCCAAGATCAACTCGGGCGACCTGCTCGCCGTCACCGAGGTCGTGCGCGACCTCTTCCGGTCCGAGGCTCAGCCGGAGCAGTCCTACTCCGAGCGCCAGCTCTACGAAGCTGCCCTGGACCGGATCGTGCGCGAGATCTCGTCGGTGAACCGCATCACCGAGACCGAGGCCCTGAAGCTGATCGAGCAGAGCCTCGCCAAGTCGCCCCGCCGGGCGAAGAACGAGGCGGAGCCCGAGGCCGAGGCCGAGGCCGACGGTGACAGCGAGGGCGACGACATTCAGGAGGAGGCCGCCTGAGGCGCGCTTCCCCCCGCGGACGACATCGAACCCGGCCCCTGTGGCCGGGTTTTTTGTGCCCGGACCGGTCCGAACCGGCGCGCCGGCCCGGTCGTTTCGGGACATCCGGGCTGGACGGCGCGCGGCCGGATCCCATCTGATCGGAACAGAACACGATTTCGTGGCCGCCCGGTTGTCGCATTGTGGGGCATCGGGACGGAACTTTCGCGTTTTGCCTTCCGTTGTCGGTTGCCTGGCGTCGCCTCCCGGTGGCGCCTGCGCGTCGGGCTATCGGCTCGACGCCGCAACAGCACTCGACAACAAGAGGCAGGCGGATGGCTGAGATCGCGGGAATTCGACGGCAGTTCATACGGACTGCCATGGAGGCACCCTTCCTGGCCCGGGAAGAAGAGCGCGGCCTCGCCGTCCGCTGGAAGGACGAGCGCGACGAGCGGGCCCTCCACCGTCTGATCTCCGCCCATATGCGCCTCGTCATCGCCCTGGCGGGGCGTTTTCGTCACTACGGCCTGCCCATGGCCGACCTCGTCCAGGAAGGGCATGTCGGCCTGATGGAGGCCGCCGCCCGGTTCGAGCCCGAGCGGGACGTCCGCTTCTCGACCTACGCGACGTGGTGGATCCGCGCGTCGATCCAGGACTACATCCTGCGCAACTGGTCGATCGTGCGCGGCGGCACGTCCTCGGCGCAGAAGGCCCTGTTCTTCAACCTGCGGCGGCTGCGCGCCCGGCTGATGCAATCCACCGAGGAGCATGTCGGCGACGAGATTCACCGCCGCATCGCCAGCGCCATCGGCGTGTCGCGGGACGACGTCGCTCTGATGGACGCGCGCCTGTCCGGTCCCGACATGTCGCTCAACGCCCCGGTGGGCGAGGACAGCGACGCCTCCTCGGAGCGGATGGACTTCCTCGTCGACGGCGCCGACCTGCCGGACGAGACCGTGAGCGCCACGGTCGACGGCGAGCGTCGGTTGAGCTGGCTCCAGCAGGCCCTGACTGTGCTGTCGGAGCGCGAGCTGCGTATCCTGCGCGAGCGCCGCCTCGCCGAGGATCAGGCGACCCTGGAAGCCCTGGGCCAGAGGCTCGGCATCTCCAAGGAGCGCGTCCGCCAGATCGAGAACCGGGCCCTGGAGAAGCTGCGCCGCGCCCTGGCCGACCGCTTCCCCGCCGCCACCGGCAGCCCGCATATCGGCTGAGCCCACACGGTAGCGACACCGACGCGAAGCCCGGCCCCGAGGCCGGGTTTTCGCGTTTCAGAGGGCCCCGCGTCCGGCGGCACCGCAACGCGCGGGGGCGGCCCCGATCGGGTCCTATAGCGGGTCGACGCGGGCTTCGGTCGCGCGGCCGGCTCAGGCTCCCTGAGCGGCGGTGCTCCGCCGCTCCCGTCGGCGACTGCGCCGGCCGGGCTCGGGCGTCGCGTCGAGCCAGATCACCAGCGCGAGGGCGATGAGCGCCGGCAGGCCGAGAGCCAGGAAGGCGCCGGTCCAGCCGAACATCCCGTAGGACAGGCCGCCGTACCAGCCCGACAGGGCGCCGCCGACGCCCTGCACGGCGTTGACGCTGCCGATGGCCGTCTGGGTCCGGCCGGATCCCCAGGTCAGGTCGGCGACGATGACCGGCACCGCCACCCCGACGATGCCGGAGGCGACGCCGTCCAGCACCTCGGCGGCGATCAGCCAGACCGGATCGTCGATGAGGCCGGACAGCAGCGCCCGCACCGGCAGGACCGCGAAGGCGACCATCAGCAGCTGGCGGCGGCCGCGCTTGTCGGCGAGCGATCCGGCGAACAGCGCCACCGGGACCATCACCAGCTGGGCCACCATGACGTAGCGGGCCGTCCAGGTCGTGGCGTCGGCCGCGGTCGCGACCAGCTTCTGGCCGAGCAGCGAGAGCATGCCGCCGTTCCCGAGATTGAACAGGGTCAGCGCCACGGTCAGCACCAGCAGGCGACGGTTCCCCAGGACCTGGCGGAGGCCGCTGCGCTCCGGCTCGTCCGAGTCGTCCTCCTTCCAGCCGACGGCGCGACGGCGGCTCCACGCCTTGGCCGGCATCGTCGCCGTCGCGGCGATCGCCGCCAGCGCCATGCCGCCGAGAACCCAGAAGGCGATCGCCGGGCCGAAATAGCCGGTGCCGAGGCTGATGGCGCCCGCCGCGATCAGGATACCGATGTGATTGAAGGCCTGGTTGCGCCCCTGCTGCGCGGGGAACCGGTCCTTCCCGACGATACCCAGGGTCAGCGCCGCGACGGCCGGCAGCAGCAGGGTGCCGCCGGCCGCTGCGAAGAGCTGCGCGCACAGCACCGCCGGGAAGCTGCGGGCCGGCAGGAGCAGCAGCGTCCCCACCAGGATCGCCCCGCAGGCCAGCGCGATCAGCAGGCGCGGGCGCGGGAACCGATCGACCAGGGCACCGAACGGTCCGCTCAGGAACAGCGTGCCGATGCCGACCAGCGTGATGACGAACCCGACCCGCGCGGGGCTCCACGAGGCCGACTCTGCCAGCCAAGTCCCGAGAAAGGGTCCGAGGCCGCCCTGGATGTCCCCGATGAACAGGTTGATCAGGGCGAGGTTTGCGGTGGGGGCCATGCGATCCTGGAGCCGTTTCGGGCCCCGGACCTGTACTCCGCCCCCGGAACGGTCAAGCCCGGATCGCCGCGATCATCGCCGCACCGCGCCCGCGGCGGCCTCGCGGCTCCGGCCTCACGGCTCCGGCGGGCCGTACTGCATCAGTCCCTCCCCGAACGACCAGTTCTCCGGGTTGACCTCGACGAGGTTGATGAAGACGTCCCCCGGCGCAACGCCGGGATCGCGGGCGAGGTTGCGGGTCACGGCGGCGTAGAGAGCGCGCTTCTGCGCGGTGCCGCGCGTCGCGTTGGCGGTGATCTGGACGATCACGAGGCGGTCGCTGCGCCGGATCCCGAGATACTCGGGACCGTAGACGAAGTCCGATGCGTCATGCTGGTGCACCAGGGCGAACAGGTCGCCCTCCGGCACCGCGAAGGTCTCGCGCATGGCGTCGTAGACACCCGCGACGAGAGCGGCCCGGTAGGTCTCGGTCGTCCCGGCACGCAGGGAGATGCGGGTCAGAGGCATGGTCTCACTCCTCGATCGGTCGGAGATCAGCGGCCGCGCGCCGCGGCGAGGCCCGGCGCGGCGAGATGGGCGATCGCGGTTCCGGACAGTCCGATGGCCACCTCGGCACGGAGAATGAAGCGGGTGAGGCGCCATCCGTCGGGATCGAGCCCGGCCACGGTGGCGAGGACGTCGCGCCCAGCCGCGATGTCGCGCCCGCGCCCCCGCTCGTTGTCGCGCAGGGCGGCGAGATCCTCCGCCGGCCCGACGAGACGCGTCTCCTCCGAGAGGGCGCCCGCCGCGTCCCCCGGCCCGAACGCGGCTGCGACCGCCAGCCACGTCTCGATGCGCGGCCGGCCGAAGCTCGCGATCACGGCGCCGAACCCGGCCCCGGCCAGGAACGCGGCGGCGGCGCCGGCATCCTGCCAGAGATAGAGCGAGCTGTAGGTGTTGGCGGCGGCCCCGCGCGCCCGGTCCTCGACCGTGAAGGCCTTGAAGACGAGGCCGGGCACCGCGTCCCAGGCCGGCGCGCGGGCGGCGACGCGCGCGCGGATCCTGTCCATGGCGTAGTCGGCGGGCAGACGATGGCGGTAGCGGGTGATCAGCATGGGGCACTCCCGAAGAGGCCCGCAGGCTTGCACGCCGCCTCGATAACGGCGACATATCGGCGCCGATATCTACGATAAGAGTGTGTTATGGTCGCCGACCGTCCCCTCGACCTCGAAGGCGTCCTGGCCTTCGTGCGCGTGGTCGATCTCGGCAGCTTCACCCGGGCCGCAGAGGCGCTCGCCACCTCACAGGCGGCGATCAGCCTGCGGCTGAAGCGGCTCGAGGACCGGCTCGGCACGCGCCTCCTGGACCGGACCCCGCGGCACGTGGACCTGACGCGCCAGGGCGCCCTGTTCCTGCCGGCCGCTCGGCGCCTCCTGGACGCCCATGACAGCGCCGTGGCCGACGCGGCGACGGCGCAGCCCGCCCGGCTCATCCTCGGGATCAGCGACCACGTCGCCGGCCCCGACCTGCCGGTGCTACTGCGGCGCCTGGGCCTGGATCGGGCCGGGCTGATCACGGAGGTGCGGATCGTCCCGTCGCGCGACCTCGCGGCCGCGTTCGGATCCTCCGGCGAGGGCGGCTACGACGCGGTGATCTTTCGGACGGAGGACGAGGCCGGCCACGGCGGCGCGGTCCTGGCGGAGGAGCGGCTGGGCTGGTTCGCCGCACCGGATTTCCCGGCGCCCCGGCCGGGCGAGACGCTGCGTCTGGCGGGACTCGCGGGCCCCTGCACGGTCCGGGGCGCGGCGATGCGGGTTCTCGACGCGGCCGGGCTCCCCTGGACCGAGGTCTTCGTCGGCGGCGGCGTGCTGGCGGTGGGGGCGGCGGTGATGGCGGGGCTGGCGGTGGCGGCCCTGGCGCCGAGCACGGCACCGGCCGGCGCCGTGGAGGTCGGCGGCCGGTTCGGGCTACCCGAACTGCCGCGCACCTTCGTGGTCCTGCGCGCCCGCCGCCTGGCCGGGCGCCCCGCCGAGGCGCTGCGCGCCCTGGCGGCGGCCTATCGCGGTCCCGGCGGCCGCTGACCGGCCGCCGGCTCGTCCGGTCCTCAGGAGGCGAGCGGGCCCTGGGCGCCCTGCTGCTCCATCACCTTCTGCCGGTAGAGGCCGACGAAATCGATCGGGTCGATGTACAGCGGCGGGAAGCCGCCGTTGCGCACCGCCTCGGCCACGATCTGGCGGGCAAAGGGGAAGAGCAGGCGCGGGCACTCGATCATCACCGCCGGATGGATCTGGTCGGCCGGGATGTTGAGGAGCCGGAACACGCCGGCATAGGTCACCTCGAAGGCGAACAGCACCTCGTTCTGGATCTTGGCGTCGCCCTCGAGCTTCAGCTCGACCTCGAAATCGGTCTCGGAGAGCTGCTGCGCGTTGACGTTCACCTGGATGTTGATCTGCGGCCCCTGGCCCTCCTTGGGCTGGAGCGAGCGCGGTGCGTTCGGATTCTCGAAGGAGAGGTCCTTCGTGTACTGCGCCAGGGCGTTGATGGTCGGCGCATCGCCCTGCGGCATGCCGCCGCCGTTGCCGTTCGCTGCCGGGGAATCGGCCATGCGGATCATCCTTCTCGATCGACCGGCAGGGCCGGCGCGGGTTGTTGTCGCGGCGGGAGCGGCTGGATCACGCCGCGGAACTGCCCAAACGGCAGGGCCGCTAACACGCGGACCGGGCCTGGACAAGCGAGCGGGCGCGGCGCTGGCGCCGGCGGCCCCCACGACCCATATCGACCGGATCGCAATTGACGCGTGGGTTCGATCGTCCGGCCGACACAACCGGCTCGCTCCCGACGCGTTGGTCGGATATGAGTCGGCCAGACCTCTGCGCGCTTAGCCGGCGCCGCACCGCGCGCGACCTGAGCAAGGGGCACAGGGTCTCGCCGCGGCCACCATCGGATCGGTGATGCAGGACAGTTTCGACGTTACGACGATCATCTTCCTCGCGCTGGCCGTCTTCGTGATCTGGCGTCTGCGCTCGGTGCTCGGTCAGAAGACGGGGGCCGAGCGCTCGCCGTTCAAGCCGGTCGACCGCAGCCGGACTGAGCCACAGGCGCGCTCCGACGGCGACAACGTCGTTCGCCTGCCCGGCGCCGACCGGGTCCAGGCCGCGCCGCAGCCCGCCGCCGCCCCGCGGGACTGGCGCGGGATCGCCGAGCCGGGATCCGAGGTCGCGCGCGGCCTGGAGGCCTGCATCCAGGCGGAGCCCAGCTTCGACCCCCGCGCCTTCATCGAGGGCGCCAAGTCGGCCTACGAAGCCATCATGATCGCCTTCGCCAAGGGCGACCGGAAGACCCTGCGCGGCCTCCTCTCGAAAGAGGTCGGCGAGGCGTTCGAGCGGGCGATCGCGGAGCGCGAGCGCAACCGGCAGACGCTCGAGACCACCTTCGTGTCGATCGACAAGGCCGAGATTGTCGCCGTCGAGGTGCGCAACCGCGTGGCGCACGTCACCGTCCGCTTCCTGTCGAACTTGATCACCGCCACCCGCGACGCCGACGGCAAGGTGGTGGACGGCAGCGCCGAGACGGTGGTCGAGGTGCCGGATGTCTGGACCTTCGCCCGCACGCTCGGCTCGCGGGACCCGAACTGGCAGCTCGTGGCCACCGAGGCCGGCGCCTGAGTCCGTGACCGGCGTTCCGTGACGATCTTGCCGTGCCGATGTCCCGCGCCCGGTCCGGAGCAGTCCCGGCCGCCCTCCTCGCGTCCCTCCTGAGTCAGGCCGTGTCCGCCGCGCCGACGGCGGTCGGCGGCGCGGTGCTGACCCCCGTGGCCGCGGCGGACCTGCCGGGCTTCCCCGGCGCGGGGGCTGAGGCGGCGCTCGACGCCTTCCGCCGCGTCTGCGCGGCCCCGCCGCCCGCCCTGCCCCAGCCCGACGGCGCCGCGGGAGATCCGGCCGCCCTCGCCGAGGCCTGCGCGGCCGCCGCCGGCCCCGTGCCCGACGCCGCCGCCTTCTTCCGCGAGCGGTTCGAGGCGTTCCGCGTCGCGCGGACCGGCGCGGACCGGCCCGGCTTCCTGACCGGCTATTTCGAGCCAGAACTCACCGGCTCCCTGGAGCCCGGCCCGGATTTCCCGACGCCGGTCCTGGCCCGCCCTGACGACCTGATCTCCCTCGGCCCCGGCGAGAGCCGTCCGGGGCTCGACCCGGGCCTGCGCGCCGCCCGCGCCACCGCGGACGGCTTCGCCCCCTACCCCGACCGCGCCGCGATCGACGACGGCGCCCTGGGTGCGCGGGCGAAGCCGATCCTGTGGCTGCGCGACGCGGTCGACCTGCTGGTCCTGCAGGTCCAGGGTTCCGGGCGCGTCCGGCTGCCGGACGGGCGCGCGGTGCGGGTGCTCTACGACGGCCGCAACGGCCGCCCCTACACGGCGGTGGCCAAGCTGATCGTCCAGGAGGGCCACCTGCCCCTGGAGGGCCTGACGCTCGCCCGCTGGACCGGCTGGCTGCGCGCCCATCCCGAGACCGCCAAGCGCCTGATCCGCGCCAACGCCTCCTACATCTTCTTCCGCCTCGCTCCGGTCGCGGATCCGGCCCTCGGGCCGCCGGGCGCCGCGAACGCCCCGCTCAGCCCGGGCCGCAGCCTGGCGGTGGATTCGACCCTCTGGCGCTACGGCCTGCCGTTCTGGCTCGCCGGCCCCCTCCCCGGCGCGACTCCAGGTGAGGCCGGGCGCCTCGTCATCGCCGCCGATACCGGCTCGGCGATCGTCGGCCCCGCCCGCGGCGACCTCTTCGTCGGTACCGGTGCGGAGGCCGGCGTGGCCGCCGGCAACCTCCGTGACGCGATCGGCTTCGTGGTCCTGTTGCCGCGCCGCGCGGCGGTGCCCGGAGCCGCGCCGTGAGGGCCCCGCGCCGCGGGCGCCGCCTCACCGCGGGAGAGACCCGCCTCTGGGACGCGATCGCCAAGCTGGTCACGCCGCTGCCGGGCCGCGCCGCCCCGGTGCCCGAGACGCCTCCGCCGCCGGGCCCGACCGCCACCATGCCGGCCCTCTCGGCGCCGATCCTGAAGCCCAGCGCGCCGCCGGCCGCCAAGAGGCCGCGGGCGAAGCACCCGCCGAAGCCGGCCCCGGAGCCGGCGCGCCCGGTCACCGCCGCTCCCTACCAGGCGCCGCCCCAGCGGCACGCGCCGAGTGCCGGGCTGGAGCGGAACGCCAAGCTCGGCCTGCGCCGGGGGCGGCTCGCGATCGAGGCGCGGATCGACCTGCACGGGATGGTGCAGGCCGACGCCCACGCCGCGCTGACGGGCTTCCTGCTCCGCGCCCGGGCCGCCGGGCATTCCTACGTGCTGGTCGTTACCGGCAAGGGCGGCCCGGGCCACGCGGACGCCTTCTCCGAGCGGGGGGTCCTCCGCCGCAGCGTGCCGCACTGGCTGCGGGGGCCGGATCTGCGCGGCATCGTCCTCGGCTTCGAGGAGGCCGCCCGCCACCATGGTGGCGGCGGCGCCCTCTACGTCCGCCTGCGCCGGCGGTAGGGCGGCTCCGAGCGCGGGACGCGCGGCAACCCGTCCGGATCCCCGCGGTTGCGGCGAGGTCCGATACCGATGATATCCGGGGCGGCGCACGGGGCGCCGCGGACGCAGAAATCGCGAGAGAGATGCCGGAGCTTCCCGAGGTCGAGACCGTGCGGCGGGGATTGGCGCCCGCCCTGGTCGGCGCGCGGTTCAGCCGCGTCACCCTGCGCCGGCCCAACCTGCGCTTCCCGTTCCCCGAGCGCTTCGCCGCCCGCCTCGAGGGGCGGACCGTCACGGGCCTCGCGCGCCGGGCGAAGTACCTCACCGCCGCCCTCGACTCGGGCGAGACGCTGGTCATGCATCTCGGCATGAGCGGGCGGTTCGACGTGGCCCTGCCCGACGGCAGCAACCTGTCGCCGGGAGACTTCTACCTCGAAGGCGCCCAGGGCACGCCCCGGCACGACCACGTGGTCATGGCGATGAGCACCGGCGCCACGGTGACCTACAACGACGCCCGCCGCTTCGGCTTCATGGATCTGGTCCCGAGCGCGGAGCTCGCGGCCTGCCGCCACTTCGCCCGGATGGGCGTGGAGCCCCTCGACGGGCTGACCGGGGCCGTGATCGCGCGGCTCTTCCGCCACAAGATCGCGCCGCTGAAGGCCGCCCTGCTCGACCAGCGCCTGATCGCGGGCCTCGGCAACATCTACGTGTGCGAGGCGCTGCACCGGGCGCGCCTGCATCCGGAGGCGCCGGCCGGGAGCCTCGCCCGGCCGGACGGGCGCCCGACGCCCAAGGCCAACGCCCTGGCCAAGGCGATCGTGCAGGTCCTCGAGGAGGCCGTGAAGGCCGGCGGCTCGACCCTGCGCGACTACGCCCACACGGACGGCAGCGCGGGCGCGTTCCAGCACGCCTTCCGGGTCTACGACCGGGTCGGCCTGCCCTGCAGCCGGCCCGGATGCGCCGGCGCGATCACCCGCATCGTGCAGGCGAACCGCTCGACCTTCTACTGCGCCACCTGCCAGCCCCCGGGCTGAGCGCGCCGATCGGCGCCTATCGCGCCGCGGAACGGCAATTTCGCCACAAACCCGACTAGGGTTACGCCCCTCGACGTGCGCACCCGGTTGCGGGCAGCCGATCCCGGCCCGCGACGCGTGACGGGTCGCGCGGGCCCAGACAGGATCCCGATGTTCTTCCGCCGCTCAAAGACGCCCGCGCCCGAGACCGCCGCGCAGGATCCGACGGACGAGCCCGCCCTGCCGCAGCGGCTGTCGCCGCGCTCGCCCGGCGAGGCGATCAAGCCGACCGTCGCGCCCCCGCCGCCGGAGAAGCCCGAGCGCGAGCGGAGCGGCCTCGTGGGCCTGATCAGCGGCGCCCTGACCTTCGCGGTCGTCATCGCCATCGCGGCGATGATCGGGATCACGCTGTTCCAGCGGCAGGTGCGCGAGCCGGGCCCGCTCGCGGCCGACAAGGTCGTGGTCATCCCGACCCACAGCGGGACGGCCGAGATCGCCGAGACCCTGAAGCGCGAGGGCGTGATCGACCATACCGGCCTGTTCGAGTTCGCCGCCCGCTTCGGCGGCCGGCCGGCGCTGCGGGCCGGCGAGTACGTCTTCAAGGCGCACGCGAGCATCTCCGACGCGCTCGACACGATCGCCACGGGCCGGCAGGTCCAGCACGCCATCACCTTCCCGGAGGGCCTGACCTCCGAGCAGATCGTCACCCGCCTCAACGACAACGACGTGCTCGCCGGCGAGATCAACGAGATCCCCCCGGAAGGCTCGCTCCTGCCGGATACCTACAAGTTCGAGCGCGGCGCCACCCGGCAGCAGATCGTCAACCTGATGAAGGCCAAGCAGCGCGAGGTCCTGAACCAGATCTGGCTGCGGCGCAGCGCCGACGTGCCGGTGCGGACCCCGGCCGAGATGGTGACCCTCGCCTCCATCGTCGAGAAGGAGACCGGCCGCGCCGACGAGCGGCCCCGGGTGGCCGGGGTCTTCATCAACCGCCTCAACAAGCGGATGAAGCTGCAATCCGACCCCACGATCGTCTACGGGCTCGTGGGCGGGCGCGGCACCCTCGGCCGCGGGATCCTGCGCTCCGAGATCGACCGGCCGACCCCCTACAACACCTACGTGATCGAGGGCCTGCCGCCGGGGCCGATCGCCAATCCCGGCCGCGCCGCCCTGGAGGCGGTGGCCAACCCGTCCCGGACCAAGGACCTGTACTTCGTCGCGGACGGCACCGGCGGCCACGCCTTCGCCGATTCCCTCGAGGCGCACCAGCGCAACGTCGCCCGCTGGCGGGCGGTCGAGAAGAGCCGGCAGGCGCCGCCGGACGCCGTCGACAAGGTCGAGCCGAGCCCGGACTCGACCACGCCGGGCCGCGCCTCGGCCTACGCGCCGGGCGGCGCCCCCGCGGGCAACGGGATCAACACCAACGCGGCCTTCGCCCTGGATACCGGCACGCCGGGCACGCGCGCCTTCGACGCCTCCGAGGGCACCCGCCTCGATCCCCTCAAGAACCGCAGCTACGATCTGGGCTCGCCCAAGACGGTCCCGACCCTGAGCGAGCCGGCACCGGCGCCGCGCGGCCGCCGCTAGGCAGCCGCGCCGGTCCGCGCCGCCGGCTTCGGCGCCGTCGGGGCCGCCCTCAATGCGCCCGCGGGTTTCGCGGGCGCCGCGGCGCCTCCGGCGGCTCGCCCGACAGCGAGGCCGCGATCTGCCGTCCCAGCTCGTAGAGCAGCGCTTCGAGCAGCGGCTGCACCCGCGTCGCCTCCCCGGGCCCGAGATCGCCGACCAGCTCCCACAGGCGCATCGCGTAATCGGCCATCCGCTCGACGGCGGTCCCCGGCTCGGTCGGAGCCCCGAGAAAACCGACCGGCGGCTCGTACGGGCCGTCGACCCGGCTGTCGGTGATGTCGATCACGATGCCCCGACCGTAGATGTGCCCGTCCGCGCGGCGCTCGAACCGGCCCCGCGCCAGGACCCAGCGCACGACGCCCGGCGCGGGCACGATGCGGTGCTCCCAGGCGAAGAGCCCGCCCTCCTCGCGGACGCGACGGCGCTCGCTCTGGTCCCGGGCGAGGTCCTCCGGGTGGAAGAGCGCGGAGAGCTGCTCCCAGGTGATGCCGTCCGCCGCCTCGGCCTCGGTCAGGCCGAAGATCCGCGCCATCGTCGCGTCCCCGCGCACGCATCCCGTGTGCGGCGCATCCTCCCAGATGCCGACGCCCAGCGCGGACATCCCGAACGGCGTGAGCGCGGTCCTCCCCAATACTGATCGCGGCATGCGCCATCCGAGTTCATGTGCAGACGAGCGGGATTTCGAGCACACCTTCACTGCGGAATGCAACGTCGGCCGCGCGACACGAAAGTGAAAACGTGACCACCGCGACCGCGCGGGCGACGGCGGACGGGGCCCGCTTCGCGGGCGGGCGGCCCTACCGGTCCCAACAGCGTGCCGGGTGCCGCTCGACTGCACGGCGCCGCCCGAGATGGCCGGGCGCGCGGCGCGTCCGACGCGCGCCCGACGCGCCTCGCGACGCGGCGACGGCGGCGACCGGCCTCTTCCCACCGGAGTGATCCGTGCTACAGGCCCCGATCTTCACGGGGACGGGGGTCGGCGTGGCCCAGATCGCGAGCATGACCGGTTTCGCCCGGACGGCGGGCAGTGCCGGACCGGTGCATTGGGCCTGGGAGGTCCGCAGCGTCAACGGGCGCGGCCTCGACGTGCGCACCCGCGTGCCGGCCGGCTATGACGGGCTCGGCGAGACCGCGCGCACCGCGCTCCAGAAGACACTCACCCGCGGGCAGTGCCAGCTGACGCTGACCCTCACCAAACCGGAGACGACCGCGCGGGTGCGGATCAACGAGACGCTCCTGGCGAGCCTCGCCCAGGCGGTGGCCCGGGTGCCGGTCCCCGAGGGCGTGGCCCCCGCCACGATGGACGGGCTGCTCGGCGTGCGCGGCGTGATCGAGGTGGAGGACGAGGCGGCCGACACCGACACCCTCGCCCGGGACCTGGCCGCGGGCGTGGTCCAGCTGGTCGCGGATCTCGTCGAGGCGCGCCGCGCCGAGGGGCGCCAGCTCGAGCAGGTCGTCACCGCCCAGGTCGACCGGATCGCCGCGCTGACCCAGGCGGCCGAGGAGAACCCGGCCCGCCAGCCCGAGGCCGTGCGGGCACGGCTGGAGGTGGCCGTCGCGGCCCTCGGCGGCAGCGGCCTCGACCCGGACCGCCTGCACCAGGAGGCGATGCTGCTCGCCGGCAAGGCAGATGTCCGCGAGGAGCTGGACCGGCTCCGCGCCCACGTGGCGAGCGCCCGGGACCTGCTGGCAGCCGGTGGCGCGATCGGCCGGCGGCTGGACTTCCTGGCCCAGGAATTCGGCCGCGAGGCCAACACCCTGTGCGCCAAGGCCAACGATATCAGCCTGTCGCGGATCGGACTCGACCTGAAGGCCGTGGTCGAGCAGTTCCGCGAGCAGGTGCAGAACATCGAATGATGCCGGGCACGATGCTGGGCACGATGCCGGATCGGGACGTGAGGATACGGATGCGAAACGTCGGGGAGCCACGCGCATGACCGAGCCGGCCGGGAGCGTCTCCGACTCGATCGCGCGGCGCGGGTTGATCCTGATCCTCTCCTCGCCCTCGGGCGCGGGGAAGACCACCCTGACGCGAGCGATCGCGCAGGATCCGAGCTGGGCGCTCGACCTGTCGATCTCGGTGACCACGCGGGGACGGCGTCCCTCGGAGATCGACGGGCGGCACTACCACTTCATCGATCGCGAGGCGTTCGACGACCTGCGCGAGCGCGACGACCTGCTCGAATGGGCCGAGGTGCACGGCAACTTCTACGGCACGCCCCGTCGGCCGGTGGAGAAGGTGCTGGGCTCCGGCCGGGACATGATCTTCGACATCGACTACCAGGGCACGCGGCAGGTGCGCTCCAAGCTCGCCCAGGACGTGGTGACGGTCTTCATCTTGCCGCCCAGCATGGCCGAGCTGCGCCAGCGCCTGGAGCGCCGGGCGGAGGATTCCGCCGAGACGATCGAGAAGCGCCTCGCCAACGCCCGGACCGAGATCCAGCGCTGGGTCGAGTACGACTACGTCATCGTCAACGACGACCTGCAGAACGCCTTCCGGGCCCTCCAGGGGATCCTGGCGGCCGAGCGGCTCCGGCGGGCGCGCCGCACCGGCCTCGCCCCCTTCGTCGAGGGCCTGCTGGCGGAGACGCCGTGACCCGGCCCTGGAGCGCTCTCTGCCGAAGTGGATACCGGTCCGGCGCAAGAGAGCGTGTCCAGACAAAGGTTTTGAGCCGTGCCCGATTGCAGCGCGATCGGGCACGGCTCTAGCGGCGGATCAGCACGACGCCGCCGATCAGGAGCGCGATCCCCAGGAGGCGCGGCAGGTCGACGGGCCGCTGCGCGAGGCCGAGCAGGCCGGCGTGGTCGAACAGCACCGAGGCGACCATCTGGCCCGTGACGAGGAGCGCGAAGAAGGTCGCGGCGCCGAGCTTCGGGACCAGCAGGATCGCGAGGCCGATGAACACCGCGCCGAACAGGCCGCCGCTCCAGGTCCACCACGGGATGCGCTCCGCCACGCCGGCCGTCGGTACCGGGTCGCGCAGGGCGGCGGCGAGGAGCGCCATGCAGGCGAGCCCGACCGCGTAGCTGGAGACGCCGGCCCAGGACGCCGAGTCGAGGCCCGCGCGAAGATTCGCGTTCAGGATCTGCTGCAGGACGAGTCCGGCGCCCGCCAGCACGGCGAGCAGGGCGGAGAGCGCGAAGGCGAGCATTGCGGGACGGGCCTCGGAGTCGGGACGGCAGGCGGCATTGACAACCGTCCCGGCCGATGCCGTCAAATGCCGCGCTGACCCGCGTCCATGCAGTTTCGGCATGATGAACCCCGCACATCTCGACCTCTTCCGCGCCGTGATGCGCCACGGCGGCATGACGCGGGCCGCCGAGGTCCTGGGCATCGGGCAGCCCCATATCAGCCGCGCCATCGCGCAGCTGGAGGCGGCCCTCGGCTTCGCGCTGTTCGTGCGCGGGCACGGCAACGCGTTCCCGACCCCGGAGGGCGAGGCCTTCGCCCAGGAGGTCGCGCAGACCTACGCGGGCCTCGATCACCTGCAGCAGGCCGCGCGCCGGATCCGCGAGCGCGGCACCGGCGGATTGCGCGTCGCCTGCCAGCCCTCCCTGGCCGCCGGATTGCTGCCGCGCGCCATTCGCCGCCTCGACGCGGAATGCCCGGATCTGCGTATCTCGGTCCACGTCCCCAGCCCCGACACGATCTGGTCGTGGACCGCCTCGGGCCAGTGTGACCTCGGCCTCGCCCGGCCGCGCTCCGGCCATGCCGGGGTGAGCGCCGAGCCGTTCCTGCGGGTCGCGGCCGTGTGCGCGCTGCCCCGCGGGCACGCCCTGGCCCGCCGGTGCGTCGTCACGGCGGCGGATCTCGCCGGGGTGCCGCTGATCGCGGCCGGGTCGAGCCCCGTGCAGGCGGCCACCGAGGCGGCCTTCGCGAGCGCCGGCGCGACGCCGCGCTTCGCCCTGATGGCCGAGTACACGGCGGCCCGCTGCGGCCTCGTCGCCGAGGGACTCGGCGCCGCCATCGTCGATCCGGTCCCGGCACGGGCGCTCGGCGGGCTGCCCATCGTGCTGCGGCCGTTCCGGCCCGAGATTCCCATCGAGACGCTGCTGCTCCGGCCGGCGGGCCGGCCACCGGGGCGGCTCGTCGAGCGGCTGATGCTCCATCTGGCGGCGGAGCGCGACGCCCTCGGCGCCGCCTGAGCGGCTCAGGCGGCGGCCGGCAGCTCCGGGACCGGGCAGAGCCACGCGCGCATCGCCGCGAAGGTCGACACGGCCGCGCCGGTGAGCGCGGCCTCCGCGGCCGGGTCGTCGCCGAACGCGTCCAGGCGCGTGCGGAAGGCGGCCCACATCGCCCCCGCGGCGGGCCCGTGCGCCCGGTAATAGGCGAGCCCCGCGTCGGAGAAGCCGTGCAGGCCGGCGATGTGGCGGCCGATCAGCTGCCCGCCGAGGGTCGATCCCTCCAGCACGTAGAGCGCGCCCGTGGCGGCGGCCGGCCCGCGAAAAACCGGGACGGCCGGTCTCGGGAGCGCCGCGACCGCGCCGGGCTGGAGGCCGAGATGGACGAGGTCGGCCGCGAGGAGCGCGAGTCGGCGGCGCGGCGCCAGGAACGGCTCGTCGGCGAGCCCGGACCCGATGGCCGATTCCCAGACCGCGTGGAAGCCGTAGAGGCGTCCCAGCAGCTCCCGGTAGCCGCCGAGCGTCGCCACCCGCGCCTGCCAGTCGAGGGACGCCTCCAGCGCCCGGTGGGCCGGATCGGTCGCGGCGCGCAGCCGCGCGTGCAGGCCTTCGCGGGATCTCACGCGGTGATCGTGAAGCAGGCGCCGGGATTGTTGGCGACGGTGAGCTTGGCGTTGATCTGGTCGAGCATCGCCCGGATCAGCTTCATGCCCAGGCCGGAGCCCTTGCTCCGCGCCTTGGCGTCCGCCCAGTCGTCGGGCAGGCCGGCCCCGTCGTCGCAGACGCGCAGCTGGATCTCGCCGGGGCCGGAGGCCGAGACTCTGACCTCGACGCGGCCGATGCCCGCCGGGTTGGCCGCGTATTTGAAGGCGTTGGTGACGAGTTCCGTGGCGATCAGCGAGAGCGCCACGGCCTTGCGGTAGGGCACCATCAGGCCGGGCTCCGCCGACAGGTCGACCGCGTGCCCGTCGCCGGCCAGCCCCGCGAGGTCGTTGCACAGGCTCTCGATGGTCTGGCCGAGATCGACCTCGTCGAACCGATCCGCCTGGTACAGGCTGTCGTGCACCCGCGCGACGCTCATCACCCGCGCGGAGGTGTCGGCGAAGGCCTGCCGGGCCTCGCCGTCGGCGATCTGGCGCCGCTGCATCTGCAGGAAGGCCGAGACGATCTGCAGGGAGTTCTTGACCCGGTGGTCGATCTCCCGCGTGAGCAGGTCCTTCTGCTCGAGCAGACGCTCCTTCTCGGCGAGCAGGCCGGTGAGCTCGTCGATCTTGCGCCGCTGGCGCAGCACCACGCCCTCGACCGCCTCGGCCAGGGAGCCGGCGAGCTGGACCTGCCATTCCGCGAACGGCGCGGCGAAGCCGGTGCGCTCCTCGACCCAGCGCTCGAACGAGCGGCGGGGCAGCACCGCCACGGGACCGCTTCCGGCGAGCACGGGCTTGCGCGGGTCGCCACCCCACGTGACCGTGCTGGGCACCTCGGGCCGGAACCAAACCAGCAAGTTCTCGCGCGAATCGTCCACGAAGGCCGCGAGCATGCCGCTGGCGATCTCGCGATGCGGCCCGGCCTCCGGAAAGTCGGCGCCGAAGCTGTCGCTGCTGTAGACGACCTCGCCCTCCGGCACGCGCGCCCGCAGCCAGCTGGCGATCGCCGCCACCATCTCGGCCGGCGGGGTCCGGCCGATCAGCGTGACCCGCTCGCCCGAGACGATGCCGGCGCCGGTGGCGCTGAACAGGTCGAGCAGCGTCGTCGTCCCGGCTGTCAGGGCGGCCACGAAGTCGTCGGATCGCGTCAGGCCGCGCACGAGGCGCCCCTCGACGTCGAGATGCGCCTGCCGCTCGGCCCAGAGGCGGCGCGACTCGATTTCCTGCACCCGCATGGCGAAGGCGTCGGTGAGCACCGTGGCGGCCGCGCGCGTCTCCGGCGTGACGTAGTGCGGGCGGCGGTGGTGGCCGATCATCAGGCCCCACAGCCGCCCCTCGACCATGATCGAGATCGACATGGACCCGTTCACGCCGAGGTTGCGCTGGTACTCCAGGTGGATCGGCGAGAGCGTGCGGTGCTGGGCGAAGGTCAGGTCGATCGGGCCGTTGCCGGCGCCAGGGGCCGAGACCAGCCCGACCGGGACGCTGTCACGGTCGATGACGAAGCGGCTCTTGGCCTTGGTGTAGAGGGCCCGGGCCTGGGCGGGAATGTCGGAGGCGGGGAAACGCAGGCCCAGCAGGCTGCGCGACCAGCCCGGCACCTTGTCCTCGGCCACGGCCTCGCCGTTCCAGTCCGGGTCGAAGCGGTAGACCAGCACCGCCTCGAAGCCGGTCAGGGCCCGGATCTCGAGAGCCGCGATCCGGGCGGCCTCGGCCAGGGTCCCGGCCTCGCGCAGGCGACCGACGGCCAGCTCGGTATCGACCTGGCTCGCCGTGGCGAAATCGTCGGCCGAGTCCGGCTCCAGCTCCATCTCGACGATGACGCGGCCGGCATGGGCGTGGACGACGGCGTGATAGGCGCCGCGATCCGGGAAGGTCAGGGTCCGGCGGATGGAGGCGCCGTCCTCGAGGGTCCCGCTCGCGAGCCGCGCGCGGATCGCCGCGACGACCTCCGCCGGCAGCACGTCCGCCAGGGGCCGGCCCGCCAGCGGCGGCTCGATCGGGTCGATGATCTCGCCGACATTGGCTGAGTAGGCCGCGACCAGGAGGGTTCCGGCATCGGCCGCGAGCATCACGGCGTTGGGCTGGATCGAGCCCGGGATGTGGATCGGCTCGCGCTCGCAGAGGCTGGCATCCACCGGCTCGGCGCGCACCCGCCGGCCGATCGCCGCCATCACGGCCTCGCGTGACAGGTCGGCGCCGAGGCTCTCGACCGGATCGATGGTCAGCCACGTCACCGGGCGCGTGCCGCCGATCTGGCCGTGACGCATGTGGATCCGCGCCCGGAGCGGCTGCGGTAGCCGGCCGAAGACATAGTCGAAGGTCTCGTTCAGGGCGCCGCGGCGCGCACCCGCGAGGAACCGGCCGCGGAAGCTCGGCACGTTGGTGCCCGGCATCACGTCGCGGAAATAGTCGCGCCCGAGGACGGCCTCGCGCGACAGCCCGGAGATCGCGCTCGCACCCTCGCTGAAGGCCACGACGGTGCCGGCCGCATCGAGCCCGATCACGCCCTGGTCCAGGCGGTCGAGCGCGTCCGGCGCGATGACGTCGAGATCGACGTCCGTATCGGGGGCCTGGCTGGGCGGCATCAGGAGCGAAACCGGCTCATTCAAACCGGTATGGCGACCGAAATGGCCGAGCGCAATGCTAGTGATGTCAGCAAGATCAACGCCTCAGCTTCTCTGTATGATCTTAGACATAATACTGATAAGCCCTTCTTCAACCGTAGGATGGTACACCGGGCGATCATGCACGGCCTGGGCCGTCTGCTTGTCGGCGACGGCGTACGTGAGCAGGTGCGCGAGGTGTTCCACGGCCGGCCCGAGCATCTCGCCCCCGAGCAGCCGCCCGGACCGATCGGCCCAGATCCGCATGCCGCCGCGGTTCAGTCCCTCCACGCGGGCGCGCCCCTGGTCGGAGAAATCCAGGGCGCCGATGATCCGTCGATCGTCCTCCGGGTCGTAGGGTGCGCCGATCACCGCCGCCTGGGGATGGGTGAAGACCATCGCGAGGCTCGTCCACGGCTCCGGCGTCGCGACCGGGCGGCCCGCCACGAGGGCGGCCGCGTTGGCGCCCGCGATCGTGCCCTGGCGGCTCGCCTCGTGCAGCACCGGTCGCCAGCCGTCGACGTCGCCGGCGATCAGGATCGGTGCCCCGGCGCAGACGAGGCTGCGCCGGTCGAAGTCCGGCACGCCCGTCTCGCCGATTCGAAGGCCGGTCGCCTCCAGCCCGAGGGGCTCCAGGTTCGGAGAACGGCCGGTGGCGGCCAGCACCCGCGCCGCCCGCGTGACCTGGTCGCGACCGTGGCGGTCGATCCAGCCGAGACGCACGCCGTCGCTGTCCGCAACGGCGTCCCGAACCTCGGCGCCGAGGTGAAGATCCATCTCCGAACCGAAGATCGCGGCGGCCTGCCGGGCGAGGTCGGGCTCGGTCAGGCCGGCGACGGTGTCGCCCGCGTCGATGACCGTGACGGCGACGCCGAGCCGGGCCATGGCCTGGGCGATCTCGATCCCGACGGCACCGGCCCCGAGAACGGCCAGCGAGGCCGGGAGATCGGGGATCTCGAAGAGCGTGTCGGTGGTGAGGACGTCCGCCCCGAGGCCCCGCAGGGGCTCCGGGACGATCGGGCTCGAGCCCGTGGCGATGACCGCGGCCCGGAAGCGGATCCGGATCGCGTCGTCGATCAGAAGGGTGCGGTCGCTCTCGAACCGCGCCGTGCCGCCGAGGCGCTCGTCTTCGGGGAGATCGTCGAGACCTTCGAGGACGCTGCCGACGAACCGGTCGCGCTCTTCGCGGAGGCGCCGCAGCACGGCGGGCCCGTCCACCGCGACGTCCGGAACCCGGATGCCGAACAGGTCGGCGGTGCGGGCCGCGTGGGCGGCGGTGCCCGCGGCAATCAGGAGTTTCGAGGGCATGCAGCCGACCCGCGCGCAGGTCGTGCCGCCGGGCCCGCGCTCGATCAGGACCGACCGCGCCCCCGCCGCCGTCGCGGCGCGATGGGCCGCGATTCCGGCGGTCCCGGCACCGATCACCGCCACGTCGTAGTCGAGTTCGCGCATCAGCATTCCGGACCGTCCGCCGGGGCCAAAGCGTCACGGCCCAGGTTCGTTCCGCCTGCGCGCTCTCGTCTCAGCCCGGCCTGGACCGGCCGGGGCTCCGCGCGCTCCGGCGGCGCGGAGCCGGCGTGTCAGGCGCTGCGGCCAGGGGCCGTGCCGCCGAGATGGAACACCCGGTGCGGGACCAGCTCGCCGCGCTCCACGTCGCCCACGGCGACCAGGATCCCGGCGCAGGTCGCGAAGGCCTTGCCCTCCACCGGGGCGTCGCGGCCCCGCAGGATGACCGACTGCCCCCGCATCAGGCGCAGGCCCAGATCGCGCGACACCGCGACCTCCGGGATGGCGTCGAGGGCCGTCTCCACCGGTCGCAGGTAGGCGAGGGCCGCCTCGGGGCTGCCGTCGGTCAGGGCCGAGACCGGGCAGGCCTCGGCTTCCGAGAAGGGTCCGACGCGGGTCCGGCGCAGGGCGGCCACGTGGCCGTAGCAGCCGAGCATCCGGCCGAGATCGCGGGCCAGGGCCCGCACGTAGGTGCCCTTGCCGCACTCGGCCTCGATGACGGTGCGCTCGCCGTCGTGCTCGACGACGGCGAGCCGGTCGATCTGCACCGGCCGGGCGACCAGCTCCACGGTCTCGCCCTCGCGGGCGAGGTCGTAGGCGCGCTCGCCCTGGATCTTGATGGCCGAGTAGCGCGGCGGCACCTGCTCGATCGCGCCCACGAAGGCCGGCAGCGCCGCCTCGACCGCCGCCCGGTCCGGGCGGGCGTCGCTCGTCGCGACGGGACGCCCCTCGGCATCGTCGGTGTCGGTCTCGATGCCCCACTGGACGGTGAACCGGTAGGCCTTGCGGCCGTCCATCACGAACGGGACGGTCTTGGTCGCCTCGCCGAGGGCGATCGGCAGGATGCCGGAGGCCAGCGGGTCGAGGGTGCCGGCGTGGCCGGCCTTCTTGGCGTTGAAGGCGCGCTTCACCACCGCGACCGCGTGGGTCGAGGTCATGCCGACATGCTTGTCGAGGATCACCCAGCCCGAGACGTCCCGGCGCTTCGGCCGGTCCGGACGCGGCCCGCGCTGCGGTCGGCGCCCCTCCGGCCCGCGGCGCTCAGCGCTCGGCGGGGGAGCCTGGCGCTCGGCCGGCGGAAAATCTTCCATGGAAACCGTCATGTCCGCGTGTCTCCCGGGGTCGATGCCCCGTCCCTTTCTGCTTGGTATCGGGACTCAATGCCCCGTCCCGGTCTCCGGTTCGTCGTCCTCGGGCCCGGACTCGAGGTCCCGCTGGACCCGCTCGTCCCGCAGCAGCCGGTCGATGCGCGCGGCCTCGTCGAAGGTCTCGTCCCGCCGGAACCGCAGTTCCGGCGCGAATTTCAGGTTCACCCGCCGGGCCACTTCCTGGCGCAGCACCTTCCGGTGGCGCTCCAGGGCGGCGATCACCGGCGCCTCGTCGAGGCCGCCGAGCGGCATCACGTAGGCCGTGGCGAGCTTCAGGTCCGGCGACATCCGCACCTCCGGCACGGTCACGACATGCGTGCCGAGCACCGGATCCTGGATATCGCCGCGCTGGAGCACCTCGGCCAGCGCGTGGCGCACGAGTTCGGCCACGCGCTGCTGGCGCTGCGAGGGGCCGGTGGAGGTCGGTTTCTGGGCCATTCTGTCTCGGGCCGGCCCGCCGGAGCGGACGGCGCACGTCCTGAAAAAAGAAAAGACGGGCGCGGCAGGTGCCGCGGCCGCCCTGTCCGGATGAGTCCGGAGCGTCAGAGGGTGCGGCGGATCTCCTCGACCCGGTAGCACTCGATCACGTCGCCCGCGCGCATGTTCTCGAAGTTCTCGAAGGCCATGCCGCACTCCTGACCGGAGGTGACTTCCTTCGCGTCGTCCTTGAAGCGCTTGAGCGTCTTGAGCTTGCCCTCGTGGATCACGACGCTGTCGCGGATGAGGCGGACATGCGCGCCGCGCTCCACGATGCCGTCGGTGACGCGGCAACCCGCGACCTTGCCGACCTTGGAGACCTCGAAGACCTCCTGGATCGTCGCCTCGCCCAGGCGCTCCTCGCGGAGCGTCGGCGGCAGCATCCCCGACAGCGTGGCTTTGATGTCGTCCACGAGGTCGTAGATGATGTTGTAGTAGCGGATCTCGATGCCCGCCCGCTCGGCGGCCTCGCGGGCCTCCTTGTGGGCGCGCACGTTGAAGCCGATGACGACGGCCTTCGACGCCTGCGCCAGGGTGATGTCCGACTCGGTGATGCCGCCGACGCCGGCCAGGAGGATGCGGGCCGCGACCTCGTCGTTGCCGAGCTTCTCCAGGGCGCCCGAGATCGCCTCGACCGAGCCCTGCACGTCGCCCTTGATGACGACCGGCAGCTCCTTGCGGCCGGCGCCTTCCTTGAGGTCGCGCATCATGTCGACCAGCGAGCGGTTGGCACCGCCGGTCCGCGCGTTCTGGCGCTCCCGCTTCTGGCGGGCGCGGTACTCGGTGACCTCGCGGGCGCGGGCCTCGTTCGGCACCACGATCACGCGGTCGCCGGCATCCGGCGTGCCGTTGAAGCCCAGCACCTCCACCGGCACCGACGGCCCGGCGTACTGCACGTTCTCGCCGAGATCGTCGATCAGGGCGCGCACGCGGCCCCACTCGGCGCCCGCGACGACGATGTCGCCGGTGAACAGGGTGCCGCGCTGGACCAGGACCGTGGCCACGGGGCCGCGGCCGCGGTCGAGCTGGGCCTCGATGACCGTGCCCTCGCCGTCGCGCTTCTCGTTCGCGCGCAGGTTCATGATCTCGGCCTGGATCTGGATGCCCTCCAGGAGCTGCGGCAGGCCGGCGCCGGTCTTGGCCGAGACCTCGAACTCGAGGGTCTCACCGCCCATCGACTCGACCTGGATGTCGTGCTGCAGCAGTTCCGTGCGGACCCGCTCCGGCTTGGCATCCGGCTTGTCGATCTTGTTGACCGCGATGATCATCGGGACACCGGCCGCCTTGGCGTGCTGGATGGCCTCGATGGTCTGGGGCATCACGCCGTCGTCGGCCGCCACCACGATCACCACGATATCGGTGACCTTGGCGCCGCGGGCGCGCATCGACGTGAACGCCGCGTGGCCCGGGGTGTCGATGAAGGTGATCATGTCGCCGGAGGGCGACGCGACCTGGTAGGCGCCGATGTGCTGGGTGATGCCGCCGGCCTCGCCCTCGACCACGTTCTCCTTGCGGATCGCGTCGAGCAGCGACGTCTTGCCGTGGTCGACGTGGCCCATGATGGTGACCACCGGCGGACGGGGATCGAGATCCTCCTCCAGATCCGGCTCGTCGGAGGAGAGGCCCTCCTCGACGTCGGACTCGGCGACGCGGCGCACCGTGTGGCCGAGTTCCTCGGCGATGAGCTGGGCGGTGTCCGAGTCGATCACGTCGGTGATCTTGTGGATCTGGCCCTGCTTCATCAGCAGACGGATCACGTCCACGGCCCGCTCCGACATGCGGTTGGCGAGTTCCTGGATGGTGATCGTCTCGGGGATCGTCACCTCGCGGGACAGCTTCTCCTTCTGCTCCACGTGGCCGCGGCCGCTCATGCGCTGCTGGCGGCGGCGGAACGAGGCGACGGAGCGCGTGCGCTCGTCCTCGCCCGAGGTCGCGTTGGCGATGGTCAGGCGGCCGCGGTTGCGGTCGCCGCCCGGGGATTTCGGGGTCTTCGGCGGCGCGATGATCTTGAGCGGCATGCCGGGACGGCGGATCACCCGCTTGGTCTCGGACTCGTCCTCGTTGGTCTGGGCACCGCGACCGGCGGGGCGCGCCGCGGCCCCCGCGCCGGCGGGACGCGCGGCGGTCGCCGGCGTCGCGCTCTTCTCGGGCTCGGGCGCCGGAGCCGGACGGGCCATGAAGTTGAGGTCGCGCGGCTTGCGCGAGTCGGCCGTGATGGTCTTGCGCGGCTCGCCCGTGGAGGGGCGCGGCGTCAGCGGCGGGCGCGGAGCGGCCGGAGCCGCGGCGGAGGCAGCCGGGCGCGCGGCGGCCGGGCGCGCGGCGGCC
>NZ_JBKFAP010000090.1:0-497 GCF_053345715.1 Methylobacterium sp. D48H
AAGATCGGCGGTCAGCGCCGCCTCGTCGTCTCTGCCCCGCGGCACCTTGCGCTGGGTCGAGCGATGCTGCCCGAGCGCACTGCAAGCGCGGCGCTCGGAGACGTCCAGGACGTCCATGACATGCTCGATGCAGGCGCGTCGGCGCGCGGGGCTGGTCAGTTTCCCCGGGCAGCCTCCTGCAGGATCAGCTTGTCGAGCGTGAGATCGGCGATTGCCTTCCGGAGCCGCTGGTTCTCGGTCTCCAGGTCCTTCATGCGCCGGACCTGGTCGCTCTTCAGGCCGCCGTACTCCTTGCGCCAGCGGTAGTAGGTGACCTCCGTCACGCCGATCGTGCGGATCGCGTCCCCAACGCTCTGGCCCTGCGAGACCAGCACATCCACCTGCCGCAGCTTGGCGACGACATCCTCCGGCTTGTGCCGCTTCGTTCCCATCTGTCCGTCCTCATCCTGGCCCGAAAGCCATACCTCAGGACGGACCACTTCATTGGGGGCAGATCA
>NZ_JBKFAP010000091.1:0-497 GCF_053345715.1 Methylobacterium sp. D48H
TCCCAGGCCCACCATGGACGGGAGGCTCTGCCTGCGGCTTGACCCTTTGGGGCCATAGCTCAGCTGGGAGAGCGCGTGCTTTGCAAGCATGAGGTCGTCGGTTCGATCCCGTCTGGCTCCACCACTTCTTTGGGACTTGAGGCTGCTCCTGCAGCTTCGCTCAATGAGACGGTGTCGAGCCCGCTATCTGGAACATGCGTTTGCCGCAGCAATGATCAGCGAGGACCGTCAGGTTCGGTTGGACGTGCTGTTTGGCGAAGACATCAGTGACATCGTGAAGAGGGAATGTGGCCGTTGGGGCAGAGAGATCTGCCAACCCCGGCGGTCATGTTCGGCAAGCATACGGTGATCGGATCGGAAACGGTCTGATCACTGGTCTTTTTGTGACCGTGTCGCGCTGATCAGCCAGCCTTACGGCTGTCGGATCAGCGACGGACATCGATCACGAGAGCGATCAAGTGCCTTAAGAGCATTCGGTGGATGCCTTGGCGCTGAGA
>NZ_JBKFAP010000092.1:0-437 GCF_053345715.1 Methylobacterium sp. D48H
CGCGGTGAAGGCGGTTGCCGACACGCTCGGCGTGGCCCGCTCCCACTTGGCCGAGCGCCTGAGCCGCCCCGCCCAGCCGCGCGGTCCCTACCGCAAGCCCGAGGATGCGCAGCTGCTGCCGACGATCTGCGCGATCGTCGATGCCCGCCCGAGCTACGGCTATCGCCGCGTCACCGCACTGGTGAACCGGGCACTGCACTCGCGCGGCGAGGCGAGCGTCAATGCCAAGCGGGTGCTGCGCATCCTGCGGGCGAACGGGCTCACCCTCGCGCCGCACACCGCCCGGCGGCCCGGCCGCACCCACGACGGCACCGTGGTGGCGTTGCGTTCGAACGTGGAGCGGGTCGCTCGGATCACCTCGAACTGCGCTGCCGGGACGGTGCGGTCGTCCGCGTGCTGTTTGCCATCGACGCGTGCGACCGTGAGATCATCGCGTG
>NZ_JBKFAP010000093.1:0-432 GCF_053345715.1 Methylobacterium sp. D48H
GGCGGGCGCGACGAGGACGCGGCGGCTGACGCTGGCATATTCCGGCGGGATCGTCTCGGGGATCGTCTGCGCCGGGCGGGTCAGCACGGTCCGGGTGCGGACGGCGAAGCGCGGCGGCGTGGTCACCCAGCAGCCGATCAGCTCGCCGCCGGAGCCGCGGCTGGTCTGCCAGTAGCGGCCGCCGGGCGGGACCATCACGCGCTCCGACACCGTGTCGTAGACCGGTGGCGTGGTCCGGTAGACCGTGCGGGGCGGGCGCACCAGCACGTTCTCCTGCACGGTGTCGTAGACCGGCGGCGTGACGACGCGGCGATAGCATTCGGAGCCGTAGCAGCCGCCGGCCTGGGCGGGTGCGGCGAGGAGCGCGCCACCGAGGGCGGCGACGAGGAAAGCGGTGCGAGCGACCGGCGCGGTCATGGAAGTCCTCTGATA
>NZ_JBKFAP010000094.1:0-426 GCF_053345715.1 Methylobacterium sp. D48H
ATCTGCGTGCCGAGGGCGGGGGTAAGCCGATCACGGCGGTGCTGACGGCGGGCGAGCGGCACGAGCAGTTTGCGTTGGATGCTCTCATGGACAAGGGCGCGGTGCCACGTCCAGGGCGGGGCCGCCCGCGCCTACGTCCCCGGCGGATGGCAGGCGACCGGGGCTACTCCAGTCCGCCGGCCCGTCGTCGCCTCCGACAACGCCGGGTCGAGCCGGTGATCCCCACCCGCAAGGATCAGCCCCGCCAGCTCGATTTCGACAAAGCCGCCTACCGCGAGCGCAACAAGGTCGAGCGGTTGATCGGCCGGCTCAAGCAGTATCGCCGCATCGCCACCCGCTACGAGAAGCGAGCCGCGAACTACCTCGCCATGGTCACGCTCGGCATGACCATGCTCTGGCTCAGATGACTTTGCAGAGACGCCCTAG
>NZ_JBKFAP010000095.1:0-413 GCF_053345715.1 Methylobacterium sp. D48H
TCCGGCGGCCTGTTCTCCGGACCCCTCGTCGCCGACCGCTTCTCCGCCGGATCCAAGTCCGCCCTCATCCCCGAGCAGCCCGTCGGGCGCGACGGCGCCATCTCGGTGCCCTATGCCGGCCGCATCAAGGTCGCCGGCCGCCGCACCCAGGACGTCCAGGCGCTCATCGAGAACGAACTCGCCGGCAAGGCCATCCAGCCCCAGGTGCTGGTCTCGGTCACCCGCCCGATCTCCCAGGCCGTCACCGTCACCGGCGAGGGCGCCGCCGGCGCCCGCCTGCCGCTCTCGGGCCACGGCGACCGCATCCTCGACGTCATCGCCGCCGCCGGCGGCAACCGCGCGCCGGTCAACGAGACCTTCGTGCGGCTCTCGCGCGGGCCGGTGACCGCGACCGTGCCGCTGACCACGGTGGT
>NZ_JBKFAP010000096.1:0-410 GCF_053345715.1 Methylobacterium sp. D48H
ACGTTCTCGCGCACCGTGAGGTGCGGGAAGACGTTGGTGATCTGGAACGACTTGGCGATGCCCATCCGGGCGAAGGCGTGCGGGGCCGCCCCGGTGATGTCGCGCCCGCGGGACAGCACGCGGCCCTCGCTCGGCGGGAAGGCGCCCGAGATCAGGTTGAAGAAGGTCGACTTGCCCGCCCCGTTCGGCCCGATGATCGCCGTGATGCCGCCCTCCGGGAACGCGACCGTCACGTCCGACAGGGCGCGGAAATGCCCGAACCGCTTGCCGAGCCCCTCCGTGGCGAGGAGCGGCGGCGCCGTACTCGGCGCCTTGGCCGGCGCGGCGACCGGGGCGGCGCTCACCATCCGGCCCTCCTCAGGCGCGCCAGCACCTCGCCCCAGATGCCGAGCGGCAGGAACAGCACGAAG
>NZ_JBKFAP010000097.1:0-404 GCF_053345715.1 Methylobacterium sp. D48H
CGATGAAGGCGAAGGTCACTTGGGCATCTCCGCGAAGATGCCGATGGCTTTTTTTAGCACGTCGCGCTCCATGCGCGTACGGTCGAGCTCACGCCGCAGGCGGGCGATCTCGGCGGCCTGATCGGACGGCGAGGCGACCGGGCTTGGTGGCGCACTCCCCGTCGATCCGGCCGGCCGCGGCCGGGGTAGGGCCCCGTTCAGCGTGGCGCGCCACTGCCTCAGCATCGAGGGCTGGATCCCGAGCTCGGCCGCGACCTGCATCTGTGGCCGGCCGCTGCTCTCCAGCAGGGCGACCGCTTCGCGTTTGAACTCGGGCGTGAACTCGCGTCTCGTCTTCGCCATCCGACACCTTCCCCGCTCAGCATGAGCGTATCAGAGGTGTCCGCGATGCCGAGGGAGGATCA
>NZ_JBKFAP010000098.1:0-401 GCF_053345715.1 Methylobacterium sp. D48H
GGCCCGATGCCGCAGACCCGCGAGCACATCCTGCTGGCCCGCCAGGTCGGCGTCCCGGCGCTGGTGGTGTTCCTCAACAAGGTCGACATGGTCGACGACGAGGAGCTCTTGGAGCTGGTCGAGCTGGAGGTGCGCGAGCTGCTGTCGAAGTACGACTTCCCGGGCGACGACATCCCGATCACCAAGGGCTCGGCGCTGATGGCGCTCGAGGACAAGGAGCCGAAGATCGGCAAGGAGGCGGTCCTGGCGCTGATGGCGACCGTGGACAGCTACATCCCGCAGCCGGAGCGTCCGATCGACATGCCGTTCCTGATGCCGATCGAGGACGTGTTCTCGATCTCGGGCCGCGGCACGGTGGTGACGGGTCGCGTCGAGCGCGGCATCGTGAAGGTGGGCGAGGA
>NZ_JBKFAP010000099.1:0-384 GCF_053345715.1 Methylobacterium sp. D48H
GGGTCAACGCGCCACCCGGTCGCGGTCGCCTAGTGGCGGCGCTCGCCTGTGGACAGGCGCGCCAGGAAGTTCCCGATCTCCCGCCGGCGGGGCCCGGCCTCCAGCACCTCGGGCCCGACGCCGTGACGCCAGGCCAGGCGGCGCGCGGTCTCCGGGTCGTGGCCCTGGAGCGTCGCGACTTCGTCGGCATAGGCGGCCACGGCCCGCGAGTTCTCGGCGAGTCCCGCCTCGACGATAGCGGTGTCGCAGAGGCGCAGCACCGCGGCCAACTCGTCGAGGTCGAGCTCGGGATGATACTGCGTCCCCCAGAACCAGCCGCGATCCCGGCGGATCTCGAGGGCCTGGATGCCGAGAACGCGGTTGCCGGCGAGCACGCGGGCGCCC